>JAODBM010000198.1 GCA_025463985.1 Acidimicrobiales bacterium
ACCAACGTGCCGGGAACGGCCAGGACCGCGGCCACCGCCAGCGAGGTGCCGAACGCGGGCTTCACGCGCAGCCCGAGCACGGCCACGAAGAGCGGCGCCAACAGGAAGCCACCGCTGTTGGCCAGGAGCCCGGCAGCCGCGCCCGACACCGCAGCCACGGCCAGGATGCGGGCCCGGGTCGGCTCGGGGCCGGCGATCTCGCTGTTCGACGCCGGGCGCAGCAACATCCGAACGCCGAGCCCCGCGATCACGGCGTCGGTGACCAGCACCAGGGCACCCCCCGACACCCAGCGGGTCAGCAGCGCGCCGGTGATCGTGGCGGGGACCCCGGCGATCAGGGACCAGCGCACGACCTGCCAGTCGACCATGCCGCTCCGGCGGTAGCCGTCGGCCGCGAACAGCGTCGCCGGCAGGGTGGCGGGCAGCGGCGCGGCCACGGCGATCATGGGCGGGATGCCGACCGCCACCAGGAGCGGTGTGGCGATGGCGGCCCCGCCCTTGCCGAGCAGCCCGCCCAGGAAGCCCACGCCGGCGCCGACGAGCAGGACCGGGAGGAGCAGGTGCATGGGCACCTCTGCAGGAGACCATCGATCCTCTGATAGGTCCAACAGGTTCTTTGTATCAAACCTATAGGCTTAACTTATGGATCTTCGCCAGGTGGAGTACGTCGTCCAGATCGTGGACCAGGGCGGGTTCACCAAAGCCGCCGCCGCCGTGCCGGTCAGCCAGCCGGCGCTGTCGCAGGCCGTGCGGGCGCTCGAGCGTGAGCTGGGCATCGACCTGTTCCACCGCCTCGGCCGGAAGGTGCGGCTCACGCCCGCCGGCGAGGCGTTCTTGGCTCCCGCCCGCCAACTGCTGCGGGACGCGCAGAGCGCACGGTCGGCCGTCGCTGCCGTCGCCGGTCTGACCGCCGGGCGGCTCGACATCGTCGCCCTCCCCACGCTCGTGGTCGAGCCGCTCGTCGACCTTGTGGGCGCCTTCCGACGCCAGCACCCGCAGGTCACCGTGCGCATCACCGAGCCCGAGGACGCGAGCGCCGTGCTCGACCTGCTGCGCACGGGCGTGTGCGAGGTGGGCCTCGGCGAGGCGCCGGTCGACGAGCCCGCGCTCGCGACCGATCACCTGCTCGACCAAGAGCTCCTGGCGGTGCTGCCACCGGGCACGGTCGTGCCGTCGGGCCGCCGGCTCCCCATCGCTCGGTTGGCGGGCGTTCCGCTGATCACCACGCCCACCGGCACGTCGACGCGGCGCCTCGTGAGCGACGCGCTGGCCGCCGCGGGCATCGCCGCCGAGATCGCGGTCGAGTCGGATCACCGCGAAGCGATCGTGCCGCTCGTCCTCGCCGGCGCCGGCGGTTCGCTCCTCCCCGAACCCCTGGCGCGCCGGGCCGAGGCTCAGGGCGCGGTCGTCGCTCGCCTGTCGCCGGCGATCCGCCGATCGATCGTCCTCGTCCGGCGCACCGGCACGCTCTCCCCCGCCGCGCAGGCCTTCCGCGAGCTGGCCATCGCCGCGGTCGGGCGCTGACGGGGTCGGACGAGCGGGTCAGCCCAGCCCGACCGGTCCGTCCACGCCGAGCAGCTGCTGACGCAAGGCGCCGAGGGCCGTGATCACCGTGAACTCGCGCACGCGCTGACGATCACCGGGCAGGCGCGACGCCAGCGACGTCGGACCGGCGCCCAGGGCACCGAGGTCGATGCCGATGAACACCGTTCCGGGCTCGTGGCCCTCCTGACCGTCGGGGCCGGCCACGCCGGTCACCGCCAAGCCGATGTCAGAGCCGAGCACGCGCCGGGCCCCGGCCGCCATGGCCTCGACGGCTGTGTCCGACACCACCGGACCCTCGGGGACGCCCAGCACGTCGTGCTTCACGTCGCTGGCGTAGGCGACGATCGACCCCCGGAGGACCGCGCTCGCCCCCGGGACGTCGCAGAGCCGGGCCGCGATGAGCCCGCCGGTCAGCGACTCGGCCAGGCCGAGCGTGAGCCCCCGCTGCTCCAGCATGGCGAGGACCGCCTGCTCCATGTTCTCGTCGTCGAGCCCGAACACGAGCTCGCCGAGCAGCGCCCGCAGCTCGACCTCCTCGGCGTCGAGGAGCGCGTCGGCCGCGGCGTCGTCGCTGCCCTTCGCCGTGATGCGCACCTTGAGGCCCTCGATGCCGCTGGCCAGGAAGGCGATCGTCGGGTTGCCGGCTACATCGAGCGCTTTGATGCGGCCCGCGAGCCGCTCGGCCAGACCGGACTCGCTCTCGCCCCAGGTCCGCAACGTGCGGCTGCGGATGGTGGCGGTCACGCCGGCCCGGGCCCGCAGGTCCGGGATGATCGCCTGCTCGACGATGGCGCGCATCTCGTAGGGCACGCCGGGCACGGCGTAGAGCACCTTGTCGCCGATCGGGCACAACAGCCCCGGCGCGGTGCCCGGGAACGGATCCAAGATCGCCGTCGCGCCGACCGGAACCTCGGCCTGCAGCAAGTTGTTCATCGGCATCCGGCGCCCACGCGATCCGAACATGGCCTCGATGCGGGCCGCGACCTCGTCGTCGAGCTCGAGGTCCACCCCCATCACCTCCGCGATCGCCTGGCGGGTGATGTCGTCCTGGGTCGGTCCGAGCCCGCCGCAGACGATCACCGCATCGCTGCGCTCGAGTGCTTGGCGGAAGGCGGCCACGATGCGCGCGTGGTTGTCGCCGACCTTGGTCTGGAAGTAGGAGTCGATCCCGGCCAGCGCGAGCTGCTCGCCGATCCACGACGAGTTGGTGTCGACGATCTGCCCCAGCAGCAGCTCGGTCCCGACGGCGACGACCTCGCACCTCATCGTCGGCCACCGCCATCTGATCGGGTGGTGCTGGCTCGTTCCCGTCGATCGCTCACGGGCGCAGGCTACGAGCCCCCAGCCCCACCTCCGGCACGGTTCAGCCGGCCGTGTTGCGGGCGAGGTCGCGGGCCACGTGGAAGAACCCCACGGCCTCGGTGGCCGAGGTCACGCGCGACCACGGTCGGGAGGCGCCGAAGGCCTCATCCCAGAACGGATCGCTGGGGACCGTCCACGGGCCGACGTACAGGTAGGGCTCGAGGTGCTCCTCGTCGCCAGGTGAGCCGCCGTAGTTGACCTCGGACGCGGTCAGGGCCAGGTCGAAGTGCTCAGGCCACAGCTGGATCTCGCTGGGCTCGTCTTCCGGCACGCCCGCGGCGAAGACCCTCAGCGCGTGGTCGACGAGGCCGAACCACTCGGCGATGCGTCGCACGACCTCGGCGTCGAGCGCGATCGACGCGTCGGGATCGGCAGGGGTCGTCGGTTCGTAGAGCCCCGCGGGGGCGCCCAGCGCGACGTCGAGCAGATCGGCCGCGGCGCCGAGCGTGGTGAGCGGCTCCCGCCGAACGTCGTCTCCCACTTCGAGCACCAGATCGGTGCCCTCGACGCGCGATCGGCGCGGCCCCGCGGGAGTGTCGACGAGCGGGGTGCCGAACCCCCCGGGCGTGACCCGCAGGCCGATCCGCCCGTTCCAACGATGCAGGTCGGCCGCAAGGACGTGCTCGGCCACGCTGTGCAGCGCTCGTCGCGTGGGTGCGAGCGGATCACTCCGGGCCTCGTCGTCGGTCATCCTCGGCTCCTCGCCGTCACTCGCGGGCGGCCCATCGTTCCAGCCCGGCTGGCCGGCCGCCATGCCGCCATGCCCCGGGCCACGGAGCAGCAGGCCGACGCGGCCCGCAGCGCCGCAAGAGCTCGGCGCCCGCGCCGGTGCGGTGGTTCAGGTGGCGACGCGGCGGCCGAGCCGCGTCGCGGCGCTGCGCCCGTCGATCAGGTAGTGCGCACCGGTGACGAGCGTGAGCACCACGGCCGTCCAGAGGAGGGCCACTGCCAGCAGCGGGTGGTCGCCGGTCGGCGGGAGCAGCGCCGCGCCGACGGCCAGCTCCTGCACCAACGTCTTGACCTTGGCCAAGGGTCGCGCGGGCACGGCCAGACCCTGACGCCCGAGGCGAGTGCGGAACAGGCTGATGGCCACCTCACGGATCGTGATCAGGCCCACCGGCAGCACCCAGAAGCGGTTGGCGGCAACGAGCGCGAACATCGCACCCAGCACGAGCACCTTGTCCGCCAACGGATCCAGGAAGGCCCCCGAGCGGGTGGTGCCGAAGCGCCGAGCCAGCGCGCCATCGACACCGTCGGTCACCGCCAGCGCGATCCAGAACGACACCGCCGCCCACGACGACGGCTCCCGCAGGATCATCACCAGCAGCGCCGGCGACAAGAGCAGCCGGATGATCGTGATGGCGTTGGCCGGCGTGAGGAGCGCGCCAGGCCCGTAGCGCTCCTCGTCGGTCAGCGGAACGATCGACGGATGGTCCGGGAGCTCAGCGGTCACTCACGAGGCCTCGAGGTCGGGCCCGAGGGCTCCGGTCACGGTCAGCGTGGCGTAGGTACCCGGCGCGAGATGGTCCGGGACCACGATGATGCCGTCGATCTCCGGTGCCTCGCGATGGGAGCGGGCTTGGCCAGGGGCGTCCACGAGCACTTCGACTGTTGAACCGATCAGTTCGTCACGTTTGCGTGCAGTGATCGAATCCTGCAGCTCGCGCAGCTCGGCCAACCGCTCGTGCACGAGCCACGGCTCGACCGCACCGTCGAGCTGCGCCGCGAAGGTGCCCTCCTCTCGCGAGTACGCGAAGAAGCCGCACCAATCGAGGTCTGCCTCGGCGACGAACGAGAGCAGCTGGTCGTGGTCGTGCTCGGTCTCGCCGGGATACCCGACGATGAAGTTGGACCGGAACGCCGCCTGTGGCTCGCGCTTCCGGATGTCGGCGATGCGGGCGAGGAAGACCTCGCCATCGCCCCACCGGCGCATCCGGCGCACGAGCGGACGCGAGACGTGCTGGAGGGACAGGTCGAAGTACGGCACACCGGTCGCACCGATCGCATCGATCAGGGCATCGGTGAGGTCCGAGGGATACAGGTAGAGCAGGCGCACACGCCGCACCCGTGCGGCCGCCGCCTCGACCAGGGCCACGATCGAACGCTCGCCGACGCCCTGGTCCCGCCCGTACGCGGCGAGGTCTTGGGCGACCAAGACGATCTCGGACGCGTCGAGCTGGTCGATCTCGGCCAGCACCGAGTCGATCGGCCGTGACCGCTGCTTGCCACGGAACGACGGGATCGCACAGAACCCGCACGCGCGGTCGCAGCCCTCGGCGATCTTGACGTAGGCCCACGGACGCGGCGAGCGCGGCCGGGGCAGGTTCAACAGGTCGAACGCGGGCGCGGCCGGAGTCGGCGGTTTCCGCCCGATGTGCACGGCAGTGCCGGCGGACCCCGGCTCCGGCGCGGCGGCGCCAACCAGCGCGGGCTGCAGGGCGACACCGAACCCGGCGACGAGATCGACCTCCGGCAGCGCCACTGCGAGCTCGCTGCCGTAGCGCTCGGCCATGCACCCGGTGACCACGAGGCGGGCGCCGTCCGCCTTCGATTCCGCCAGGGCGAGGATCGCGTCGACGGACTCCTGCCGCGCCTCCTCGATGAACGCACAGGTGTTGACCACCACCAGATCAGCCGCGCCGGCGTCGTCGACGGGCAGCATGCCGTCGGCGAGCAGCGACCCGGTCAGCTTGTCCGAGTCCACCTGGTTCTTCGGACAGCCGAGGGTCTCGACGTAGAAGCGGCGGGCCATAGCGGACCAACGCTACCGGCGCGCCCCCATCCGCTCCCAGGCGAGCCCCGTCCTGGCCCACCGACACAAGCGTTTCCCCACGTGTGCCCCCGGGTAAGCCGCCTCCCCGCTTCCCCCACCGCCAACGCATCCGCACGCGCGAGGAGGCACCCTGTGGTGCTGAGCGAGAAGTCCCGTTCCACCATCTACCAAGCCTGGGAGCCGCATCTCGGGCACGAGGCACTCCAAGAGATGCTCTCGAACTTCCCCACCCGTGAGGGCGATGAGCCCGCCACCAAGGAGCTGGTCCGCGTCACGACCGCCGAGCTCCGCACCGAGATCGCGGGCCTCCGCACCGAGATCGCCGGCGTCCGCAGCGAGCTCAAGGTCGACATCGCCAACGTCCGCACCGAGCTCAAGACCGAGATCGCGGACCTCCGCAGCGAGCTCAAGACCGAGATCGCCAGCGTCCGCACCGACATCGCCAGCGTCCGCACCGAGATCGCCGGCGTCCGCACCGATCTCACCGCCGCGATCGGCACACAGGGCACCGAGCTCAAGGACGCGATCGCCGACGTCCGCACCGAGATCGCCGGCGTCCGCACCGATCTCACCGCCGCGATCGGCACACAGCGCGCCGACCTCAAGGACGCGATCGGCGCACAGCGCGCCGACTTCAGCGCCGCGTTCGGCGCGATGCACGCCCGTGTCCTCGAGCTCGCCACCGCACAGATCGCCTTCGGCCATGACGTGCGGGGCGATCTCGAGCGAAACGTCCGCGTGATGACCTGGCAGCTCGCCGGGTTCATCGTGGCCCTGAACTCGATGATCTTCGTCATCGCGCTCGGCGTGCGCTGACGGGCGGCTGGTCAGCGGCTGAACGGCAGGCGCAGGCCGGGTCGGGGCCAGTCGAGCTCGACGAGGCGTCCGGTGGCCGAGCACGTCACCACGGCCACGGGTGACTCGCCGCGGAACGCGATGTTGGTGACCATGAGATCGTCGAGCGGCGTGTGCTGGATCTCGGAGCCGTCGGGCGAGATCGACGTGATCCCACCGTTGAGCAACGTGCCCGCGTTGACCCAGCCATCGCCGTCGACCGCGAGGGAGTCGAGGAGCTGGTGGCCGGGAAGGCCGGCGAGCAGGCGCCCTCCGGCCGGCCCGAGCGGGTTCGGCCCGACCGCGACGCCGGGCTCGGGCACGTCCCACGCCCACACTCGGCCGGTATGGGTCTCCGCGACGTAGAGGGTGCGGCCGTCCGGCGCCAAGCCCACGCCGTTCGGCGCGTCGAGCGGGAACAAGACCTCGCGGATCGAGCCGCCGTCGATGCTCGCGTAGTAGACGCCGGTCCGGTCGCTGGACCGGCCCTTGCGCACCCCGTGGTCGGTGAACCAGAAGCCGCCTGCCTCGTCGAACACGAGGTCGTTGGGTGATCGCAACGGCTTCCCGTTGCACTCGGTGTAGAGCGTGCGCAGGTCGCCGGTGGCGGGATCGAGCCGCTGGATCGCACCACCCGTCCATGCCGGCGGCACGCCGCCGCTGACGAGCATCCCGCCGAGGTCGAGGAACTCGTAGCTGGCGCCGTTGTCGCAGATGTAGACGGCGCCGTCCGGCCCGAGGGCGGCACCGTTCGGGCCGGCGATGGCATCGGTGAGCACGGTCTTGGTGCCGTCGGGAGCAACGACGCTCACGGCCGGGCCGGCGATCTCGACGAAGAGCACGGAGCCATCGTCGAGGCACACCGGCCCCTCGGGGAAGAGCAGGTCGGAGGCGAGCAGGCGGGCATCGGTCATCGGCGGGTTCTACCGCGGTGCGGGCCTGTCCGCCGGTTCGAGGGACGCTCGGGCCGGGCCTACCGGGCCAACCGTTCGGCAGCCACCGTCGCGCCGGAGCCCGTGACCTCGTCGAGGCCGGCCCGCCGGCCGCTCAGCACGAGCAGCACGGCGTCGGCGGGCCCCGACACGGCCGGGTCGCCCTCGGCTCCTGCGGACCAGTCGAGGTCGGTCGTGGCCCAGCGGAGGCCGGCCGCCCGCCCGCCGCCAAAGGCCTTGGCCTTTGGGGAGACCATGAAGTCGAGTGCCATGCGGGCCGAGCGTTCCGGGATCGGCTCGCGGGCGTCGAGCGACCAGCGCACATCGAGCGTGTGGATCACGTTGTCGGTGAGCGGCGCGATCGCGCCGTACCCGGGCGGCGTGAACCGGTCGTCGGCATGCTCGTCCAGCACGTCGCTGAGCTGGTCGGTCGGCAGCTGGGCATAGCGACGCGCGAGGCGGTCGAGCGTCCGATCGATCGAGCCCGCGCACCGCACGATCTCCCACGCGAACTTCGGGGTGCTGATGAGCAGCGGCGCGCAGAGGTGGCCGGCCACCTCGCGGACCGTCCATCCCCCACACAGGCTGGGCGCCCGCCAGCCGCTGTCGGGCAGCGTGCGGAAGAAGTCAGCCAGGCTGTGACGGCGTTCCGCGATCAACGCGAACCGCTCGTCCTCGAGGTCGTCCCTGGCCATCGCGCCCCCTGGTCGGTCGGTCAGTCGAGCCCGGCGTCGGCGACCGACGACGCGTGGCCGGCCCCGCCGCCACCGCCGTCGAGCTCGTCGGGCGTCATGAGCACGGAGCGCGCCTTGGATCCCTCCGAGGGGCCCACGATGCCACGCTGCTCGAGCAGGTCCATCAGGCGGCCGGCCCGGGCGAAGCCGACCCGCAGCTTGCGCTGGAGCATCGACGTGGATCCGAGTTGGCTGCGCACGACCAGCTCGGTGGCCTGGGCCAGCAGGTCGTCGTCGTCTCCATCGCCGCTGCCACCGCCCGACGTGCCGCCCGCGGTGCCGCCGCCCGCGTCCTCGCTGCCCTGGACCTGCTCGTCGTAGTCGAGCTGAGGCGCTTGGCGCTTCCAGTGCGCGGCCACCGTGCGCACCTCGGCCTCGGTCACCCACGAGCCCTGGATGCGCTGGGCCACCGATGAGGAGGGGCCGAGCAGAAGCATGTCGCCCTTGCCGAGCAGGCGCTCGGCGCCGACCTGGTCGAGGATGACTCGGCTGTCGGTGGCGCTGGAGACGGCGAAGGCGAGACGGGCCGGCACGTTGGCCTTGATGAGGCCGGTGATCACGTTGACCGACGGGCGCTGCGTGGCGATCACGAGGTGCAGGCCGACGGCGCGGGCCATCTGCGCCAGGCGGCAAATCGACTCCTCGACGTCGCGCGCCGCGACCATCATGAGGTCGGCCAGCTCGTCGATCACCACGAGGATGAACGGCAGGCGGTGGTAGGTGGTGGTGCTCTCGGCGTCGGGCCCCAGCAGCTCGGCGTGGGGGTCCACCAGCTCGCCGCGGTCGTAGGCGGCGTTGTAGCCGGTGATGTCACGGAAGCCGCACTCGGCGAGCAGGTCGTAGCGGCGCTCCATCTCCCGCACCGCCCAGGCCAGCGCGTTGGCCGCCTTCTTCGGGTTGGTCACGACCTCGGTGAGCAGGTGGGGCAGCTTGTTGTACTGGCCCATCTCGACCCGCTTGGGGTCGACGAGGATCATCCGCACCTGGTCGGGGGTCGAGCGCATCAGGATCGACGTGAGGAGCGAGTTGAGGCACGACGACTTGCCGGCGCCTGTGGCCCCCGCGATGAGGATGTGGGGCATCGACGCCAGGTTGGCCATGACGGCGCGCCCGTCGATGTCGCGGCCGATGGCCACCTCGAGCGGGTGGGTGGCGGCGCTGGCCTCGCTGCTGGCCAGGATGTCGCCCACGGTGACCAGCTGCTTGCGCACGTTGGGGATCTCGACGCCGATGGCCTGCTTGCCCGGGATCGGCGCCAGGATGCGCACGTCGGGGGTGGCCATGGCGTAGGCGATGTCCTTGTGAAGGCTGGTGACCCGGGCGACCTTGACGCCGGGCCCGAGCTCGAGCTCGAAGCGGGTGACGGTGGGCCCGACGGTCATGCCCACGAGGCGGGTCTCGACGCCGTGCTCGGCGAGGGCGTGCTCGAGGCTGCGGCCGGTCTCCTCGACGAGCTGGCGGTTGATGGCCTGCGACCCGGAGCGGTCGAGCAGCTTGATCGGTGGCAGCTTCCACGCCGATGGCTTCGCGCCCGGGCCCAGATCGATCTCCAGCTGCTGGACGGGGACGTTCGGGTCAGCGTCGGGCGCCGGCATCGGCACCTTGGACGGACGGGCTCGCTTGGCCTTCGGCGGCGTGGGCGCAGGATCGAGGTCCTGGTCGTAGACGTCGCCGGCGATGACCGGGCCGTCGTCGGACCGCCCGACCGCGGGACCGTCCGCGGCGCCCTCGCCGATGCGGAACAGGGTGCCGACGGCTCGGCGCACCGCGCCGCCGACGGGACGGACCCCCGCCGCGACGCTGGCGGCCGTGCGGCCTGCGACCACCCGCAGCGTGGTGCGGGTGACGATCAGCGCGCCGGCCAAGCCGACCACGACGAGCACGAGCGACGCGCCCCAGCTCCCCAGGGCCGACCGCAGCGGCGCGCCCACGAGGGCGCCGACGTAGCCGCCGCTGTCGGCCAGGACATGGCGCCCGGCATGGAGGCTGGGCGCCCCCCGGGCGAGGTGGACGAGGCCGAGGCCGGCCAGGACGACCAGCGTGGTGCCGACGGCGATGTGGGCCAGCGGGTGATCGAGGACGACCGGGTCGTCGGGCCGGGCCTCGGGATCGGCCGACCGGCCGCCGCGGATCAGCACGACACCGATCGCGATCAGGAGCAGCGGCGCGACGCCCCGGGCCGCGCCGACCAGGAGGCCGACAGCCGACGCGACGCCGCGCCCGGCGGGGCCGGCGGCATCGCCGTAGATGCCGAGCGCGGCGACCAGCCC
>JAODBM010000082.1 GCA_025463985.1 Acidimicrobiales bacterium
ATGTCCGTGCGGTGGTGCAGGCCGGGCCAGGAGATGTGAGCCAGCGCCTCGTACGCGTTGGCCCGCGCCGCGTGGGCGTCGGGCCCACGGCCGACGATGTCGAGGACGCGGCCGCCGGCGGTCACCAGGCGGCCGTCCGGGTCCCGAGCGACGCCAGCCGCGAGCACGGTGGCGCCGCTGACCGCGGCGGCGCGCGCCATGCCCTCGATCACGTCGCCCGTTCGAGGTGCCGTCGGGTAGCCCTCGCTGGTGGCGACGACGAGCACGGCGACGTCGTCGGCGAACGTCGGCGGCGCTGCCGCGCTGAGGTCGCCGTCCGCAGCGGCGACCAGCAGCTCGACGAGGTCGGACGTCAGGCGCAGCAGCACGGGCTGCGAGTCGGGGTCGCCGAAGCGGACGTTGTACTCGATGAGCTTCGGCCCGTCGGCGGTGAGGATCAAGCCGGCGTACAGCGTGCCGCGGTAGTCGATGCCGCGGCGGCGCAGGGCGGCCAGGGTCGGTTCGACGAACCGGGCGATGACGTCCTCGGCGAAGCCGGCCGGCAGGAACGGCAGGGGCGACCATGCCCCCATGCCGCCGGTGTTGGGCCCGGTGTCGCCGTCGCCGACCCGCTTGAAGTCCTGCGCGGGCTGCAAGGCGATGGCCCGCGTGCCGTCGCAGATGGCGAACAGCGACACCTCGGGGCCGACGAGCCCCTCCTCGATCACGACGCGCCGCCCGGCGGGACCGAAGGCCGCGCCCGAGAGCTTGTCGCGGACGTCGGCCTCGGCCTCGGCCCGAGACGCCGTCACCAGCACGCCCTTGCCTGCGGCCAAGCCATCGGTCTTCACCACGTAGAGCTCGCCCAACGTGTGGAGGAAGGCCAGTGCGGGCTCGAGGTCGTCGAACACGCCGTAGCGGGCGGTGGGGACGCCGGCCTCCGCGACCAGCTGCTTCATGTATGCCTTCGAGCCCTCGACCTGCGCACCGTCGGCACCGGGCCCGAACACCCGCTTGCCCTGGGCCCGCAAACGGTCGGCCAGGCCGTCGACCAGGGGCTGCTCCGGACCGACCACGAACAGGTCCGCCTCGAGCTCTTCGGGCCGCGTGTCCACCGAGCCGGGGATCGCGGGGTTGCCCGGCGTGACCATGACGTCGGCGGTGCGCCCGAGCACCTCGGCCAGGCCGTGCTCGCGCCCGCCCGACCCGACGACGACGACTCGCAGCACCGGCATCAGTCGCCGCGGTGGACGAACTGCTCGCGGCCCGGCCCCGTGCCCACGAGCCGCACCGGCACCCCGACCTGCTCCTCCAAGAACGCGAGGTACGCCTCGGCGGTCGGCGGCAGCTGGTGCTTCTCGGTGATCTCGGTGAGGTCGGTGTTCCAGCCGGGCAGCTCTTCGTAGATGGGCTTGGCCGCGTGCAGATCGGACTGGTGGTAGGGCAGGTGGGTGTGCCGGGTGCCGCCGATGTCGTAGGCGACGCAGACCTTCACCGTGTCGAGCGCGTCGAGCACGTCGAGCTTCGTGACGGCGAGCTCGGAGAGCGAGTTGAGCCGCACGGCCTGCCGCAGCATCACGGCGTCGAACCACCCGGGCCGACGCCGGCGGCCGCTGTTGGTGCCGTACTCGTGGCCGACGTCGACGAAATGGTCACCGAGGCGGATCTCCTCGTCGTCGGCCAGCTCGCGGTCCTTGCCGCCCACCGCGTCGCCCGAGATGGCCAGCTCGGTCGGGAACGGGCCGGTGCCGACCCGGGTCACGTACGCCTTGGCCACGCCGATGACCCGGTCGATATAGCGGGGCCCCACGCCGGCGCCCACGCAGACGCCGCCGGCCACCGGGTTCGACGACGTGACGAACGGATAGGTGCCGTGGTCGAGGTCGAGGAACGTGGCCTGAGCGCTCTCGAACAGCACGTGCTCGCCCCGCTCGAGCGACTCGTGGACCAGGCTCACGGTGTCGGCGATGTGCGGCTCGAGCCGGGGCCGGCACTCGTCGAGGTAGTGCGCGGCGATCTCGTCGCCGTCGAGGGGCAGCCGGTTGAAGACCTTGGCCAGGAGCTGGTTCTTCTCCTTGAGGACCACGTCGAGCTTCGCCCGGAAGATCTTGGGGTCGAGCAGGTCCTGCACCCGGATGCCGACCCGGGCTGCCTTGTCCGCATAGGCCGGACCGATGCCGCGCTTGGTCGTGCCGAGCTTGGCGTTGCCCAGGCGCCGCTCGGTCAGCCGGTCGATCTCCTGGTGGTACGGGAAGATCAGGTGCGCGTTGCCGCTGACCTTGAGGCGGCTGGTGTCGATGCCCTTGGCCTCGAGCATGTCCAGCTCGGCCAACAGCACCGTCGGGTCGACGACGACGCCGTTGCCGATCACCGGCGTGATGTGGTCGTGGAGGATGCCGCTGGGCACGAGCTGGAGCGCGAACGTCTCGCCGTTCACCACCAGCGTGTGGCCCGCGTTGTGGCCACCCTGGTAGCGGACGACCAGCTGCATCTCCTTGGCGACCAGGTCGGTGAACTTCCCCTTGCCCTCGTCGCCCCACTGGGTGCCGACCAAGACGGTCGCGGGCACGCGCTGCTCCTTCAGAAGCCTCCGCAGGACGGAGCGAGCCTACCTGCTCCTGGCAAGGCGCCGATCCGGCGTCACTTGCCGCACTCGCTGAGCCCGTAGGCGGTGAGCTCCTTGTTGGCGGCGGACATCACCGTGCTGCCGTTGGACTTCGACGGGTCCTTCGCCCAGATGTCGAGCTCGGCCTCGACCTTGTCGTAGATCGCGGACAGCTTGTCCTTGTCGCCCTTCGGATAGCCGAGCGCCCGCAGGTCCTTGATCTGGCCGCGGATGTCCGGCACGACCTTGTCCTTGACCGCCTGGTCGACGGCCGCCCGGTTGTTCGTGTCGATCGTCTTGCCGACCGCCTGCAGCCGCGCGTTGCCGGCGGCACAGATGGCGTTGCCCTGCGTCACGTAGCCGGCCTTGTCCGGCGTCTTGCCGCCGCTGCTGCTGCAGGCCGAGCCGGCCGTCAACAGCCCGGCGACGAGGACGAGCGCGACCGAACGTCGAGTGCTCATGTGGGTCCCTCCCTGGATCACCTGGTGCGGAGACGGAGGTTCGTGCTCACGCCGCCTCCGTCCCCGGAGCCTAGGCAGGCGGCCTTCGCGGATCGGGCACCGTCGGCCGCGCCAGGCGCCGCCACGGCCCAGCTGCGGTGACCGCGTGCGCTCGGTACCCTGGCCCGCGCCCGGTACGCCACGTCGCGGAGCGCCCATGACCTCCTTGCCACCGGAGAAGATCCGCAACGTCGCCCTGGTCGGCCACGGCGCATCCGGGAAGACCACACTGGCCGAGGCCCTCCTCCACGTCGCTGGCGTCACTGCGCGCCGGGGCCGTGTCGAAGACGGCACCACCGTGTGCGACCACGACCCGATCGAGCACAGTCGGGGCGGGTCCGTGTCGATGTCGCTCGCGCCCTTCATGTGGAAGGGCCACAAGGTCAACCTCATCGACACGCCCGGCGAGCCCGACTTCGTCGGCGAGGTGCACGCCGCGCTGCGGGTGGCCGACCTGGCCGTCTTCGTGGTGTCGGCGGTCGAGGGCGTGCAGGTCGGGACCGAGGCGGTCTGGCGACTGGCCGTCGAGCAGGGGCTGCCCCGCATGGTGTTCGTCAACAAGCTCGACCGGGAGCGCGCGGACTTCGAACGCACCCTCGACCAGCTGCGCAGCCGCTTCGGGGCCGGGATCGCGCCGCTCGAGCTGCCCATCGGGTCCGAGGCCGCCTTCCGCGGGGTGGCCGATCTGCTCAGCGACGTCGCCTGGCTCTACGAGGACGGCGTCGCGAGCAAGGCCGAGATCCCCGAGGACATGGAGGCGCTCGAGCACCAGGTCCACGACAACCTCGTGGAGGGCATCGTCGTGGCCGACGACGCGCTGATGGAGCGCTACCTGGACGGCGACGTGCCCGCGGTCGAAGAGCTCGAGCGCACGCTCGCGATCGGTGTGGACGAGGCCAGCGTCTTCCCGGTGATCTGCGGCTCGGCCCTCAAGGAGGTGGCCATCGATCGGTTCGCCGACTTCCTCTGCGAGATCGGGCCGTCGCCCCTCGACCGGCCGCCGGCCGAGGTCACCGCGGCCGACCACACGATGACGATCCCGCCCGACCCGTCGGCGCCGCCGCTGGCCGTGGTGTTCAAGACCGTGGCCGACCAGTTCGTGGGCCACGTCTCGCTGTTCAAGGTGCTGTCGGGCAAGGTGCGCACCGACGACCACCTCGTGAACAGCCGGACCGGCAGCGACGAGCGGCTGCACGGCCTCTTCCTGCTGCGAGGCAAGGAGCACGAGCCGCTCGCCGAGGTGATGGCCGGTGACCTCGCCGCCGTCGCCAAGCTGACCGGCACGGCCACCGGCGACACGCTGGCGCCGAAGGGCACGCCGGTTCGGGTGCCGCCGCTGACGCCACCCGAAGCGCTGCATGGGGTCGGCATCGTGGCCCGCACGCAGGCCGACGACGACAAGCTCGGCACCGCGCTGCACCGCCTGGTCGAGGAGGACCCCACGGTGCGGATCGTGCGCGACGACGACACCCACCAGACCGTGCTGTACGGCGTGGGCGATGCCCACGTGGCGATCGCCATCGAGCGGTTGGCCACGAAGTTCAGCGTGCACGTCGACACCGAGGAACTGCGGGTGCCCTACCGCGAGACGATCACGCAGGCCGCGCAGGCCGAGGGCCGCCACAAGAAGCAGTCCGGCGGCCACGGCCAGTTCGGCGTGTGCAACATCCGCCTCGCGCCCACGGGCCGCGGCGAGGGGTTCCAGTTCACGGACAAGATCGTGGGTGGCGCCATCTCACGGAGCTACGTGCCGGCGGTGCAGAAGGGCGTCGAGGAGGCCATGGCCGCGGGCGGCGTGTTCGGGTTCCCGGTCGTCGACGTTGCCGTGGAGCTCTACGACGGCAAGGAGCACTCGGTCGACTCCTCGGAGATGGCGTTCAAGGCGGCCGGACGCCTAGCCATCCGCGCCGGCCTCGCCGACGCCGGCCCGGTGGTGCTCGAGCCCGTCGACCAGGTGGTGGTCGTGGTGCCCAACGAGATCCAGGGCGACGTGCTCGGCGACCTCAACGCCCGCCGCGGCCGGGTGCAGAGCACCCAGCCCGCGGGGCCCGGGGAACAAGCGATCACCGCGCTGGTGCCGGCGGCCGAGCTGGTGCGCTATGTGATCGAGCTGCGCTCGCTGACCGGCGGCCGGGGCCGGTTCACCACCCGCCACGACCACTACGACCTGCTGCCCACCCACCTGGTCGACAAGGTCCGCCGCGAGGTCGCCGCCGACGCCTGAGCGCCACGATCAGGACAGGGCGTGCACGACCGCGGCGATGACGCCCATGGACGTGAAGGTCGTGCCGACGAACCACATCGTCTGCTGGCGGATCAGGGAGTGCATCTCGGCGCGCAGGCTTCCGATCTCGCCGCGCAGGCCAGCTATCTCGGCGCGCACGAAGTCCTTCGTTGCCGGCTCGTGGGCCTCATCGATGGGGAACTGGGACATGACGAGGGTGGCTCCGTCGGGTCCGATCGAGTGGGTGAAGCGTTGGTGGAGGAGGGTGCGTT
>JAODBM010000020.1 GCA_025463985.1 Acidimicrobiales bacterium
CGCCGGCACCGGCCTCCACGACGCCCGCGCCCGAGGCCTCGCCGAGCCGGCCGTTCTTCCTGCACGAGGGCGCCGAGCCACCGCCGGTCCAGCTGTTCGGCGGGTCGGTGAAGAACGTGACCGAGCCGTTCAACCCGGCGGACTACGAGCCGCCGGTCCCCACGGTCACCAACTCGGGGCTCACGCGCCGCGTCCCCCGCAAGGACGGCGCCACCCGTGCCATCCCCGGCTCGGACAGCGAGCGCGGCGCGGGCGCGACGAAGCGCTCGCCCGACGAGGTGCGCAGCCTGCTGTCGAGCTACCGCGCCGGCACCGAACGGGCCCGCAGCACAGATCCGGCCGGGGCTCCGGCCCCCGACGACCGCAAGGACCAGACGTGAGCGAACGGAGCGAGCGCCCCCTGGGCACGAGGCACGTCCCGGCGGGCCCGTCCGTGGTCCCGATCTGGGGGCAGGGGACCAATGACCACCGCAACGAATCGAGAGACCGATGACCGACCTCAGTGCCGCGGCACGCAACGTGAACTGGCTGCTGGAGAACTTCGTCGACCGGGTCCCCGGCGTCAGCGAGGCCGTGGTCGTCTCGGCCGACGGCCTGCCGATGGCGGTCTCCCGCAACCTCGGCCGCGACGCCGCTGACCGGTTCGCCGCCGTGGCGTCCGGGCTGATCGGCCTCGCGTACGGCGCGGCCGGGCGGTTCGGCGGCGGCGCCGTCACGCAGATCGTGATCGAGATGGAGCACGCCTTCATGTTCGTCACCGGGATCAGCGACGGCTCCTGCCTCGCGGTGGTGGCGGGCATCAGCGCCGACGTGGGGCTGGTCGGCTACGAGATGGCCGTGCTGGTCGAGCGGGCCGGCGCCGTGCTCACGCCCGAGCTGCGGGCCGAGCTGCAGGGTGCGCTTCCGCGATGAGCCGCTGCGAGCGCCGCGCGTGCGGGGAGCCGAGGGTCCGGTGACGTCCGACGACGCCGCCGACGCCGCGCGGTTCCGCATCCGTCCGTACGCCATCACAGGTGGCCGGACGCGCGCCCGGACCGACGTTCCGATCGAGGCGATCGTGTACCGCACGCCCGCCGGCGAAGGGTCGCTCGGCCGGCTGACGCTCGAGCGAGCGCAGATCGTCGGTCTCGTCTCGCCGCCCCAGTCGGTGGCGGAGCTCTCCGCCCACCTCAAGCTTCCGCTCGGCGTCATCCGGGTGGTGGTCGGGGACCTCGTCGAGGAGGGTCTGCTCGGCATGAACAGCCAGTCCGCGACCGGTCGCCCCGACCTCCGTCTGCTCGAAAGGGTTCTCGATGGCCTTCAAGCCCTCTGACACGGTGGCGCCCTATGAGGCCGAGCCGCCAGCCCGACCGGCGCCCATGCCGGTCAAGATCGTCGTGGCCGGCGGCTTCGCCGTCGGCAAGACGACGTTCGTCGGCTCGATCTCGGAGATCGCGCCGCTCACCACCGAGGCGGCGCTGACGAAGGTCAGCGAGGGCGTGGACGACACGTCCAAGGTCTCCACCAAGACCTCCACGACCGTCGCGATGGACTTCGGGCGGCTCAGCCTCGGCGACGACCTGATCCTCTACCTGTTCGGCACGCCGGGCCAGGACCGCTTCTGGTTCATGTGGGACGACCTCGTGCGCGGCGCGATCGGGGCGGTGGTCCTGATCGACACCCGGCGGCTCGAGGACTGCTTCCCGGCGGTCGACTACTTCGAGGAGAAGCGCATCCCGTTCGTCGTCGCGATGAACTGCTTCGACGGTGAGGTCACCCACTCGCCGACCGATGTCCGAGAGGCGCTGGCGGTGTCACCCGACACGCCGGTCGTGATGTGCGACGCCCGCGACCGGGCCTCCACCAAGCTCGCTCTGCTCGAGCTGGTGCAGCACGCGCTCGTGCGCGCGAACGGGTGAGGACGACGTAGGTCGAGCCGGCCGGCCGCCTAGCTGCGGCCCGGCTCCTCGGGCGCGGGGACCACGCTGTCGAACTGCCAGTAGGCCCGCAGCTGCTCGATCAGGCCGTCGTCGTCGACGCGGATCGTGTCGATGATGTGCGGCATGTGGACGCGGCCGGCGCCGCTGCCGGCGAACGCCTCGAGCGTGACGGCGGCCTCGTTGCCGGCCACGACCACCTCGCCGGTGCGGGCGACGGCCAGCGAGCCGAACATCTCGACCGAGCGCTCGTAGAACCCTTGGATGGCGTCGCGGCCGACGTTGGCCTCGGTGCCGACCGGATCCTCGTGGGTCGCGTCGGTGCTGAAGAGGGCGGCCCAGCCGGCGGCGTCGCCCGCGGAGAAGCGCTCGACATAGGTGTCGATGACGGTCCGGATCTCGTCGGGCGTGGCCATCTGGCGGCTCCTCGGCTCGTTGGTCACGGCACGCTATGCCGCGGGCACCCGTTCGAGGCGAGCAGCGGTGTCCGCCGGGGGCGCAGGCGTCGAGCCCGGCTCGATCCTGGTGCCGTCGGTAGGCTCCGCGGCCATGACGCCAGCGATCGCTCGCCGCATGTGGTGGAGGCTCGAGCCCATCCACGCCATGATCTTCTTCGTCCCCGAGGGGCGCGAGCAGTACGCGGCGATCGGTCTGGGCGGCCCGGCTGCGGGCTACTTCGCCAGCCGCAGCGCCGCCCTCGGTCCGGCCAGCGCCGAGCTCGTGACCGCCACGTTCTACAACTTCTCGCCCAGCCTCATCGCCACGGTCATCCCCGACGCCTGGTCGGTCGCGCCACCTGCGGAGGTGCTCGCGGCCCGGCTGCGGGCGGCCGACGCGGCGCTGCGCCGGCTCCTCGGCGAGGACGTGATCGCGTCGCCCGAGCTGGCCGAGGCCGCGGCTCTGGCCACCACGGCGACGGAGGCGTGCCACGCTGCGGGGCGGCCGCTCTACGCCGCGCACGCCTCCCTGCCCTGGCCCGAGGAGCCCCACCTCGCGCTGTGGCACGCGATCGGGCTGCTGCGCGAGTACCGGGGCGACGGGCACATCGCGGCGCTGGTCGTCGAGGGCGTGGAACCCCGGCAGGCGCTCTTCCTCAACGGCCTCGGCGTCGAGGGCATGCCCTTCGACCTCCTCAAGATCACGCGCGGATGGCCCGCCGACGAGTGGGACGCGGCCCAGGCCGGGCTGATCGAGGCCGGCCTCCTGACTGCCGATGGCAGCGCGCTGACGGCCGA
This sequence comes from Acidimicrobiales bacterium, assembly GCA_025463985.1. Lineage (GTDB taxonomy): Bacteria > Actinomycetota > Acidimicrobiia > Acidimicrobiales > Iamiaceae > JAODBM01. The sequence continues at coordinate 3,152 of JAODBM010000020.1, forward strand.
GGGCAGCGCGCTGCGCCAGCGCGTCGAGGACCACACCGACCGCCTCGCGGTGGCGCCGTGGGCGCACCTGGGTGACACCGGGTGCGAGCGCCTCCACGAGCTCGCGGTCCCGCTGTCTCGCGCCGTGCGGGCCAACGGCGCCTTCCCGATCTGACCCCGTCCCCGACGCGGCGCAGCGTCGGCGAGCACCGGGGGAGGACGCTCGCCGACGCCGCGTCGGGGGGATTGGGTGGACGGAGGGCCGGGTTCAGGCGGCCTGACCGACCACGACCTCGGCACGCTCGGGGGTGTCGAGGGCGAGGCGGACCACCTCGGCCACGTCGCTCACGAGGTGGAACGTCATGGCCGTGCGCACCGGCTCGGGCACGTCGTCGAGGTCCGGACCGTTGCGAGCCGGGAGGATGACCTCCGTGAGCCCGGCGCGGTGGGCGGCCAGCACCTTCTGCTTGACGCCGCCGATCGGCAGGACCTTGCCCTGCAGCGTGACCTCGCCGGTCATCCCGACCTCAGGTCGCACGTTGCGGCCCGTGAGCAGGCTGACGAGGGCGGTGGTCATGGTGATGCCGGCCGACGGGCCGTCCTTGGGCACGGCCCCGGCGGGGAAGTGCACGTGGATGGCGCGCTGCGTGGCGGCCTCGGTCACCCCGAGCGCTTCGGCGTGCGACCGCACGTAGGAGAGCGCGATCTGCGCCGACTCCTTCATGACGTCGCCCAGCTGACCGGTCACGGTCAGGCTGGCCTTGCCGCCCTCAGCGGCGGGCATGGCCGTGGCCTCGACGAACAGCACGTCGCCGCCGGCGCCGGTGACGGCGAGGCCGGTGGCCACGCCGGGCACCGAGGTGCGGTCGGCCGGCTCGGGCGGGAACACGGCCCGGCCGAGGTAGCCGGTCACGTCGTCAGGACCCACGCTGACCGGCGTGGGCTCGCCGCCGGCGACCCGCACGGCCACCTTGCGCAGCAGCTTGCCGATCTGGCGCTCGAGCGTGCGCACGCCCGCCTCGCGGGTGTGCTCCTCGACGATGCGGCGCAGCGCGTCGCGGTCGACGGCGACCTCCTCGGGTCGCAGCCCGTTGCGCTCGATCTGGCGAGCGAGCAGGTGCCCCTCGGCGATGCCGACCTTCTCGTCGTCGGTGTAGCCGTCGAGCCGGACGATCTCCATGCGGTCCAGCAGCGCAGCCGGGATCGTGTCGAGCACGTTCGCGGTGGCGATGAACAGCACGTCGGACAGGTCGAGGTCGACCTCCAGGTAGTGGTCACGGAAGCCGTGGTTCTGCGCGGGGTCGAGGACCTCGAGCAGGGCGGACGAGGGGTCGCCTCGCCAGTCGGCGCCGACCTTGTCGACCTCGTCGAGCAGGAACACCGGGTTCATGGTCCCGGCCTCGGCCAGCGCCCGCACGATGCGGCCGGGCTGGGCCCCCACGTAGGTGCGCCGGTGGCCCCGGATCTCCGCCTCGTCGCGCACGCCGCCCAAGGCGACCCGCACGAACTTGCGGCCGAGGGCACGGGCGACCGACTCACCGAGGCTCGTCTTGCCGACGCCGGGCGGGCCGACGAGCGTGATGATCGCTCCGTGGCGCCGGGTCGAGGGAAGGGCGGTGACGTCGTCGGCCGGCTCGCTGCCCTCGGCATCGCTCAGCGGCGCACGGCGCGCGTCGTCCAGGCCGCGCTCGGCCCGCAGCCGGCGGACCGCCAGGAACTCGATGATGCGCTCCTTGACCTCGTCGAGGCCCGTGTGGTCGGCGTCGAGCACCGCCCGCGCCGCCTCCAGCTCCAGGTGGTCGTCGGTGCGCGTGCCCCACGGCACGTCGAGCACGGTGTCGAGCCACGTGCGGATCCAGCCGTGCTCCATGGCCTGCGGCGAGGTGCGCTCGAGGCGGCCCAGCTCGCGGTCGACCGCGCTGCGCACGTCGGCGGGCAACGCATCGCCCAGCTCGGCGAAGCGGGTGCGGTAGGCGTCGGCGCCGTCTTCGCTGTCGTCGTCCTCACCCAGCTCCTTGCGGATGGCGGCCATCTGCTGGCGCAGCAGGAACTCCCGCTGGGACTTCTCCATGCCCTCCGACACGTCGGTGCGGATGCGCTCTTGCAGCTCGAGGTCGGCCAGGGCCTCCTTGGCCCAGGCCAGCACCTTCTCGAGCCGCTCGGTCAGGTCGACGGTCTCGAGCAGCTCGACCTTGCGCTCGATGGCGAGGTCAGGCCACCAGCCGGCCGCGTCGGCCAGCTGGGCCGGGTCGTCGACGGTCGCGAACAGCTCGCTGAGCCGACGGCTGCCGAGGTGCTCGGTCACGACGCGCAGCGTGGCCCGCAGCTCTCGGGCGAGCGTGAGCGCGTGCTCAGTCGGTTCCTCGTCGACCACGGGCTCGGCCGTGAGCCAAAGCGCGTCGCCGGCCCCGACCACGCCGGTGCCGACCCGCGCCCGCTGCACGGCCCGGATGACGAGGGCGGGGGTGCCGTTGGGCAGGGTGCCGCCCGACTCGATGCGGGCGATGACGCCGACCGAGGCGTAGTGGCCGTCGAGCCGGGGGACCAGCAGCAGCTCGCCGCGGTCGCCGGCCGCGGCAGCGGCCGCCTTGGCCTCGGCGGTTTCGAGGGCGACGGTCAGCACCATCTGGGGCAGGACCACGCCGGAGGAGAGGGGGAGGACGGGAAGCGTGAGTGTGGCCAGGTCAGCCAAGGGAGCCTCCGATGGCTCGAGGTGCTCGTTCGCACAGGACGATGTGTGATTACAAGATTACAGGTATGCCACTGAACCTGATCGGACTGCTCGGCATTCCCGAGCGGTGTTGCGCAGACGTTGTGCGGCCTGCCGGAGCGGCCACCCGGACGCTTCGCGGGGCGGCGGCCGCCCCCACGGTCATGGCCTAGCGTCGGCGGCCATGACCGTGCGGGTGGGGTTTCTCGGCGCTGGGCTCATCGCCACGTTCCACTCGAAGATGCTGCGCGCCTCGGGCGAGGACGTGGCCTGGGCCGGCGTGTGGGATCCCGATGCCGACCGGCGGGCCCGCTTCGCGGCGGCCAGCGGCGCGACGGCGTGCGACTCCGAGGAGGCGGTGCTCGACGGCTGCGACGCCGTCTACGTCTGCACCTGGACCTCCGAGCACCCTCGGCTCGTCGAGGCCGCCTGTGCCCGGGGGCTGGCCGTGTTCTGCGAGAAGCCGCTCGGCGTCGACCACTCGACCGCGCTGGCGATGACCGAGCGGGTCGAGGCCGCCGGGGTGATCGACCAGGTCGGGCTCGTCCTGCGCTACTCGCCGGCGTTCAACCTCGTGCGGGACCTCGTGGCCGATCCGGCGAGCGGTCGGGTGATGAGCGTGGTGTTCCGCGACGACCAGTTCATCCCGGTCCAGGGGAGCTACGCCTCGACGTGGCGCGGCGACCGCACGAAGGCGGGCTCGGGCACGTTGCTCGAGCACTCGATCCACGACCTCGACATCCTCGAGCACTGCGTGGGCACGGTGGCCTCGCTCTCGTCCCGCTCGGCCAACTTCCACGGGCTCGACGGCATCGAGGACTCGGTGGCGACCACGCTCAGCTTCACCGGCGGGGGCGTGGGCGTGATGACGTCGGTGTGGCACGACATCCTCGAGCGGCCGAGCTTGCGCCGGGTCGAGGTGTTCTGCGAGCGGCTCTACGTGGTCGTCGAGGAGGACGACTGGTTCGGTCCGGTCTCCTGGACGCGGGTCGGCCGGCCCGACCAGCAGCTGGCCGGCGAGGAGCTCGTCGACGAGGTGCGCCACCGCGGGCTCGACTTCGGCAACCCCGACGGCGCCTTCGTCCGGGCCGTGCGGGACGGCCAGCCGGCGTGGCCCCGGTTCCGCGACGCGCTCCGCGCCCACGAGCTGGTGGACGCCGTCTACCGGTCGGCGGCCGCCGAGGGGCGGCCCGTCACCGTCGAGCCCGGCGCGACCGGCGCCTGACCGCTGCGGCCGACGGTCCCGACGCCCGGCGCGCCGCCAGGCGACGTGCAACGATGGCGCCGGCTCGCTCACCGGACGGGACGAACCGGGCCGATCGTCCAGGGATCGTCGGGGTGACCTGTGACCATGCGCCCACTGCTCCGCATCGACCGGGCCGAAGGTCCGGGCGAGACCGTGCTCGTGCTCGGCGGCGAGATCGACCTCTCGTCGGCCCACCTGCTGGCTGAGGCCATCGACGCGGCGATCGACGCCGGGGCGCGCCGGGTGGTCGTCGACTTCTCGGCGGTCACGTTCGTCAACTCGACCGGCCTCGGCGTGATGGTGGGTGCGACCAAGCGGCTCCGCGCCATGGGCGGCGACCTCGTGGCCCGTGCCTTCCGCGGCATGCCGGCGGCCGCCCTCGCCATCACCGGCCTCGAGGAGTTCCTCACCATCGAGCGCTGACCGCGCGCCCCAGCACAGCTCGGGGCTCTCACGCGTTCTGCTGGCGCACCTCGTGGCCCTCGCTCGGCGGTCGCCTCCGGGGTCCGGCCGAAGCCGGTCCGGGGTTCGCCGGTGACGCTTCGGCGGTCAGCCGGGGGAGACGGAGTCGCCGTTGGGGCGGTACTCGCGCAGGCGGGGGAGGGGCAGCTCGCCACCCGTCGAGGCCGCGGCCGGGACCGCCTCCGCCGGCGGCTTCCTGCTCGGGCTGGAGCCGACCGATGCGGGCTTGGTGGGCGCCGCCCGCGGGCCCGGCGGCCGGTGCTCGATCGAGCGCTCCGAGCGGGGGCCGGCAGCCGACGGGACGAGGGCGGCGGCCAGCTGGGTGGTCGTCTGCGTCCCGGCCCGGCCGAACTGGAACGGGTCGTTGAGACGGTGCTCGAGGAACCGCTCGAACTCGTCGGCCGGCAGCGGCCGCGACATCGCGTAGCCCTGGGCCAGCTCGCAGCCGAGCTCGAGCAGGTCGTGGAGCTGCTCGGGGTGCTCGACCCCCTCGGCCACGGTGGTCATGCCGAGGGCCTTGGCCATGCCGATGACGTGCTCGACGATGGCCCGGTCTTCCTTGCTCGTGACCAGGTCGTCGATGAAGCTCTTGTCGATCTTCAGCATGTCGAGGCTGAACTTGCGGACGTAGGAGAGCGACGAGTAGCCGGTGCCGAAGTCGTCGAGCGCCAGCTTCACGCCGAGGGCCTTGGCGTGGCGCAGGACGGCCCAGGCGGAGGCCACGTCGTACATCAACGCGCCCTCGGTGATCTCGAGGCACATCTGGCCGTGGGCCACGCCGCTCTCGGCCAGCGCACGCGTGATCACGTCGCGGAAGTCGACCTGGGCCAGCTGCCGGGCGGACACGTTGGCCGTGATCTTGAGCGGCGGGTGCTCGGGGAACAGGTCGCTGAGGCGGCGGGCCTGGCGGCAGGCCTCGCCGAGCACCCAGGTGCCGACGGGCACGATCAGGCCCGTCTCCTCGAGGATCGGGATGAAGTCGCCCGGCGGCGTGATGCCGCGGTCGGCGGTGATCCAGCGGATGAGCGCCTCGGCGCCCACGATGCGTCCGGAGACCAGGTCGACGACCGGCTGGTAGTAGAGGTGGAACTCGCCGGCCTCGAGGGCGGCACGGATCTGCTCCTCCGCGCTGGCCGGGGTCAGCGTGCCGGTCATCGATCGGTCGAACACGGTGTAGTTGCCGCTGCCGCGGGACTTGGCCCGGTACATGGCGACGTCGGCGTCGCGCAGCACCTCCTCGGGCTTCACGTCGTGGTGCTCGGCCAGGGCCACGCCGATGCTCGCCGAGATGCGCATCGAGTCGCCGCCGAGCCGGAACGGCTCCTCCAGCTCCTCGATCATGCGAGCGGCGATGCGCTCGGCGGTCTGGGACGTGGCCACATCCGCGCAGATGATGACGAACTCGTCGCCGCCGTAGCGCACGATCCGGTCACCGGGGCGCAGCAGACCGCTGATCCGCTGCGCGACCGCAGCCATCAGCTTGTCGCCGACTTCGTGGCCGTACGTGTCGTTGATCAGCTTGAACTTGTCGAGGTCGACGAACAGGACGGCCGTCTGATGGAGGCCGTTCTGCGAGGCGCGGATGTCGGCGGTGAGCCACTCGTTGAGGTATCGGCGGTTCGGCAGGCCGGTGAGGCTGTCGTGCAGGGAGAGGCGGGCCAGCTCGGTCCGCACCGAGACCACCTCGCGGTAGCGGCGGACCGCGAACACGGTCGCGCCGGCCGGCAGGAGGACCAGCAGGGCCATGACGCCGTTGAGGTTGAAGTCGGCGACGGCCTGCGACCAGTTGGTGACCCGGTCGATGGCGCGGAACTTCATGGCCAACGCCGCGAGGAGCGAGCAGATGACCACGAGCCAGGCGAGATCGGCGCTCGCCCGGCTCAGCGCCTTGGAGCTCTGCTCCTCGACGGCGGAAGCGGCGTGCTCTTCGATCGTTTCACCTCCCCTGAGCGCGGACCGCGGGCGCGAGTCGTTCCCCGGACAATCGGTCGGCCGCCCTCGCGAGTTGAGGAGAGTGGGGAAATGGAGGCGCCCGCCGCCGCTCGCCTGCCCTCAGGCGGGTGGCCCGGAACGGTCCAGGCGGCGACCGATGCGGGCGCGCGGGTCGTCGAGGCCGGGCAGTTGGCGCTGCAGGGCCAGGCCGCGGGCCGCCGCCAGCTCCGTGACCAGGTGCTCGACGTCGAGCCAGCTCATGGCCCGGGGTCCAGGCAGGTCACGGTTGTAGGGCTGGTCGAAGACGATGACCTCGTTGCCGCTGGCCCGCAGCGCCTCGACGTTGTGGGGGCCGTCGTCGACGTACGCCTGCGCCTCGACCTGCGGCTTCGCGCCGAGGAAGCACAGGTCCCGATAGGGGATGCCCCGGCTGTCGAGCCAGGCGACGGTGTCGGCCACGGCGACCTGGTGCCCCCAGTTGCCGAACAGGCGGTGGGTGATGATGCGGATCCAGACGCCGGCGTCGGAGAGGCGCCAGAGGACGTCCGCGCAGCCCTCGACCATCGGCATGTTGGCGAAGATCCGGTGGTCGAGCACTGCCGACCGATGGAGCCGATCGAACCCGGCCCGGTCGAGGCCCCACTCGGTGAGCTCCCAGGAGTCGGCGGGGCCCAGCGACTCAGGCGCGACGCCCCGCTCGTCGGCCAGGACGGCCCGCAACGCCGCGATGTAGTCGCCGCAGACGCCGTCGAGGTCGACTCCGAGGACGAAGGGCTCGGTGGTCATCGGACGCCTGGCCCGCGCGTCACCACGACGAGTCGTCGGTCGGCCACCAGCGACGGAGCCAGCAGCGGTCGACCACGACGTCGATGACGAGGAGCGCGACGGCAGCCCACGCGACCTGGTGGACCTTGTCGAAGTAGGTGGGCCAGTCGAAGCCTGAGGGCAGGTGGTTGACGACCTGCTTCGCGATCAGGAAGGCCGCGCTCAGCGCCAGGAGTGCAGGCGAGCCGAGGGTGAGCAGCGGGCGGGCTCGGTGGAAGCGCATGGCCACGGCGGTGACGACGGCCAGCGCGACGCCCGCGATCGGGCCGATGACCGCCCCGCCGACGACGAGCGCGCCCAGGACGGTGGCGGCCGTGGCGAAGGTGGAGGGCCGCGGTCCCGCGTACTGCATGACCCGCGCGATCCGGAAGGGCCGCGGCATGCTCGGCCGGGCATCCAGCGGCACGCGGCCGCCGTCGTCAGCGCGGGACGGCTGGCGGCGGGGCCAGAAGATGAGGACCAGCGCCGCCGCCACCGCCAGCAGCGAGAGGATGATGGACCCCCACACGACCCGCTGGGGCGTCCACTCGAGGTGCACGCGCACCGGGCCGCTGCTGGCTGGGAGCCGCCACCCGTTGGCGTAGCCGTCGACCAGCGTGGGCGGGCCCAGGTCCTGTCCCCCGACGGTGGCGTGCCAGCCGAGGTTGTGGCTCTGGCCGAGGATCAGCCACGAGCTGTGAGGCGAGCCGGCGACGGTGAGGTCGTAGGCGGTGCGGCCGGCGTGATGGACGGTCAGCCCCGGGCGAGCCGCGCTCACCTGGCTCGGGGTGAGGGTGCCCGTCCCGCGGTCGGCCGTGCCGCCGCCGGCCGACCGGAGCGTGAGCAAGTCGATGTTCAGGCCGGTGTCCTGGCCCAGGGCGGTGCGCAGGGTCCGCTCGCCGGCACCGAGGGGCAAGGCCTGGCCGCTGCAGAGGGTCAGCGGGATCGGCTTGCCGGCGAGCAGGTCAGCGGTCGTCCCCGTGAGCGAGACGCCGACGGGACGGCCGTCGACGGTGAGGAGGTCGGTGCGGCACCGCGCATCGACTCGCGCCGGGGGCGCCGGGACGTGCAGGCCAGGGATCCCGAGGTCGACGAGGCCGACCGGCATGGCCACGGGCTGGTGCGTGTAGTAGTCGAGCGTGGTCACCTCGCGCACGGCGTGGGGTGTGTTGTCGACGATGACGGAGATCGTGCGGCCGGTCAGCTTCGGCAGCGTGAGCGCGAACGTGTGGTGCGCGCCCGGCGTCGCTTGGTCGCCGATGGCGGGCAGGTCGACCGCGGCGGTGACCCGCCCGTCGACCTCGATGCGGATCCGCTGCGGCACCGAGTGGCGGCCGTCGTTCAGCACGGTCAGGTCCATGTGGTCGAACGAGAGGGGCTTGGCGAGCACGTAGGTCACGTGCTCGTCGCGCTGGTTCAGGAAGCCAGGGCTGTACCAGGTGGTGGGATCGCCGTCGATGGCCGCGGAGGCCCGGTTCGCGAGCCCGCCGGGCAGCCGTCGTCCGGACGTGGCGGTGACGCCGCCGGCCGCGGCGCCGGGCAGCCCGAGCGCCCGGTCGATCGTGTCGTCGGAGGCCCCGGACGCCAGGCGCACCTGGCCCACGACGTTGAACGAGCGGGCGGTCGGCAGCGCGAACGTGCGGGCGATCGAGCGCTCTTCGTCGCCGCGCACGGCGTTCGTGGCCAGCGACCGCAGCCGCGTCAGGACGATGGCCAGCGGGTGGGAGAGCGAGCGGGTGCCGGCCGCGGCCAGCAGGTCCGTGGGCAGGCGCACGACATCGTCGCCGACCGGTGACGTCGGGCTGCCGGGCTGGACGTCGATCACGGCGAAGCCGACCGGGCTGATGCCGTCGTAGCGGGCCCGCCGGCCCACGTCGGTCCTGGTGATCGTGATCTGCATGGTGCTGAACGTGCGCCGCGGGAACCTCACGACCTGGCCCGGGTTGGCGCGCGAGGTGGCGTCGAGCGGGATGGTCACATCGTCGGCGCCGTCGAAGCTGACCCGCACCTCGGTGATGAACCGGTTCCGCACGCCCCCGAGCGCCTGCACCAGGCGAACCTGGTCGGTGGTGACCGGCTGCGTGTAGTGGACACGGATGGCCTCACCCTCGGCCTTGTCGAACCCGCCGACCCGCCAGGCCGTGCCGGCGTCCTGCACGCCGGTGCGGGGATCGCCGTCGACGGCGTAGGCCGCCTGGTCCTCGGGCGTGAGCGACACCGCGTTGCCGTACGAGGTGGCCTCGGCCCAGGCGCCGCCGCGGCCGACCGCCACCGTCGACGAGGCGTCGGTCGCGTCGGGGAACAGGTCGAGACGCTGGTCCTTGGGGTCGAAGCGCATGGCCTGCTGGCCGGCCCGCTCCGTGGCGCCGGTCGTCTCGCGCACCGTGCCCCAGCGCCGGCCCCGTCGCCGGTTGGTGTCGGTCAGGACCAGTGAGGCCAGCTGGTCGAGCTGGGCCCGGAGCTGGTCCGGGTGCGCGGCCAACGACGCCGAGTAGAGCACCAGCTCATGGCCCGACAGCAGCCCCGCCGCCGCCGCGCCCACCAAGCCGGAACCGTCGCCGGCCACGATGACCGGACGGGTCGCCGCGGAGGTGCGCACGATCGCCTCGGGCTGCTGGACCGGGATGATCGCGACCTGCGGCGGGTCCGGATAGGCCGTCGGCGTCAGAAGCTCGGTCTCGTCGAGCATCGGGAGGCTGGGTCGGGGCTGGTTGCGGGCCGTGCCGCCGAACCCGATGGGCCGACCCAGCCCGGGAGCTTGGGCCAGCAGGTTCCACAGCAGCCGGGGCCGCGGCGTGTTGTACCGCTCGTAGGTGAGGTCCGAGCGCACGTTGACGTCGCCCACGCTCATCAGCCGGGCGATCGGCGCGATCGCGGCCGGGGCGAGGACGCTCTCCTGCAGCTGCCCGTCGAGCGCGTTCAGCAGGTCGGCCGACGGCGGCGAGCCGTAGGGGATGAGCTCGCGGGCGACGTAGGGCCGGTTCATCAGCCCCGGCGTGATCGGGTCGACGGTGGTGCCCCAGCGGTAGGAGGCGAAGTCGGCGCCGGGCAGCTCGAGCACGCGCGTGCCCTTCCCACGGCCGTCGAGCGCCGCCGCGTCCTGCCGCCAGTACGCCGGCAGCGTCTGCGGACGCTGCAGGTTGTCGTCGACCATCTTCCCGGTCCACAGCGGCGGCAGGGCCAGGATCGCGAGCGCGACGGCCACGGCCGTGAGCGGGCGCGCCAGCCGCTGGCGCTCGGCGGTGAGCGCGGCGATGCCGGCACCCAAGAGCACGGCCATGCCCAGCGCCAGCAGCGGCACGGCCCGCGGCAGGCTGCGCATCGACAGCCCGATGTTCGACAACAGGAACGCCTTCACCGCCTTGCCTGCCGGCGGCGGCGCATCCCACGGGTGGCCGCCGACGGCGAGGAACGCGCCAGCGAGCACGAGCACCGCGAAGAACGCCCGCTCCCGGAAACGGGCGATGGCCGCGCCGGCCAGGGCGAGCACGGGCAGCAGGTAGGTCAGGAACAGCAGCCAGAGCCGCTGCGTGTACATCTTCGACGGGGCGATCCAGGGCCCGTAGGTGTCCTCGCCGTAGAAGAACCAGTACCCGAGGCTGCGCAGGACCTCCGGCGCGGCCGAACCCGTGGCCACCGTCTGGGCCGTCTCGGTGTAGCGGAGGATGTCGATGCCGTAGCCGCCCTGCGCCCAGAGGCCGGCGATCCACCAGAGCGAGCAGCCCACCGTGATCGCCCCGATGCGCGCGACCGTGGCGAGCGCGTGCCGCCAGCTGGTCTCTCGGGTGATGACCAGCTCGCTGAGGATCCACAGCAGCGGACCGACTCCCGAGAGGACCAGCGCGGTGGCGTTGACGCTGCCGATCGTGGTCACCGTCAAGGCGAAGAGCGCCGGGTAGCGCCAGCCGCCGCGCCGCAGCGCGAGCACGGTGAACGCGATGAGCCATGGCAGGCCGGCGTAGGGCAGCAGGATCACCGAGAGGCGGGCGCCGAGCGTGAGCACGTAGGGCGTCAGGGCGTAGAGGAACGTGGCCGCGGTGACGTGCGGTCCGCGCTGCCCGAGCGCCTTCAGCAGGTAGCGCACGCCGACGCCGGCCACGAACAGGATCGATCCGAGCCACAGGCGCTGGGCCACCCAGTCGGGCACGCCGATGTTCTGCATCAGCCAGTACCAGGGCCCGATCGGCCACAGGTAGCCGATGTTCTGGTGGGTGACCGTGCCCATGCCGATGCCGGGGTCCCACATCGACGGCGCCCGGCTCAGCATGCGCGCCGGGTCGAGGTAGAGGTAGGTCTTCGTGTCCGCGCCGACCTTGCCCGGATGGGTCAGCAGCAGCGGGACGTAGATGACCGCGGCGAGCACGAACGTCGGCACCGACTCTCGGAGCCGACGCCGCCAGGACGCCGTCAAGCGATGCTCGCCGGGCCCGCCTCGACCCGGCGCCCGTGGGCCTCCGACGCCAGCACCTCGAGGATGCGGGTCGCGGTGTTGCCCCACGTGAAGCGACCGGAGTGGCGCAGCGCCCCCTCGTGCAGCCGCTGGCGCAGGGCGGCGTCGCCGGCGATGCGGGCCAGGTGGCTGGCCAGCTCCTGCTCGTCGTCGGCCAGGAGGCCGCTCTCGCCGTCGGCGACGGCGTCGATGTGGCCCGGGATGCGGGTGGCCACGGCGGGCGTGCCGCACGCGGCGGCCTCGGTCAGGGTCATGCCCCAGCCCTCGCGCACCGACGAGGATGCCACCGCCCAGGCGCTGCGGTACAGGTCGATGAGCTCGTCGTCGCCCACCCGGCCGGCGAGCGTGACGAAGCTGCGGGCGTCGAGCGATTGGATGAGCTCGTCGAGGTGGCCGCGCTCGGGCCCGGTGCCGACGATCTGCAGCGTGAGGTCGGGGGCGGCGGCGCGGGCGGCGACCACGGCCCGGATGAGGCGATCGAAGCGCTTGACCGGCACGAGCCGGCCCACGGCCACGATGGTCGGGTGGGGCGTGGGCGTGCCGCCGGGGGTGAACCGCGCGTCGACGCCGGGCGGGATCACCTCGACCAGCTCGTCGTGGAAGCCCAGCCCGAGCATCTCGGCCTTGGACGAGGGCGACAGCGTGATCATGCGGCTGTGCCGGTAGAGCAGGGGCGCGACCTTGCGCTCCATGGTGTCGCCGAGGCGGGCCAGCGTCGGGTTCTCCGACAGGACCATCTTCCACATGTCGGCGTGGACGTGGTGCAGGAAGACGACCCGCGGGCCGCGGGCCCACAGGGGCGAGAAGAACGGCATGCCGTTCCAGATCTCCACCAGCGCGTCGCGCTGGCCGTAGCGGTGGCCGAGCTCGCTGAGCGCGGCGCGCGGAAAGACCATGTAGCGCCCGGCCTTGCGGATCACTTCGTACCCGTCGCGGCGCTCGCGGGGCGGGTGGCCCTGGGCGTAGGAGGTGCGCATCACGACCTCGATGCCGGCCTCGGACCACAGGCGGGCGACGGTGGCGGCGTGGACCTCCGAGCCGCCGGCCTCGACGTCGTCGAGGTCGCGCCACGCCAGCATGTGGACCCGACGGATGCCAGCCGCGGCAGCAATGTCGCCCAGCTTCTGGCGCTGGTCGGATGAACCGGTCGGGTGCGGAGTCATGGGTCGCGGGAGCCCGTGGGGGGATTGGATTACCATGCTCCGGGCTCCTGCCCAGGCGCCCCGAGGCCTCGCTCACCCTAGTGCACGTCACCCGAGCGCCCGGGTACCCGCTGGCCGACCCCCCGCTCCCTCAGAAGTGAGAGTCCGCTCGATGTCGACCCCCCCACCCACCGGCTTCGCTGAGGCGGCGGCCAGCGTCGCCGACGTCGAGGGGTGGATGACGCCGGGCCAGGCCCGCCGGCTCTGGGATTGCGCCTCCGCGGTGAAGCCCGGTGGCCGCATCGTCGAGATCGGCTCGTTCCGGGGCCGCTCGATGATCGTGCTGGCCAAGGCCATCGCCGACGGCGTCGAGCTGATCGCCATCGACCCCCACGCCGGCAACGACCGAGGGCCGCAAGAGTTCGAGGGCTTCGAGGAGCACGCGGCCGAGGACAACGTCGTCTTCCAGCGCAACCTGGAGGCCGCCGGGGTCGCCGACAAGGTCCGCCACATCCGCAAGTACTCGCACGAGGCGCTCGCCGACGTCGCCGGCGAGCTCGACCTGCTCTACATCGACGGCGCCCACCGGTTCGTCCCGGCCCGCGACGACATCCGCCGGTGGAGCCGTCGGCTGCGCCCCGGCGGCGACCTGCTGATCCACGACTCGTTCAGCTCGATCGGGGTCACCGCGGCGCTGATCGTGGAGCTGTTCTTCGGGTCGGGCTTCCGCTACCTCGGCCGCTCGCAGTCGATGACCCACTACCGGCGGGAGCACCTCACCCCCGGCGAGCGGGTCCGCAACGCCGGACGACAGCTCGCGCAGCTCCCGTGGTTCGTCCGCAACGTGATCATCAAGGCGCTGATCATGGTGCGCCTGGGGAAGGTCACCCGGGCGTTCGGGCACGATCCCTCGATGTGGCCGCACTAGCCGTCATGCCCGCCGCCGCCAGAACCCGGAGCCACTCGATGACCTCGCCGTCCCTGACGATCGTGATGCCCGTCTACAACGAGCGCGACACGCTGCGCACGGCCCTCGACCGCCTGCTGGCCGTCACCATGCCGCTGCCCACCGAGGTGCTGATCGTTGACGACGGCTCCACCGACGGCTGCCTCGAGACGATCAAGGACCTCGTCGACGACGGCAAGGTGCGGCTGCTGCAGCAGCCCCGCAACCAGGGCAAGGGCTCGGCGCTGCGCCGCGGCATCGCAGAGGCCACCGGCGAGCTGCTCACGATCCTCGACGCCGACCTCGAGTACGACCCCGCCGACTTCCCCGCACTGCTCGAGCCCGTGCTGGCCGGCGACGCCAACGTGGCCTACGGGGCCCGCTCCTACGGCGGCCACGCCGCCTACTCGTTCTGGTTCGTCCTCGGCAACAAGGGCCTCGCCCTGTGGGCCAGCTTCCTGTTCGACGCCTGGCTCACCGACATCGAGACCTGCCTCAAGGTGGCGCCCACCGAGCTCTGGCGCAAGGTCGACCTGCAGTCGAACGGCTTCGGGATCGAGGCCGAGGTCACCGGCAAGCTGCTGGCCATGCAGGAGCGCATCTTCGAGGTGCCGATCTCCTATCGCGCGCGCGGGCGCGAGGAGGGCAAGAAGATCCAGTGGACCGACGGAGTGGCCGCCCTCTGGATCCTCCTGAAGATCCGTCTGCGGGGCCGAGCCCGCTAGTGCCCGACCAGGCGGGCGTGGTCGACGTCGCGTCGGCGGCGGCGCTGGACGGCCTGCACGACGACGGCACCGCGCCCCTGATCCCGCCGTCGGCTGCGGACGCCGGGTCGCGCCGCTTCTGGCTGCTTCTGGGCCTGCTCGTGCTCGCCGCGCTGGTCCTGCGGGTCGACGTCGTGCGCAACGTCGCCCCCCCGGTACCGGCCCTCGGCGACGCCCACGCCTACCACGTGCTCGGCACCAACCTCGCCGACGGGCGCGGCTACATCCGCCCGTACGACTTCGAGCGTGCGCACCAAAGCGTGCCGAGCGCCGAGTACCCGCCGGCGCTGCCCGTGGTGCTTGCCGTCGCCACCAAGCTGGGCGCGCGGTCTACCGAGGCGCAGCGCATCGTGCTGTGCGGTCTCGGCAGCCTCACCGTGCTGCTCGTCGGCCTGGCGGGCCGGCGGCTCGGCGGGCCGAACGTGGGGCTCGTCGCCGCGACCCTCGCCGCCGGCTACCCGATGCTCTGGGCCAGCGACGCCGCGCTCATGTCCGAGACCCTCGCCGCGTTGGCCGGTGCCGCCGTGCTCCTGCTGGCGCTCGCGGCGCGTGAGTCGTCGTCCTGGGGCCCCTGGCTCGGCCTCGGCGTGCTGCTCGGGGCCAGCGCGCTCGTCCGCTCGGAGGGGCTGTTGCTGGCGCCCCTCCTCGTCGTGCCGCTGGCGTGGCGCGCTCCGCTGGGGCGGCGAGCCGTGGCCGCCGTCCCGCCCGCGACCGAGGCCGCCGGAGCGCCGGGAGCGGCCGGAGACCTCGAGCCGGACCGGGTCCCTCGGTCGTCTGCCGGCGAGCGCGCAGGTGGTCGCAGTGACGGCGAGGCCCGTCGCCGCGTCGCGCTCGGGGCGATCGCCCTGGTGGCCGCGGGCGCGGTCGTGCTGCCGTGGACGGTGCGCAACTGGGTCACGTTCCACCGCCTCGTGCCGGTGTCGAACAACGTCGGGTCGGTCGCCCGCGGCGCCAACTGCGACCTCGCGTACCGGGGCCAGTACCGCGGGCTGTGGGTCACCGACGTCGGCGACCTCGCGGGCGGGAAGACGTCATCGACGCGAGCCGGCTGCTTCGCCGGGTTCCCGATCACCGCCGGGGTCGACGAGGCCGCGGCGGCCGCACGTCTCCGCGCCGACGGCCTCTCCTACGCCCGCCACCACCTCGGAGACCTGCCCGGCGTGATGGCGGTCCGGGTGGGCCGGACGCTCGGCCTCACCCGGTTCACGCAGCAGACCGCGTTCGCCGGCGTCGAGGGCCGCTCGGTCCTGTGGGAGCGGCGCGGGACGCGCATGTTCCAGCTGCTCGCGCTGCTCGCCATCGGCGGTGCCGTCGTGATGTGGCGTCGCCGCGGCCCGTTGTGGCCGTTCGTGGCGCCGGTCGTCACCGTCCTCGTCACCACCGCGCTCACCTATGGCAACCAGCGCTTTCGGGCCGCCGCCGAGCCTGTGGTGATCGTCCTCGCCGCCTACGCGCTGGCCGCCACGTCCCACGCGGGCCGCCGGCAGAGTCGAGGCAATAGCGCACCGAACCGGTCGGTCATTGCCTCGGCTTTTCCGGGGAGGCAATAGCTCCCGCGCAGTTGGTCGAGGGCGGGCGGGCGAGTGCGTGGGCGGCGGGCGAGGGTTGCTATTGCCTCGCCGCGAAACCCGAGGCCATAGCGCACCGAACCGGTCGGTCATTGCCTCGGGTTTTCGGGGTCAGGGCTTCCAGCAGGGCTCGTCGAGCGCGTCGCGGGGGACCGGGCCGGGGTTCGGTGCCGGGTCGGTGAGGAAGACGGCCGACGGCACGCCGGCGAGGACGAGGCGCGACGCCAGGCGGGAGATCACCTTGGGCTGCTTGCTGTCGAGCAGCAGGAAGTTGATGACGCCGTCGAGCTGGCTCGCGTCGTACCGGGTGCCACGGCGGGCGAGCTCGGCCTGCAGCGCGGTGAAGTCCCGGGCGTAGGCGGCCTTCGCAGCCGGCGTGCGGATGTCGGCCGCGGCGATCTGGCGGACTCCGGGCTTGGCGCGCCAGACGGCGAGGTGGCTCTCGCTGGTGACGACCGTCAGGACGGCGTCGTAGCTGCCGGGACAGCGCACGCGGCGCGGTTCGACGGCGGTCGAGAAGCGGGCCTCGGCGCCGACTTGGAAGCCGCGCCGCTCGAGGTCGAGCAGCAGACCGAACCCGAGGCCGCCGAGGTAGGCGGGGTCGTCCCAGGTGATCAGGTACCGCCGGCCGCGATCGAGGCGTGCGGCCGTGGCCGGGGCGAGGGTCCGCTCGAGTCGCCCCGTGTAGTCGTAGGGCAGCGGGGCGCGGGCCAAGCGCACCGACGTGAGCGCGGCCAGGCCGACGAGGACCACGAGCGCCGCGCCACCGAGCCGCCGGGCCGTCCCGGGCGGGAGCGACCGGCGGGGGAGGAGCGTGGCCAGCCCCCAGCCGAGGCTGAACACCACGGCTGCCGTGAGCGCGCAGATCCAGCGGAACACGTAGAGGTAGAAGTCGCCGAACACCCGCGACACGGAGTACCAGCCGGCGAGCAGCGTCAACGCGAGCAGCGCGTTGAGCCGCGTGAGCGAGCGGGCGCCCCGGCGCCAGGCCACGACGGACACCGCGGCCCACGCCGCCAGCAGGAGGCCGCCGAGCAGCCGAGAGCCCTGCACGGCATCGCCACCCGTGAGCCACACGCCGGTCGGGTCGAGCGACTGCACGACCGCCTCGGCCGCGTGACGCAGGCCGATCGGCGGCTTGTCGGGGCTGCCGAAGTTGGCGACCAGCTTGTCGACGTTGCTGGGGTGGTGGCGCACGGCGTCCACGATCGGACCCGACCAGGCCGCCAGCCCGACCAGCACCGCCACGACGATCGGCACCCACGCCCGCCGCCCCGAACGTGGTGGGGAACGGCTGTCCGTTCGGCCGCTCGACCCAGCACGTTCGAGACCGTGGCGATCGCGCCATGAGCGCCACAGCACGGCCCCGGTGCCGACCAGGAGCAGCATCGGGACGAGCACGGCGTAGCCCGCATGGCCTTGCAGGGAGTACGACCCCGCGAACACGGCCAGCGGCAGCAGCCAGCGGTCGCCCTCGAGCAGGCACCAGGTCGCGAACAGGAGGACGCTGAACGGCAGGAGTGCCACCCAGGGGTTCCAGGGCTGGCTCAGCGCGCTCAGGCCGTAGCCGCCGACGAGCAGGAGCAGCACGATGCCGGCCCACCACGCCAGCACCGGTCCGCCGCGCCGACGGGCCAGCCACACCGCCATGCCCAGCCACACCGCGTTGACGAGCGCGGTGGCCGCCTCGAAGGCCCACGCTGACCGGCCGAGCAGCGCGTACACGGGCCACGTCACCCAGAACATCAGCGGACCGGGGTGCGTGCCTTGGCGGCCCTGGTGGTCGACGATGCGGCCGGCCGCGCCGAGCAGCGGCGGGTGGCGGGGGAGCGAGCGCATGCGCAGCTCGGCCTGCGCCTGATCGCCCGTCGGGTACCAGGTCCGCCGGGCCAGGGCGACGATCAGCACGAGGACGGGCAGCACGACCAGCAGCCCGACGGCGAGCGTCGCCCACCGCGGCCACCCGCCGGCGGCCGCATCGTCTGCGCCCGGACTGGACCGGGGGGCCGCGTGGCGGGGCCCGGACGGCGTCGGGTGCGGCGGCGGCGTGCCCGGCGGCAACGTCGTGGTGTCGTCGGCCCCTGGCACGCCGGCATGGTAGCCAGGCCCCCGCCCCTCCTCGGCCCGGTCGCCGGGGCCGCGAATGGGCGGTCCTAGGATGCCTGGCCGTGACCGTGGCGACCGCGACCCGTGACGCGCCACCCGGCACCCCGGGCGCGCGGCGCGGCGGACGCAACACCTCGATCGAGGGCCTGCGCGCCATCGGTGCCCTGCTGGTGCTGCTCACCCACGTCTCGATCAACGCCACCGGCAACCGCGGCGAATGGGGGCGCTGGCTGGCCCGCATGGACGTCGGCGTCACCATCTTCTTCGTCATCTCGGGCTACCTGCTCTACAAGCCCTTCGCCCGCGCGCTCCTGCAGGCCACCGACCGGCCGCGGCTTCGCCGCTACCTGCGCCACCGGCTGCTCCGCATCGTGCCGGCCTACTGGGTCGTGGTGGTCGCGTCGTTCCTGTTCGCGACCTCGTCGGGGTTTGGCGAGGGGGCCGCCACCAAGCCGCCGCTCGGCACGATGCTGCGGTTCGCCACGTTCACGCAGGTGTACTGGAAGGACAGCCTCGCCGGCCCGTTCCCCCAGGCGTGGAGCCTCGCCGTCGAGCTCGGCTTCTACCTGATGCTGCCGCTGTTCGCGTGGCTGCTGGCCCGCTCCGCCGCGGCCGACCGGGCCAGCAGGCTGCGGCGCCAATGGCTCGGGCTCGGTGCGCTCGTCGTGGTGGCCCAGGTCTTCCGGTTGGGCTTCGTGCTCCTCGACCCGGCGTACCGCAAGGGCGCCAGCCCGGCCGCCTTCACGCAGTACGGGGCCTGGCTGCCCAACCACCTCGACGTCTTCGCGCTGGGGATGGCGCTGGCGGTGCTGTCGGTCGAGCTGGCCGATCGGGGACCGGGCTTCGGCCTCGCCTCGCGGCTCGAGCGGGCGCTGAGCCGGCCTGGGGCCGCGGCGGTGTCGTGGCTGGCGGCGTTCGCGTGCTTCGCGATCGCGGCGCACGGGCTCGGCCTGTCGACCACGAGCATCGTGTATGGCCGCGGCCAGGAGTTCGCCCGCCACTGGGCGTACGCCGGGGTCGCGGTGTTCCTCGTGCTGCCCGCGGTGTTCGGCCCCGCCCGGCAGGGCTCGGCCCGCCGCTTCCTGTCGTCACCGCCCATGCAGTTCCTCGGACGGATCTCTTACGGCATCTTCCTCTGGCAGGTCCTCGTGATCGGCCGCTGGGTGAGCACGCCGCTCGTGCGGCCCCCGCCGCCGGCCCGGCACCCGGGCGGCCAGTTCCACCTGTCGATCTGGCCGACGCTGGCGTGGACCCTGGCCGTCACGCTCGTGCTGGCCACGCTGACCTGGGTGCTGGTCGAGCGCCCGACGCTGCGGTACAAGGAACGGCGCATGTCGCGCTTCGGTGCCGGCATGTGGGTGATCGGGCTGGGCGCGTTCGTGCTGCGCATCTGGTCGCTGGGCACCGTGAACGCCCGCAACCCCGACGGCGGCGACCCGTTCTTCTACCACGCACAAGCGAACATGCTGGCGTCCGGCCTGGGCTTCGGCGAGCCCTTCACGTGGACCCAGGTCCATCGGCTCGTGCCCAGCGCGATCCACCCGCCGCTCTTCACGCTCTGGCTCGCCCCGGCGTCCCTGCTGGGGGCCCGCGGGTTCCTCAGCCACAAGACGATGGCCGTGTTCGCCGGCGTCGGCGTGGTCGTCGTGGCCGGCCTGCTCGCCCGGCGCGTCGCCGGCACCCGGGCCGGTCTGCTCGCGGCGGCGCTCGTGGCCGTCTACCCCGACCTGTGGGTCATCGACGGCATCCTCTGGCCCGAGGGGCTGTTCACCCTGGTCGTCGGCCTCACGCTGGTCGCGGCCTACCGCTGGATCGACCGGCCGACGCGCACCGGCGCCGCGGTCGTGGGCGCGGCTGTGGGCCTGGCCGCCTTGGCCCGCGGCGAAGCACTGATGCTGCTGCCCCTGCTCGTGCTGCCCATGGTGTGGGCGCAGCGCGGCGCGCCCCGCGGTGAGCAGCTGCGCCGGTTCGCGCTCGCCGGCGGCGCCGCGCTGCTGGTGCTGCTGCCGTGGACCGTGCGCAACCTGCTGACGTTCGACAAGCCGGTCCTGCTGTCGACCAACAGCGAAGAGGTCATCTACTACGCCAACTGTCCGGACGTGTACTCGGGTCCGCTCATCGGCTCGTGGTCGTTCAACTGCCAGGTCCGGGCCCGCGCTCGGGGCGAGGAGCCGGCCGGCGACCAGGCCACCAAGGCCAAGGTCTGGCGGGCCCGCGGCGTCGCCTACGCGTTGGCGCACAAGGACCGTTGGCTGCCGGTCGGCGCGGCCCGCATCAGCCGCGTGTGGGACCTCACCTACGGCGAGAGCAACGTCACGCTCATGCGCTTCGAAGGCCGGCCCGCGCGCTGGAACCGCATCGGGCTGTGGGCCTACCGGCTCATGCTGCTGCCGGCCTTCGCGGGCGCGGTCCTGCTGCGCCGGCGGCGGGTCCGGGTGTGGCCGCTGCTCATCACCGGGGTCATGGTCACGCTGACCGCGCTCTACGCCTACGGCTCGGTGCGTTTCCGGACGCCGGCGGACCTCGCCATCCTCGTGCTGGCCGCCGTGGCCATCGACGCCCTCCTGCCCGGGCGCCGCGACGACGGCCCCGGCTCGCGCGCCTACCGCCGGGGGGACCGCGGACCGGCCCCCTCGCCGTCCTCGGTCGCCGGCACCAGCGCGGCGCCGCTGGCCTCGGACGGTCACGCGAGCTCACCGCCGGCAGCGTCGCCCGTGCCCGAGCCTGAGTCCGACCCCGCCCACGCGGCCACCGCGGTGGCCGCGCCACCCCGGCCCCTCCCGGAAGGATCCTGACGTTGGTCGACCTCGACAGCTCGGCGCACGAGGCCCGGACCGCCCCCGGCGGCGCGGGCGCGGCCGCCGGCCCCGACGGTGCCGACGCGAGGCCGGCGTGGGCCCGCTGGCGGCGGGTGAGCTGGCGCTCCGGCGTCGCCGTCGGCGTCGTGGGGTTGGCGTTCGCCCTTCCGCTGCGGGCGCTCTTCCGCTACCAGGGACCGCCGATGGAAGAGGGCTTCATGCTCGTCTTTCCCGAGCGGGTGCTGCACGGCGCCATCCCGAACCGTGACTTCCTCCACCTCTACGGCCCCGGGTCGCTGTGGGCCCTGGCCGCGTGGTTCAAGGTGGCCGGCACGTCGCTCGCCAGCGAGCGGGCGTTCGGCCTCGCGCAGCTCGCCGGCATCGTCTTCGGCGTGATGGCGCTGGCCCGACCATGGGGACGCTGGGCGTCGGCCGCGGCCGGGCTGGTCGGCGTCCTCATCGCCACGACCGCCATCGGGCTCACGGCGCTGGCCTGGAACGGCGCCGTGGCCCTCGGCGTGATCGCGCTCTGGATCGGGCTCCGCGCCCGGCGCTGGCTGACCGACGACGAGGCGGCCGACGCCCCTGATCGCGAGCGGCGGGCGGGGCGCCTGCTCCTCGCCTCGGGAATCGTGGCCGGGCTCGCCTTGCTGTTCCGGCCCGACCTGGTCATGGGCGCCGTCCTCGGCTTCGGCGGCGCGCTGTGGGGGCTCGACCGGCGGCGAGTGCAGCGCTGGATCGCCGGCCTCGGGATCGGGCTGGCCCCCTACCTCGTGCACCTCGCGCTGGCCGGCCCCGGCCACGCCGTGCAGGGCATGCTCCTCGACCCGGTGTTCCGGCTGCGCGGTGGCCGCACCCTGCCGGTCCCGCCCTCCTGGAACCACCTCGACGGCGCGCTGCAGGCCGTGGCCCAGCTGCGGGTGCCCGGCTGGTCGCTCCCGGCTCCGGCGGTCTCCCACCAGCTCGTGCTGTGGTTCCTGCTCCTGCCGGTCGTCGTGCTGGGCACGGTCGGGGTGGGGCTGTGGCGCGTGCGGGCCGAGCCGGACGCCTGGCGCCCCCGGGTGCTGCTCGCGGTCGGCCTGTTCGGGCTCGGGCTGATGCCCCAGGCGCTGCAGCGGCCCGACACCACCCATCTCGCGTGGGTGAGCTGCGTCCCCCTCGCCTTCCTCCCGGCCGCGCTCGCCGAGGTCCTCGAGCACATCAGCCCCCGCCGCTTGCAGCGCGCCGCGGGGGGC
>JAODBM010000052.1 GCA_025463985.1 Acidimicrobiales bacterium
GCGCGGCGGTCGCGGCGGCCGGCACCGGCCCCGTCGGCGTCACCGTCGACCCCCACGCACCGGCGGGCATCGCCTACACGAGCGGCACGACCGGTCGACCGAAGGGTGCCGTGCACAGCCAGTGGAACCTGTTGCGACCGGGTGCCGCGCTGGTGGCCGAGCGCGGCTACGGCCTGGCGCTGCGCAAGGGGGACTGCCTGCCGCTCACGATCCTCAACCTGCAGGTGCTGACGACCCTGCTCACGGCCCAGGCCGGCGGCTGCTGCATCGTGATGGACCGCATGGACGCCGAGGGGATCGCCGAGTGGATCCGCACCGAGCGGGTCACGACCTGGAACGGGCCGCCGGCCCTGCTGCACTCCCTCGCGACCGCCGACGCGGTGCAGCCCGAGGACCTGGCCTCGCTCGACGAGGTGTGGAACGGCGGCGCCGACTGTCCCGACGCCATCCGCCGCCGGTTCGAGGCCAAGTTCGACCGGGAGATCCTCTGCACTTATGGCCTCACCGAGGCGCCCGCGGTGGTGGCGATCGACCCGCGGGGCGGACCGCACCGGCCGGGCTCGAGCGGTCAGCCGCTCGGGCACCTCCGCTTCACGATCGCCGGTGACGACGGCGCGGCGGTGCCGACCGGCGAGACCGGCGAGATCCTCGTCGGGCCGGCCGACGACTCGTACCGCCCGATGCTCGGCTACTGGCGCAACGACGAGGCCACCGGTGCGGCGCTCGCCGGTGGGGTGCTGCACACGGGCGACGTGGGCTTCCTCGACGCCGACGGCGAGCTGCACGTGCGCGACCGCAAGAAGCTCGTGATCATCCGCGGCGGCGCCAACGTCTACCCGGCGGAGGTCGAGCGGGTCGTGCTGGAGGTGCCCGGCGTGGCCGCGTGCGCGGTGCTGGGCCTGCCCGACGAGCGGCTGGGCGAGCGGGTGGTCGCCGCGGTCGAACCCGACCCCGGTGCGGCGGTCGCGCTCGACGAGGCCGCGCTGCGGGCGTACTGCGAGGCCAACCTGGCCCGTTACAAGGTGCCCGAGCGCTTCGTCCTGGTCGAGACGTTCCCCCGCAACGCGATGGGCAAGATCGTCCGCCCCGGCCTCGCCGACCTCTTCTGACGGCGTCGCGCGCTCAGGTGAGCGAATAGGTGACGGCGAGCGACGCGAGGTCGTGCGTGGTCTTCTTTCCCGTCGAGGCGTCCCAGACGTAGGCCTTGAGCGAGAGCGCGTTGACGATGGCGGCGGTGTTGACCTCGGCGAGCGTGATGGTGTCGGTCACGAGCGACGAGGTCGCGTTGCAGAGGGGGCTCGCGGCGCTCCCGTGGGTCCCGATCGACGTGGCGCCGGAGAAGACCTCGACGTAGTAGCAGACCGAGGTCCCGTTGAGCTGGTTGTTGTCCACGTAGCGCAGCGAGAGCGTCGCCGCCGTCACGGTCGCGCCGGTCGGGAGCACGGCCGGGAACGTGAGCTTGTAGTAGCGGGTGGCGTCGAACGTGGCCCTCCATGCGGTCGCGTTGACGTACGTCGCCCCGTCGCCGGCCGCGTACAGCGACCAGGGGCGCACGGTGGCGCTGCCGCTCGACGCGTCGGTGGAGGAGCCGGGGTAGAGGGTGAAGGTGGCGTACGGGTTCGATCCGGTCACGGCCGCCTGGTCGATCACCGCGGCGCGCGCCGCCGTGCTGTTCAGGTAGACGCGCACCCGGAGGTCGTTGGCCTGGTCGGTCGACGTGATCACGGGCAGCGCGGTGGTCAGCGACGCGGCCGTGGTGGTGGCGCAGCCGAGCGGGCTGGCGGCCGACCCATAGGTGGCGAGCACCGCGTTGGTCGAGCGGGTGCGGACGTCGAGGTAGGCGCAGGTGGTGCTCGCGCTTGCGGAAGCGAAGGTGAAGCGGAACGCAGGGCCCGTCACGGCGAGCTTGGCGGGTTGTTGGTTCTCGAGGTCGACCTGGAAGTAGCGGGTGCTGGAGAACGCCGCGGTCCACGCTGAGGTGGTCACGGTGCGGGCGTCGCCGGCCACGGCGAGCGGATCGGTGACGTTGACCTCGGTGCCCGACGACGAGTCCCGCAGGTCGTGGGCCGAGAACGTGCGGGTGCCGGAGAAGATGCGCTTGGTGGCCACCGCGGTACCGGCATTGGCAGCGTTGCCACTGAACGCGCCGAAGGCCGCGGGCGACAGGCTCACGATGGCTGCGAGCGCGGTGGCTCCCGCGACGGCGGCCAGTCGCCGCAACCGGTCAGCTCGCGGGAGACCCATCGAGATCACCGGGCACCTCGGCCTCGGCCTCGTCGCCGCGCGCCGGCGACCAGATCTCGCGCAGCCAGATAGCGGCGAGCAGCAGCGGGGCGCCGAACGTCGCGAAGCGGCGGGTCTGTGGTGCGCGGAGGAGCCGGATCGCGGCGCCGACGTGGCGGAAGCTGTAGCGGACCCGCCACACGGTGGTCCCTTCGAGCCGCGCCTCCCAAGGATCGGCGGCGGGGTTGGCGTCGCCCTTGGTGCGCACGATCGGGTGGGCCGTCCCCGCGCCCTTGATGGCCACGATCCGGTGCGAGATCACCGGGTGGTCGCCGATGGGCGTCGAGTAGGTGATCACGTCCCCGAGCCGCAGGGCGGACAGGCGCTCGGGCGTGTCGATGACGAGCGAACCGGGATCCGCGGTGGGTCGCATGCTGCCGGTGAGTACCGTCACGACCCGGTACCGCCCTGAACGCGGACCGAAACCGATGGCGAGCAGGATGCCGACCGAGCACACGAGCCCGGCCCGCACGACGACCGAGCCGAGGCGACGAGCCGTGTCCCACCCCCGGCCAGTAGGGGTGGGACAGCCATCGGGAGATGGACGGCTCATCGCGTCTGCCTCAGTGCGCCGAAGCGGTGCGCTGGGTGCCGGCGAACGTGTAGGAGATCGTCGACGCCTGGTTCTGGAACGTGTTGCCAGCGGCCGACGGCAACGTCAACGTGACCCGGAGGTGGTCGGTCGCACCCGCAGTGAGGGAGGCGAGCGAGCTCATGGCCAGGTTCGAGCCGATCACGGCACGTGTCGCGATGACCGACGTCGTGGTGCCCGAGCACGTGTAGGTGAAGGCCGGCGTCGTGCCGGACTCCGTCCACGGCACCGAGCACTTGTCCACGACCATCTGCAGGCCGTTGGTGGCATCGGTGTCGAGCAGCGAGGACGTGGTCGCCGTCGTGCTCAGCGTGATCGCCGCCAGGTCGATCGACCCGCCGTTGATCAGGTCGACGGACCGCTGCATCGTGTCGCCGGGGGCCACGGCGGACGCCGCGACCGTGAGGCGGTTGGTGGACGCACCGGTGCTACCAAGCGCGATGGTGACCGTGCCGCTGCTGACGTTCTGCGACGCGCTGGTCGAGGACGTGAAGGCGGCGTAGGTGCCGAAGCCGGCCATGCCGCCTGCAGCGCCGAGCGCGGCCAACGACAGCAGCACCTTCTTGGGAAGACGCCGGTGAGGCGACGTGATGGACATGGTTCCTCCTCGGCAACCGTCGAGGCGGGTCTCGGATCGCCCAGGGGGCCCCAGTTGGTTGCTCGTCAACCGATCGGGTCAGGGCCGCGGGAGTTGAGGGGTTACTGACTCGACAGTCAGAACCCGACATTCGTCACCCGAAGGTATGATCCGGCACACAGTGATCAAATCGACACGGGCCGAGACCCGTGCTGCAGGCTCGGGCGGAGAAGGGATCATCGATGCCCGAACGCAAGCGCAGCGGGGCCGCGACCAAGGACGCGATCACCGCAGCAGCCGCCGCGACCTTCCGAGAGCACGGGTACGAGACCGCGACGCTCGAACAGGTCGCCAGCCATCTCGGGATCACTCGGTCGGCGATCCTGCACTACTTCGGAAGCAAAGAGGCGCTGCTCAACTCGATCGCCACGCCGTTCCTCGAGGATGTCGACCGCCTCTTCGACAGGACCGCCGAGCGTGCACCGCTCGCCGCCCGGTCGCGGCGTCGCTTCATCACCGAGTTCGTCGACGTCCTCTGCGAGCACCGCGACATGGCCGGCCTGCTGGCCCGCAGCAGCAGCGCACAGGCACACCTCGGGCCGACCCTGCAGATCCGGGACCGTCTCGTCCGGTTCATCGCCCTCGTCTGCCCGCCCGCTCCCGGGCCCGACGAGCTGGTCCGCGCCCTCGCCGGCCTCGGCGCGATCTTGCGGCCGGTGGCAGGCGGCGAGTCCATCGTGGACCTCAGCCGGCCCGCCTCCCGTCGCATCGTCGTGAACGCGTCGCTCGCCGCCCTGGCCAGCTGACGGGGGTCAGGGTCCCTCGTCGGCCGAACGCTACGGAGCGGACGTCCCTGCCGCCGACGCCACGATCTGCGCGATCTCGATGTTGGTGGGCTCGAACCAGGGCGCGTGGGTGGCGAGAGCGGACCGCACCTCGCCCTCGGACCGACCGAGCAGGAACGTGATCAGGTCCGCCAGTGCCTCCGGCTTCGGCTTCCTGCGGCGATCGAGCCGCGATTGGGGGGCTGGTTGAGCGGGCGGGCGCGGTTCCGACGGGGCCGGAACTGGTATCTGGCCGTGGAGCGCGGCGACTGCGAGCGTGAGCTCGCCCCGAACGCGCGCCGTGAACATGACCAGGGGACCGCCAGTCAGCGCGGCACCCTCGACATCGCCGGCGACGGCGGCCAGTCGTGCCAGCCCGAGGTGACCGCTCGTGCCTCTCAGGCGGTGTGCCGCTCGCGCCGCAGCCACCGGCGAGCCCTGCTCGACCGCTCGCTCGATGTCGATCGTGAGCAGGGGAGCCTCGATGAGGAAGTCGTGGACCATCTCCCTCAAGAGCTCGCCAGGCTCTCGGCCGAGCGCTCGGAGCGCGGTGATCATGTGTTGATCGAGCACCTCGGGCGGCAGCTCGGGCGACGTCGCTGACGGGTCCAATCGCTCAGCAGAAGTCATGGCGCGGCGGTGGCGACCAGCATCGGCCGCGGCGTCAGGCGCTGGATCGCCTCGCCGAGCAGGTGGAAGTTCGGCTTGGCGATGAACGCCGCGGCCCCCGCGGCGAGCGCTTTGCCGGACCACTCCTCATACGCCGAGTACACGAACACCAGGCTGCGGGGGGACAGCCTGCGGAGCTCGGGGAGTGCGCTCGAGCCCGGAATGCCCTCGAGCCACAGGTCGAGGACGATGAGCTCGGGTTTGGCCATCTCGACGACCGAGAGCAGGTTCGGCACGACGTTCGTCTCGGCGATCACGTCCACGTTGCTGCTCGTGAGGACCTCGGCCACGAGACGGCGGGCCATGGGGTCGTCGTCGCAGATCACGGCTCGCGGTCGCAGCTGCGGAGGCGTCGGCGCGGGTCCCGCGACGGGCACATCCGGCGGAACGGCCGGGGCCTCCTCCCGCGGCAGGTCGGACGCGACCTCCGGCTCGAGGACGGCGGCCTCTCGTCCCAGGATCCGGCCAAGTCGTTCGAGCAGCTCGAACGGGTTGAGCCCCTTCGGGATGAACGCGGTCGCTCCGGCCGCCAACAAGGGCGCGGCGCGCTCGGCGCCGCTGCTCGACAGGACGATCACCCGCGTGCTCGGGGCTGCCCGCAGGAGGTCGCCGAGGGCGCTGGCCCCGTCCGCGAGTGGCATGGACAGGTCGAGCAGGACGACGTCGGGCTGAAGCATCGCCGCTCGCTCGATGGCGATGGCGCCGTTGTCGGCTTCGCCGGCGACCTCGAACCGCGGGCTGTGCTCCAACACGGCCCGAAGGAGGCGCCGAGTGGAGGCGGCATCATCGACGATCAGGAACCGGAGCGGCGAGTCGAGATGGGCCCTCGTCGGCGCAGGGGCGGCCGGGCCCGGCGACTGACCTGGCCAGGGAACCAGCCGACAGCTCACGACGTGCCCCGCTCGGCTGGGGAGCACGGCTCGTCTGTCGCTGTCGGTGGGGGTCACCTCTCCATCATCGGCTCGCGAGATGCCCGCGGCCACGGCCGAGCGCGCCATTGTGCGTACCTCGTTCGCGGTACGCGGCGACGCCAGCGGTCAGAGGGGTTGGATCACGCCTTCTCGCACGGCGATCAGCACCGCTTCGAGCTTCGAGTGCGCACCGAGCTTGCGGATGATGTTCTGCACGTGCTTGCGGGCCGTGTTGCTGGAGATCGTGAGATCGTCGGCGATCTGCTGGGCCGAGCCACCTTTGGCCATCACTTCGATCACCTCGAGCTCGCGCCGGCTCAGGGTGTCGCCCACGTGCGCGTAGCCGCGACCGAGCCGCGGGAGCAGCTGGGTGAGCATCGACGGGGCGATCACGGCCTCGCCGGCGCGCGCGGCCCGCACCGCGGCCAGGAGCTCGTCCACGGAACGTGCCTTGCCCAGGAACCCCGAGCAGCCTGCGGCCATGGCGCGGAGCGCGAGCCGCTCGTCGTCGCCTGCCGCCGTGAGCACCACGACCCGGGTGGCCGGCCGGTCCCGCGTGATCTGGGTCGCGGCGGTCACGCCGTCCGCGTCCGGCAGCTGGTAGTCCATGAGCACGACATCAGGATGAAGCCGCGCCGCTGCGGCGATGCCGTCGCGGGCGGTGCTCGCGATGCCGATGACCTCGATGTCGGGACTGCAATCGAGGATGCGCCGCAAGCTCTCGGCCATCATCACGTGGTCGTCCACCACCAGGACCCGGATCGGCGACGGTTCTCGCTCGCCCTCGGTCAGCATGCGGAGGCCCGCCGGCGGGCGGCGGTCGACACCTGCTGGGTCAGCGCGGCGCGCAGCTCTTGGTAGTCGACCTCGACCTCGTGCAGGGCGGCCTCGGCGTTGGCCAGCGCGCCCTCGATGGCCCGTCGCTCGAGACGCCCGCAGGCCAAGGCGAGACGTCGGCCGCCGAGCTGGCCGCAGCTTCCCTTGAGGTTGTGTGCGATGCGGCTCACCTCGGCGCCGTCTGCGACCGCGAGCGCGTCGCGGAGCTCGAGGAGGAGGGGCTCGGTGTCCTGGAAGAACTGCTCCACGAGGTCGCCGAAGAGATCCTGCTCGGCGGCCTCCCCGACGGAGCGGAGCTCGTCGACGACGATCTGGTCGATCGTCACCGCGGCTGCTGAGGCCTGATCCGCCCCGGGCGCCGCCGGGGTCGTCGGGTGCCCATGCCGCACGAGGTGACTCACGAGCGTGAGCAGCACATCCTTGCTCACGGGTTTGGCGAGATAGCTGTCCATGCCCTCGGCGAGGCAGCGCGATCGTTCGGCCCGGCCCGCGCCGGCCGTCATGGCGATGATGGGGGTGTGGCGGCGATCGCCCTCGTGGGCCCGGATGGCAGCTGTCGCCTCGTAGCCGTTGAGCTCCGGCATCTGGCAATCCATCAGGATGACGTCGTAGACCTCTTTGGACGCGGCCTGGACGGCCGCGGCGCCGTTGAGCACGGTGTCCACGCGGTATCCGGCGCCGGCGAGCATCGCGACCGCCACCTTCTGGTTGATCAGGTTGTCCTCGGCGAGGAGCAGCCGGGCCGGGGGACGAGCTCCTGGCGCTGGCAAGGGGAGTGAACGCGATGCGCCCAGCACCGGTTCGGTCGACGGGAGGGGAAGGGCCGACGCGGTGCCGGCCCGGATCGTGAACCAGAAGCAGCTCCCGACCCCCTGCTCGCTGGAGACGCCGCAGTCGCCGCCCATCAGGGCGACGAGCTGGCTGCTGATCGCCAAGCCCAGGCCGGTGCCCCCGTACTTGCGGGACGTGGACGTGTCTGCTTGAACGAACGGCTGAAAGACCTGCTCGAGCTTGTCGGCGGCGATGCCGTCGCCGGTGTCGGTGACCTCGAAGCGAACGATGGAGTAGGTGCCGATGACCTCCGCCTCGTACACCCGAACCACGATCGTGCCGGTCTGCGTGAACTTGAGCGCGTTGCCGAGCAGGTTGGTCAGCACCTGGCGCACCCGTCCCGGATCGCCCGTGGTGACCGCCGGGACCGCGCTCTCCACGTCGATGGCCACCTCGAGGCCCTTGACCTGTGCCGGGCCGCGCAGCAGATCGACGACGTCGTGCACGATCGCCCGCACGCTGAACTCGATGTCCTCGATCTCGAGCTTTCCTGCTTCGATCTTCGAGAAGTCGAGGATGTCGTCGATGACGGTCAGGAGCGCCACCCCCGAGTCGCGCACGGTCTGGGCGTAGTCGCGCTGGGAAGCGTCGAGGTCGGTCTCGAGGAGCAGATCGGTCATGCAGATGACCCCGTTCATAGGCGTGCGGATCTCATGGCTCATGTTCGTCAGGAAGTCCGACTTGAGCTGCGACGCTTCGTTCGCCTTGTCGCGAGCGCCGGCCATCGCCGCGCGCGCCCCCGCCTCGACCGTCACGTCCGCCGCGGTCCCGACCCATCCTGCCGTTCCGCCGTGGCCGTCCGCGATCGCCTTCGACGTGATGAGAACGATCCGTGAGATGGTCCCCGAGGGGGACCGGACCTCGAACCGATCCCAGAGCTCACCCTGCGCCGCGCGACCGTCAGCGAGCCTGGCGCCGATCCTGGCGCGCTCCTCTGCGTCGATGACGACGTGCCACGGCTGCCCAGCCGCCTCCTCAGCGGAGACGCCGAAGAGCTCGGACCAACGCGGGTTCGTGTAGACGTAGCGATTCTCGGCGTCGGTCTGGAAGATCCCGATCGGCGCGGCGTCGGTGAGCAGGCGGAGCTGGTCAGCAGAGGTCTGCACTTCGCGTGCGCGGGTCGCGAGCTCTTGCGCCTTGATGAAGAGGTTCGCGAACACGGAGACCTTGGCTCGCAGCTCGTTCGGGGGGACCGGCGCGAACATGAAGTCGACCGCGCCTTGGGCGTAGTGGTCCGTCGTCGGGAGCTCGTCGCTGCCATATGCGGTGAAGAAGATGATCGGAGTCATCTCTGACTCGCGTCGTTGCCGGATCAGCGCAGCCGTCTCGAATCCGTCCATGAGCGGCATGCACACGTCGAGCAGGATCACCGCGAAGTCCTGGGCCATCAGGCACCGCAGCGCCGCGATTCCCGAGTCGGCTTCGACGACGGGATAGCCGAGGGGCGACAGCACGGCTTTGACAGCCAGTCGCTTTCCGGGGTTGTCGTCGACCACCAGGACGGGGACCTGCCTCGATCCAGGTCCGGCCAACCCGTTCCTCGCGTCTGGTCGTATGTCAGCGAACAGGGGCCTCATATCGCGGCGGGCGCGGCGCTCGGCAGCCACGGCTTGAGCACGGCGATGAGATCGGCGATCTCGACCGGCTTGGAGAGGTAATCGTTGGCGCCGGCCTCGATGCAGCGCTCGCGCTCGCCGTCCACGACCTTGCCGGTCACGGCGATGATCGGGAGCGTCGTGTACTGCTCGAGCCGTCGAATGGCGCGGATCGTGTCGTAGCCGTCCATGATCGGCATCATGATGTCCATCAGGACGATGTCGATGGTGGGCGTTCGTTCCAGGATGGCGATGGCGTCGGCACCGCTTTCCGCGACGCTGACCGATGCATGCCCCCGTTCGAGCAGGGCGGTCAGGGCGAAGATGTTGCGGAAATCGTCGTCCACCAACAGGATCTCCGTCCCCTCGAAATCGTTGCTTCCCAGGCCGCTGAACGGGACGTGGTTCGAGGCCCGCTCTCTGTCGACGCCGTGCGCATCGTGGGGGAGCGCAGCCCTGCTCGGACGCGCGGCCGATGGCATGCCCGAGGGGAGGTAGACGGTGAAGGTGCTGCCGACGCCCGGCGTGCTGGTGACCGTGATCTCGCCGCCGAGCAGGCCGACCAGCTCGCGGCTGATCGAGAGCCCGAGGCCCGTACCGCCGTAGAGGCGAGCGGTGCTGCCGTCACCCTGTGCGAACGCCTCGAAGACGTGCTCTTGCTGCTCCTCGTCGATGCCGATGCCGGTGTCGCTGACGGAGAGCGCGATGACTGACCGAGCGTTGACCAGCGACTCCGTGTCCTGGCTCCAACCGGCTTCGGCCAACCCCACCTGCAGTCGCACCTCGCCCCGTTCGGTGAACTTGAACGCGTTGGCGAGCAGGTTCTTGAGGATCTGGCGGAGCCGCTGCGGGTCGGTGACGATCTCGACGGGACTGCCAGGAGCGATGTCGATCGAATAGCCGAGGCCCTTGCCCGCGGCGACGTGCTCGAACTCCCGCAGGAGCGCACTGCGGATCTGGTCGAGCGAGAGGTCGGTCATCTCGATCGCCACGGTGCCCGATTCGACCTTGGCCAGGTCCAGGATGCTGTTGAGCAGGTTGAGCAGATCTCGGCCCGAGGCGCCGATGACGCTTGCGTACTCGACCTGCGTCGCTGTCATGTTCCGCTCGGGGTTGTCCTCGAGCTGTTGGGCGAGGAGCAACAAGCTGTTCAGCGGAGTCCGCAACTCATGCGACATGTTCGCGATGAACTCGGACTTGTACTTCGACGATACGGAGAGCTGGCCGAGCTGGTCAGCCTTCTCCTCGACCAGCCGCTTGGACTGCTCGACCTCCTGATTTCGCTGCTCAGCCTCGATGTTCTGCTCTGCCAGCAGCCGGGCCTGCCGTCCGAGGTCCTCGTTGGACTCACGGAGCTCTTCCTGCTGCACCCGCAGCTCTTCAGCCTGAGACTGCGACTGCTTCAACAGGTTCTCGGTGAGGGTGCTGGCCTCGATCGTGCTGAGCACGAGGCCGATGCTCTCGGTGATCTGATCGAGAAATGCCTGATGGGTGACGCTGAATGGAGAGAACGACGCGAGCTCGACCACGGCGCGGACCGAACCCTCGAACAGGACGGGCAGAACGATGATGTTCAGGGGAGGTGCCGAGCCGAGTCCCGAGTTGATCCTCACGTAATCGCTGGGGACCTCGGTCAGCAGTATCCGCTTCTTCTCCTTGGCGCATTGGCCGACCAAGCCGTCACCGAGCCGGAACGACGTCGAGAGCTGCTTTCGCTCCTCATAGCCGTAACCGGCCTGGAGGCGCAGCGCCGGCTCGCCCCCCTCTGGCGGACTGGTCATCGAGTAGAAGACCCCGTGCTGAGCCGAGACGAGCGGCGCCAGCTCGGACAGGATCATGTTCGAGACCGTGACGAGGTCGCGCTGGCCCTGCAGCATCCGGGTGAAGCGCTCGCGGTTTGTCTTCAGCCAGTCCTGCTCGATGTTCTCCCGGGTCGTCTCCCGCAGGTTGCGGATCATCTCATTGAGCTTGTCCTTCAGGACGGCGACCTCTCCACTGGCCTCCACCGACACCTGTCTCGTGAGATCGCCTTCGGTCACCGCGGTCGCCACCTCCGCGATGGCCCGCACCTGGTTGGTGAGGTTGGCAGCCAGCTGGTTGACGTTGTCGGTCAAGTCCTTCCAGACGCCACCGACCTCCTTGGACTGGGCCTGGCCGCCGAGCTTGCCTTCGACCCCGACCTCGCGGGCGACGCGCGTGACCTCTCCAGCGAACGCGTTGAGCTGATCGACCATCGCGTTGACCGTGTTCTTGAGTTCGAGGAACTCGCCTTTGACGTCGATCGAGATCTTCTTGCTCAGGTCGCCGTTCGCCACCGCGGTGGTCACCTCGGCGATGTTTCGGACCTGGCCCGTCAGGTTGCTGGCCATCAGGTTGACGTTGTCGGTCAGGTCCTTCCAGACACCACCGACCTCGATGGTCACCGCCGCGGCCTGGCCGAGCTTGCCCTCGGTCCCGACCTCGCGGGCCACGCGAGTGACCTCGGAGATGAACCCGTTGAGCTGATCGACCATGGCGTTGATGGTGTTCTTCAGCTCCAGGGTCTCGCCGCGGACGTCGGCAGAGACCTTCTTGCTCAGGTCACCGTCGGCCACCGCACCGATGACTCGCTGCATCTCGATCGTGGGCCGGACGAGGTCGTCGATCAGGCTGTTGACCGATTCGATGCTCCCGGCCCAGCTGTGCGCCCAGCCGCCGAGCACGACGCGTTGGGAGAGCTTGCCCTGCTTGCCCACCACCTGGCTGACCCGGGCGAGCTCTGCTCCGAGCGTCTGGTTGGCGATGATGACGTCGTTGAGGTCATCGGCGACCTTGCCGGCCACGCCCGTCCAATCGAGGGGCAGTCGAGCGCTGAAGTCGCCGGCCTTCACCTGGGCCAGCACCCCCAACAGCACCTTGGCGTCGAGGGCGTCCGCGTCGAGTGCGGCGGCGTTTGGCATCTGTCGTTCCGTCCTAGCGCTTGTCGGCTAGAGCGCAGCGGTCCGACGCCCTCGGGTTGTACGTCGGCATCTCGTGCGTGACCTTGAGGACCAATGAGCTCAGCAGGGCCGTTCCCGCGTACCGGCGTCGTCGGTCCCTTCCCTATCTCCCGCTCCGGCCGATCGCCGGGTGAGCTTTGTCGGTGGGTGGGTTGTCGGTGGGTGGGTTGTCGGCGAGGATGATCTATGCCGCACACCGACCCCACGGACATGGACCCCAAGCTCGGAGCACCGCTCCAGCCGCATGTCATCGTGTTGTTCGGCGCCTCAGGAGACCTGGCCCGCCGCAAGCTGATCCCCGGACTGTTCCATCTGGAAGCCGCCGGGCTGCTCCCCGAGTGCCGCATCGTGGGCACGTCGCTCGACGATATGGACACCGAGGGGTTCCGCGAGGTGGCGCGTGGCGCCCTCGACGAGTTCGCCCGCCATCCGGTGACCGATGAAGCGTGGACGGCGTTCGCCAACAGCCTGTCGTTCACACCGACATCGGGCGGAGCGAACGGGCTCGCGAAGGCCGTCGCCGCAGCCGAAGCGGACCTCGGGGCCGAGCCTCGCCGCCTCCACTACTTGAGCGTTCCGCCCAAGTCGGCGCTGGCTGTGGTGAAGATGTTGGGCGAGGCGGACCTGGTGGAGCGCTCCCGCATCATCATGGAGAAGCCCTTCGGGATCGACCTGCGTTCCTCCCAAGAGCTCAACGCGGCGCTGCACGAGACGTTCGCCGAGGAGCAGATCTTTCGGATCGACCACTTTCTCGGAAAGGAAGCGGCTCTCAACATCCTTGCCTTTCGGTTCGCGAACGGTCTCTTCGAGCCGATCTGGAACCGCGAGCACATCGACCACGTGCAGATCGACGTGCCGGAGACGCTCGCCGTGGGGCCGCGGGCGCCGTTCTACGAGACGACCGGCGCCTACCGCGACATGGTCGTCACGCACCTCTTCCAGGTGCTCGCATTCATGGCGATGGAGCCGCCGACCGCCCTCGAGCCACGCGCTATCACCGAGGAGAAGAACAAGGTCTTCCGGTCGCTCAGCCCGATCCAACCGAGCGATGCCGTCCGGGGCCAGTACGCCGGCTACCTCGACGAGCCCGGCGTCGCCCCGCACTCGGACGTGGAGACCTTCATCGCGCTCAAGTGCGGCATCGACAACTGGCGTTGGGCGGGCGTGCCGTTCTACCTGCGCACCGGCAAGCGCATGGCCGAGGGCGCCCGGATCATCTCGATCGCGTTCCGCGAGCCGCCGCGGAGCATGTTCCCCCCGGGTTCCGGCATCGGTGCGCACGGACCGGACCACCTCACCTTCGACCTGGCCGATGCGTCGAGGCTGTCGTTGTCGTTCTACGGAAAGCGACCCGGCACGGGCCTCAAGCTCGACAAGCAGAGCCTGCAGTTCTCGCTCCACGAAGGGTCCGACGTGCTGGAGGCCTACGAGCGGCTCATCCACGACGCGATGAGCGGCGACCGCACCTTGTTCACGTCGGCCGAAGGCATCGAGCGCCTCTGGGGGCTCTCGGCCCCGCTGCTGGCCGACCCTCCACCGGTCCGGCCGTACGCGCCGGGCTCGTGGGGACCCAACGCCATCCATCAGCTGGTCGCGCCGTTCGTGTGGCGGCTCCCGTTCGAACGGGCCTGGCGCCAGGCCTGAGCGAGCGGCCGCCGACTCGGCCCGATCGCCGGCGCCACGGAACAGGTTCCGGTCAGTTGTTCTTCACGTGCTGCCTTGCTGCGTTCATCGCGACGTGACGCCGCGTGCCCAGGATGCCCGGGTGGGCAAGGGCAGATCATCCGTGACGACGCGCGCACCCGCGCTCCGCGTGCCCTGAGTCGGGGCTGGATGCGCAAGCTCGGAATCGAGCGGGTCGACGAGAACGAGGGAGCCGTGCGAGCCGATCGGCGCGGCCGGCCCGCGCCGCAGAGCCGCACGCGGCCCCACCTCGGTCACGGCCCTGCGTGGCTGATCGCGGAGTGGCATCCCGAGCGCAACGGCACCCTCGGCCCGAACGACGTGGGCTCGGGGTCGTCGCGACGCGTGTGGTGGCGCTGCGGTGCGGGCCACGAGTGGGAGGGCTCGGTCCGCGGTCGCACGAACGGAACGCGCTGTCCCTACTGCACGGGCCGGCGTCCGTCGCCGGAGCGGAACCTCGCCGCGTGCTTCCCGGCCATCGCCGCCGAGTGGCACCCCGAGCGGAACCGCCCGCTGCGACCCGACGACGTGGTCCCCGCCAGCGCTCGCGTCGCGTGGTGGCGCGGGGCCTGTGGCCACGAGTGGCAGATGGGGGTGAGCGCGCGGACCCGCCGGCCGCGCAGCTGCCCGCTCTGCCCCTCCCGCCGGCCCTCGGCGCCCGCAACCGGTACCGGCGACGTCGCCCATCGCTTGCTGCGGAACCAGTTCCCGGGCGTGGCCGCCGAGTGGCATCCGACCCGCAACGCGCGCCCCACGCGGCCTGACCTCATGGCCAAGGGCCAGTCGTCGGTCTGGTGGCTCTGCCGCTTCTGCGGTGAGGAGTGGC
Organism: Acidimicrobiales bacterium; assembly: GCA_025463985.1. Taxonomy (GTDB): domain Bacteria; phylum Actinomycetota; class Acidimicrobiia; order Acidimicrobiales; family Iamiaceae; genus JAODBM01. The sequence continues at coordinate 14,607 of JAODBM010000052.1, forward strand.
GGGCGACGGTGGCCGACCGCGCGGGCGGGTCGGAGTGTCGCGTGTGCAGCGGTTCGCGGCATCGACTCGTCGCCGATGCGCTCGCCACGGCCCTGGTCCGCACGCTGCCGATCGGCGATCGGATGGACCTGCCACGCCTCCTGCGCTCGTCGCGCGCGGCCGCGCCGGACGTGGTGCTGCCGACGCTGCGCCTCGGGATCGACGTGCACCTGCCCGACGAAGGCCACTTCGACCGAGCCCGGGACGATCCGCGCCGGGCAGCCGCGTTTGCCGCGGGTCGCTGGCGCATCGTCCGCGTGCGCGAGGCGTCGCGGCCGCCGCGAGCCGCCGACCCGAGCGAGGTCGTCGTGTGCGACCTGGCCGACTCGGCCGCGGTCGTGACCGCGCTCGGTCCGCACCTCAGCGCCCGCTCGTCGCATCCAACGTTCGCCAAGACCGTCCACGACAGCATCGACAAGAGGAGCACGTCATGAGTGGCAGCACCGCCCGTCTGCAAGCGATCGACGCCGTGAAGGGCTACCAGCCCCCGGCCGGGATCTTCCCGACGCCGGGCGCCCCGGGCGAGGTCTTCGGCCAGAACGTCTTCACCAAGACGGTGATGCAGGCGCGGCTGCCGAAGACCGTGTTCAAGTCGGTGATCGCCACGATCGAGCACGCGCAGACCCTCGATCCGACCATCGCCGACGTCGTGGCGTCAGCCATGAAGGACTGGGCGATGGAGCGGGGAGCCACCCACTACGCCCACGTCTTCTATCCGCTGACCGGGCTCACGGCCGAGAAGCACGACAGCTTCCTCGAGCCCGGCTTGGACGGCTCGTCGATCGCCGAGTTCGCCGGGAAGACGCTCACGCAGGGCGAACCCGACGCGTCGAGCTTCCCGAACGGCGGCCTGCGGGCCACGTTCGAGGCCCGGGGCTACACGGGCTGGGACGTGACCAGCCCCGCCTACATCCTCGAGAACCCGAACGGCAACACGCTGTGCATCCCGACCGTCTTCGTGTCGATGACCGGCGAGGCGCTGGACCACAAGACCCCGCTGTTGCGCTCGCAGCAGGCGATGGCCAAGCAGGCCGACCGCATCCTGCACCTGTTCGGGCACCAGAAGCCCGACTCGGTGGTCTCGTTCGCGGGCGCCGAGCAGGAGTACTTCCTCATCGATCGCAGCTTCTTCTTCTCGCGACCCGATCTGCTCAACTCGGGTCGCACCTTGTTCGGCGCGCTGCCGCCGAAGGGCCAGGAGTTCGACGACCACTACTTCGGCGCCATCCCCGATCGCGTGCTGGCGTTCATGCTCGACTCCGAGAACGAGCTGTTCAAGCTCGGCATCCCGGCCAAGACCCGCCACAACGAGGTCGCGCCCGGGCAGTTCGAGCTGGCCCCGATGTTCGAGCGGGCGAACGTCGCCACCGACCACCAGCAGCTGCTGATGGTGACGCTCAAGAAGGTGGCGCTGAAGCACGGCATGGAGGTGCTCTTCCACGAGAAGCCCTTCGCCGGCATCAACGGGTCGGGCAAGCACGTGAACTTCTCGCTCGGCAACACCACCGAGGGCAACCTGCTCCTCCCGGGCGACACGCCCCACGAGAACGCCCAGTTCCTCGTGTTCTGCGCGGCGGTCATCCGCGCCGTGCACAAGTACGCCGGCCTGCTCCGCGCGTCGGTGGCGTCGGCGACCAACGACCACCGCCTGGGCGCCAACGAGGCGCCTCCGGCCATCATCTCGATCTTCCTGGGCGACCAGCTGACCGACGTGTTCGACCAGGTCGCGAAGGGCGGCGCCACGGCGTCGAAGGAGAAGGGCACCCTGATGATCGGGGTCGACACGTTGCCCGTGCTGCCGACCGATCCGGGCGACCGCAACCGCACGAGCCCCTTTGCGTTCACCGGCAACCGCTTCGAGTTCCGGGCGCCGGGTGCCCTTCAGTCCATCGCCGGACCGATGGTGACGATCAACACGATCCTCGCGGAGGCGCTCGACCACATCGCCACCGAGCTCGACTCGCTCATCGCGGACGGCGTCGAGTTCAACTCGGCGGTGCAGAAGGTGCTCGAGGAGATCATCACCGTGCACGGCACCGTGGTCTTCAACGGCGACGGCTACTCGGACGACTGGCAGATCGAGGCCGAGGCACGCGGCCTGCCGAACCTGCGCACCACGCTCGACGCGCTGCCCGAGCTGATCACCGAGGAGTCGCTGGAGCTGTTCAGCACCTACGGGGTGTTCAACCACCGCGAGATGCACAGCCGTTACGAGATCGCGCTCGAGCACTACGCGATGAGCATCGAGGTCGAGGCCAAGCTGACGCTCGAGATGGCCAAGACGCAGATCCTGCCGGCCGCGCTCCGCTACCAGACCGAGCTGGCGACGAACCTGGCCAGCTCGTTGGCGATCGGCCACGAGCCCGACCGGTCGACCTTCGAGGAGACCAGTGCGACCATCACCGAGCTGCAGGCGGCCATCAGGGCCCTGACCGAGGATCTCGCACACGATCATCCGCTCGACCCGATGCTCGAGGCCCGCCACGCCGCCGACGACCACCTGCCGGCGATGCTGGCCGTGCGCGCCGCCGCCGACGCGCTCGAGGGCATGGTCGCCGACGACCTGTGGCCGCTCCCGACCTATCAGGAGATGCTCTACATCCTGTAGGTCGCGCCGGGTTCGACGGGGCTCAGCTCGTGGTGATGGGTCCGACCGGGGAGCTGGCGGGTCCGACGCCGACGGCGTTGCGCGCCGCGATCGTGAACGTGTAGGTGGTGCCGTGCGCGAGGCCGGACACGACCAGCGAGTTGGCCGTCTGGGTGAAGTTGTGCACCGGCTGGGCCACGCCCTTGATGTACGGGATCACGACGTAACCGCTCACCGGCGAACCGTTGCCGTCGGGGCTCCACCAGTGCATGCTCGCCTGGCCCGCGCCCGGGCCGGCCGAGACCGACACGAACGCCGGAGCGCTCGGCGTGCCGACCTTGATGGCCGGGCTGGCGGCGGAGGCGTTGCCGGTGCCGTAGACGTTGACGGCGGCGACGCGGAACTGGTAGCTGGTGCCGTTCGAGAGCCCGGCGATGGTCTCGGTGGTGGCGGTCGAGTTGAACGGGTGGGGGCTCTGCGCGACGCCGCTGACGTAGGGCGTCACCACGTAGCCGGTGATGGCCGATCCGCCGTTGAAGGACGGTGCGGTCCACGAGACGGTGGCGGCGGCGTTGCCTGGCCGGGCGTGGGCGTTGCTCGGCGTTGCCGGCGGCCCGTGGGGGGTCACGGCGTTGGAGGCGGCCGAGCGGTTCCCGGTGCCGTGGCCGTTCACGGCCGCGACCCGGAACGTGTAGGTGTAGCCGCGGGCGAGCCCCGGGATCGTCTGGGTGGTGGCCGTCGTGGTGAACGGGTGGTCGGTCTGCGCGTGGGACCCGACGTACGGGGTGACGACGTAGCCGGTGATGGGGGCACCACCGGTGTTGCCGGGAGCGGTCCAGTGCACCGTGGCCGAGTCGATGCCTGCGGTGGCGGTGACGTTGATGGGCGTGCCGGGTGGGCCGTAGGGGATGACCGGGTTGGAGTGGGCGGACGGCGCGCCCGTGCGGCTCGCCGTGACCGCCGTGACCGTGAACGTGTAGGTGTAGCCCCGGGCCAACCCCGAGACCGGCTCTGAGGTCGCTCCGGCCGGGGCCAGCTGGGTCGGCTTCGCCGAGCTTCCGACGTACGGGGTGATGACGTAGCCGGTGACCGGTCCGCTGCCGTTCGGTGCCGGCGGCGTCCAGGAGACGGTGGCGCTGTCGCTACCGGCCGCGGCGCTCACGCTGCCCGGCGCGAGGGGGGCCGGCGGCGTCCACTCCCAGGTGTCGGTGCCCTCGCCGTTGAAGGTGTCGTAGCCACCGAAGGCCAGGACGCGGCCGGCGACGGTGGCAGCCGCCTTGTATGAGCCGGCGCTCGGTTGGGACGTCGTGCTTACCTGTGCCCAGGTGGTGCCGTCCCAGCGCCAGGTGTCGTCGAAGACGAAGTACGTGCCGTGCCCGCCATCGATGTTGACGCGCCGGGTGCCGCCGAACAGCAGCGTCTGGCCGGTGGTGTCGGGGCTGAGCAGGAAGGAGTTGCGCGCCGGCGGGCTGGTGGCCGGGGTCCGGAGGCTCCATGTCGTGCCCGTCCAGACGTACGTGTCGACGATCGCCGAGTCGCCGCAGCTGCAGACGAGGGCTGGGGCCGTGTTGACGACCGCCACCACCTGGCTGGCCGTCGGCGCCGTCGAGATCTGGCTGCCGGCGGGAAGAGCCGTCGGCGGGATCAGGTGGGTCCAGTCGGCGCCCGACCAGCGCCAGGTGTCGCCGCCCGGGCCCACGAGCATGAGCTGGTTCGTCGCCGGGTCGAGGGCCATCGAGCCCCCAGCGGGCGGGGTGGTGACCGGGGACAGCTGGGTCCAGGTCGAGCCGTCCCAACGCCAGGTGTCGGTGAGGTTGGGGGTCAGCCCGCCGTCGGAGTTGCCGCCGACGAGCAGCACGGTTCCGGACGGCTCGGTGCCGATGGCGGCGAGTGACCGGGCCGGCGGGCTGGCGGCCGGGCTGAGATGTGTCCAGTTGGTGCCGTCCCAGCGCCAGGTCTCGGCGTTCGGGTTGCCGGCGGGCCCCGCCTGGCCGCCGAACATGATCGCGCCGCCGCCGATGCCGTCGAACGCCGCCGCCGCGCCGAGCGTGCCGGTGGGCGTCGACGTCGGGCTCCGCTGCTCCCACGCCGGTGCCGGCGGGTCGGCAAAGGCCGCCTGAGACCCGCCGAGCGTCGCCGCAAGACACATGCTGAGCGTCACCGCTATGACGCGGGTGCTGCGCTTCGTCGCCATTGGCCGCCCTCCGCCATGACTCGTGTCACAGCACCCTAAGACTGAGGTGGCACACCGTCAACGGGCGCACGCGGCCAGCTGCCGGTCCCCTGCTGACCACCACCATCGACGGTCGCTCCGCCGCGCCCTACGCCGCCCGCTGGCATCCCCACATCAGCGTGGGCACGGACACCATCGACGAGGGGTGCTGGAGCTGCCCGCCCGGCAGATGATCCCGTCCGACGACCGGGGCCTGCCGTGATTCACGCCGGCGACACCCTGGCCTCGGGCCGGCGCCGCCCAAGATCGATGCGGGGTTCGGCCGGCGCTCCCCCCGACCGTAGGGTGCCCGGTCGTGGTCACGGGTCGTGGGGGAGCGCGGGGTTGAGCGTCGGACCGTCCGTGATCGCGACGCGCATCGGTGCCCAGATGCTCGACCGCCCTCCAGGGCACACGCCTGAGGACGTGGTGCGTCGGCTCTTGGCGGTGCAAGCTCAGGACCCGCGGGGGCTGCGGCTGAGCATCCGCAGCCGGGCCATTGGCCTGACGGCGCGGGACGTCGACGCCGCCCTGACCGAGCGGCGGTCGCTGCTCGTCACGTGGCTGAACCGCGGCACCCTGCACCTGGTCGCCGCGGAGGACTACTGGTGGCTGCACCCGCTCACCACGCCGCAGCTCGCCACCGGCAACGCCCGGCGCCTCCAGCAGGAGGGCGTCGATCCGGGCCAGGCCGATCTCGGGGTGCAGATCGTGCGCGAGGCCGTGGCGAGCGGCCCGCAGACGCGGTCGCAGCTGCGGGACCTGCTCGACGCGGCCGGCGTGCCAACGGCCCGGCAGGCCCTCGTCCACGTGCTGGTGGCGGCCTCGCTGCGCGGTGACGTGGTGCGCGGCCCGGTGGTCGACGGCCACCACGCGTTCGTGTCGGCCACGGCCTGGTTGGGGCCGGCACCGGCGGCGCTGCCGCGGGACGAGGCGCTCGGCCGCTTGGCGCTCCGCTACCTGGCCGCCCACGGGCCGGCCGACGCTCGCGACTTGGCCCGGTGGGCGGGGATCACGCTGGGCGACGCCCGCCGAGGGCTCGGGGCCGTCGCCGACGTGCTGCGTGAGAGCGAGGGCGGGCTCGTCGACCTCGCGGACCGCGAACCGTCGGTCAGCCTGCCCCCGCCCCGCCTGCTCGGCCCCTTCGATCCGCTCCTGCTCGGCTGGACGGCACGGGAGCCGATCGTGGGCCCGCACCTCGGGCTGGTCACCGACAACGGCCTCTTCCGACCGTTCGCGTTGGTGGACGGCCGGGCGGTGGCGACCTGGGGCCTGGCCGGCAGCACGCTGACGGTGCGCATGCTCGAACACATCGGCGAGTCGGCGCTCGCTGCCTTGCGGGCGGACGCGCACGACGTGCTCGCCTTCCTCGGGCTACCTGACCGCGAGCCCATCGTCACCTCAGGGTGAGGCGCCCTCGACGCTGACGGGTACCGGGCGCGGGCAGACCCGCCGGCACCGGTCCGAACCGCTAGTTCGGCGCGCCGACGTGGGTGCCACCGGTCTGCACGGCGTAGCCGGTGTAGGTGCCGCTGCCGCCGAGCGCGGGCGCGTCGTGGGAGTAGGCGATGTGGGCCCAGCCGGCGGGGTCGGTGTCGATGCCGAAGTCGTCGTAGAGCTGGCGGCCGCCGGTGCAGTTGATGCCGCTCTCGCACACCGGCCCTTTGTGGACGGCGACGACCGCGTGCGGGGCGCCCCAACCGGTGATGGTCGAGGTGGGGTTCTGCGCCATCTCGACGTACCAGGTGCCGGTCGAGCCGCTCCCGATCTCGCCGTAGTACACGAGGTCGACGCCCGCGGACGTGGCCACGAGCCACGGGAAGATCGCGTGTGGGGTGGTGGTGCTGATCCGGCCCGAGCAGGTCCACGTGGCGCCGTGGTCGCTGGACGTGGCGGTGTAGATGCCGGTGTCGTTGGAGACCGCGTACCAGAGGCGCCCGTTGGGGGCCACCGAGATGTTGGGGAAGTTGTGGCCGAGGCCGTTGGCGCCGAACTTCTTGGTGCACGGCAGCGGCTTGTCGCTCCAGGTGTGCCCGCCGTCATTGGAGACGGCCAGGAACGCCTCGTCGTAGGTCGATCCGGTCGAGCTGCTCGGCGCCACGAACGACTGGTAGGCCCAGAAGCCTCCGGCCTTCGGCGACGGGTTCCGGTGATCGATCACGAGGTTCCCGAGCTCGTTGTTCTGCGACTTGTAGTCGGTCGCCGGGATCGCTTGCGAGATCTGCGTGTAGGTCTGCCCGCCGTCGTCGGAGCGCAGGATGTTGATGTTCGCGGTGGCCACGTCGTGGTAGCTGAGCAGCGACGTCGACTGCCCCCATGCCGCGATCCACTCGCGGTCGTCGCCCGGCAGCCCGCCCTGGACCGGTGTCTGGTGGAAGGTCTTGCCGTTGTCGACCGACGTGGCGACGTTCACGGACGCGAGGTTGAGGCTGGCCACGTAGAGCCGGTAGACGCCGTTGGCCAGGGGCACGGGAGCGAAGGCCGTGTCGATGTCGCCGCCGGAGGCGCCCGCCCCCGCCGCCACGGCGTTCGGCTGGCCCGCATAGACCAGCGCGCACGCGCTCACCGCGGTGCCGCCTCGTTGCACGCCGCGCCACAGCACGCTGCCGTTGCCGATGCCGTTCTCGGAGCCGAGCTCGACGAGGCCGGCCTTGGAGACGTGGATCGAGGGCTCGCCGGCCTGGTTGGCGCCGCAGCCCGCCTTGCCGACGGTCGCGCCTTGGGGTTGGCCGGTGGCGAACGTCGGTGCGAGCGGGGCCGCGGTGATGGCGTTCGGGCGCGCCGACACCCAGGCCGACGTCGCGGTCACGAGAAGGCCTGCGGTCAGGACGCCGACGGCGGCGCGGGCGTGCGTTCTGAGCGTCACGGCGACTCCTCTGGTGGCGATTTCGGCTCGGAACCACTTCGGCGGCCGGCGGCGCCGTTCCTCCCTCGCGGGACTACTTCGCCGTCAAAGGCTGTTGATACACGTATGCGAGTAGAGATCTGGTCAGATGTCGTGTGTCCCTGGTGCTACATCGGCAAGCGCCGGTTCGAGGCCGCCGTGGCCGAGTTCGAGCACGGCGACGAGGTCGAGGTGGTCTGGCGGTCCTTCGAGCTCGACCCGAGCGCGCCCGCCACCCGGGACGGGTCCTACGTCGACCGGCTGGCCGGCAAGTACGGGACCGCCCCGGCGCAGGCGCAGACCATGCTCGATCGCATGACCGATGCGGCCGCCGCCGACGGGCTCGACTTCCGGTTCGACCGTGCCAAGCCCGGCAACACGTTCGACGCCCATCGGCTGCTCCACCTGGCCGGGACGCGCGGCGTCCAGGACCAGCTGAAGGAGCGCCTGATGCGGGCCACCTTCACCGAGGGCGAGCCCATCGGCGACCCGGCCGCGCTCGTCCACCTCGCGGCCGACGCCGGCCTCGATCGCGATGAGGCGCAGCGGGTGCTGGACGGCGACGCCTTCGGCGACGAGGTCCGCGCCGACGAGCGGCGGGCCACGCAGATCGGGATCAGCGGCGTGCCCTTCTTCGTGTTCGACGACCGCTTGGCCGTGTCGGGCGCGCAGCCGGCGGACGTCATGCTCGACGTGCTGCAGCAGGCCTGGGCCGAGCGCAGGCCCGTCGTCGTGACCACCGGCGACCGCGACGGCGACGGGTTGTGCGAGGGCGACTCCTGCGCAGTCTGATCCGCCCGCGCCACCCGGGCCGGCAGGGTTGGTTCGTCCCCTACGTGAACTGCGATGGCGCGACGCCGGTCCACTGGCGAAAGGCACGGGAGAACGTCGGCGTCTCGCTGAATCCGAGCAGGTAGGTGATCTCGGTGATCGAGTGCTCCCCGGCTCGCAGGTAGTCGATGGCCAGCCGCCGGCGGGTGTCGGCGAGGACGGCGCGGAACGTGGTCTGCTCCTCGTGGAGCTGCCGTTGGAGGGTGCGGGGGCTCACGGCGAGCACCGCGGCAGCCGCGCTGATCGACGGTTCGCCGGCGGGCAGCAGGTCCGGCAGGACCTGGCGGACGCGCTCCGCCGTCGTGCTGGCATCGAGACCGGCGAGGTACGCGGCCGTGACCCGGTCGTGAAGCTCGGCCAGCGGCGCGTGCCCGCCGGCGACCCGACGCTCGGCGGTCGCGCGGTCGAAGGTGACGCAGTTGGCCGGCGCCGCGAAGGCGATGGGGCAGCGGAACACGCGGTCGAACGGCGCACGGTCGGGGGGCTCCGGTCGTTCGAGGCTGATGCGGCTCGGCGCCACCGACCGGTCGAGCATGAACCGAGCGGAGCGAACCAGCGACGCCATGATCGCGTCGATCGCTTCGGGGGCGGGTGGCTCGGTGTCGTGGCGCCACGCGACGGTCAGGGACACCTCGGCCGCCGTCTCCGCGATCGTCACCCGCGCCGCGTCGGCGGTCACGTTGCAGAACCGGGCCACGCGTTCGAGCGCATCGCGCAGGGTGGAGCTGGCGAGCACGGCATGTCCGAGCGTGTGGAACGTGCCCGGACGCACGTGGAGGGACACGACGAGCCCCAGCGCCGGATCGCCGGTGGCCTCGACCGCGGTCGTCCACAACTGGGTCGACGCGGCCAGCGGGATGCGGCGATCAGGATCGTCGAGGTCGGCCGGCATGAGGCCCGCTCGCTCGGCCAGAGCGGCGGCGTCGATGCCCAGCGCGCCGAGCGTCCGGAGCAGCGCGCTCGTCCAGGAGGTGAGCACCGTCGAGGATCGTGATCCGCCCGCCATCGCACGGATGGTAAGGGGACTTCCCGAGGCGGTGCGGGCTCGATGGTGGCGGACTTTGCCAAGTGGTTGGCGCATCGCGACGGGGCCGACCGGGCGAGGTTTCGTCATCGTGGAACCTGTCCGACCAGAAGAAATGGAGCGAACGCCGATGAGCGTTGCCCTCGAACCCAGGATCGCCCTGCCGGGCGATGTCGAGCCGAAGGTGGAGGACGGCACCAACGCCGTGGATGCCGAGCGATCGCGACGCATCCGCGGTGCGGTGCGGACCCGCAGCCAGGAGATCCGCGACCAGCATCCGATCCTGCGCCACCAAGACGCGATCGGCGCGGGTCTTCTCGGCGTGTCGGTGCTCGGTGTCGTGGCGGTGGGTCTGGCGCATGTGGCCGGTGTCGTCCCGTGGTGGGCGTCGGTGCCGGTCGCGGCCTTCTTCATGGCGATCGCCCACGAGATCGAGCACGACCAGATCCACCGGCTGTACTTCGCGCGCAATGCCAAGGCGCAGAACGCCATGTTCGCCGTCTGCTGGGCGTTGCGGCCCTACACGATCAGCCCGTGGTCTCGTCGCCCATTGCACCTGCTGCACCACAAGGTGTCGGGCACCAAGCGCGACATCGAGGAGCGAGCGATCACCAACGGTGAGCCGTGGGGCCCGAAGCGTGCACTGATGATGATCGATCCGCTCGCGGCATCGCTCCTTCGGATGCCCAAGGACCGTGCGACGCGCGCTCCATATCTGAAGATGGTGGCCAAGGCCTACTTCCCGATGGCCTATGTGGCCCTGGCCATCTGGTACTCGTTCCTGGCCCTCAATGCCGCGAACCTGGTCGCTCGAACGTTGGGTGCCGGCCCGATCCTGACGGCCGGGCTCGGAGCCACCGCGCTGCACGTCATCAACGTGCTGGCGATCGTGTGGATCGCTCCCAACGTGCTGCGGGTGGCGTGCCTGCACTTCGTCTCGTCGAACATGCACTACTACGGCGACGTCGAAGAAGGGAACATCGTCCAGCAGACCCAGGTGCTGAACCGCTGGTATCTGGCCCCGCTGCAGGTCTTCTGCGCCAACTTCGGCAGCACCCACAGCATCCACCACTTCGTGCCGTCCGACCCGTTCTACGTTCGGCAGATGACGGCTCGGGTCGTCCACCCGATCATGCGGGCCAATGGCGTGCGGTTCAACGATCTCGGCACGCTCCGCCGCTCCAACCGGTACGCGCTCGACGCCGGCTGAGGAGGGAGCTCGGTCGGTCGCCGGCCCCGGTCAGCCGGCGGGCGCGATGGCGTCGATCTGGGCCCGCTCGTCGTCGGTGAGCTGCCAGCCGACGGCCTGGGCGTTGGCCCGGACCTGCTCGGGGGTGGTGGCTCCGGCGATCACGGAGGCGAGGTGGGGGAGGCCGGCCAGCCATGACATCGCCAGCTCGAGCAACGTGTGGCCGCGCTCACGGGCGAAGGCGACGAGCGCCTCGACGACGTCGAACGTGGCGTCCGACAGGGCGCGGTCGCGACGTGCGCCGGCGAAGCCGGACAACCGCGTGCCGGCCGCCGGTTCTTCGCCACGCTGGTACTTGCCGGTGAGCAGGCCGCTGGCCAAGGGGAAGTACGGGAGGATCGCCAGGTCGTGCCGCTCGCTGGCCGCGAGGAGGTCGGCCTCGCCGTGGCGGTGCAGCAGGCTCAACTCGTTCTGCACGCTGACGAAGCGGGAGGTGCCGAGGGCGTCGGCGGCCCGGGCCGCATCGTCGAGGCGAGCGCCGTCGAAGTTCGAGCAGCCGATCTCGAGCACCTTCCCGACCTGTACGAGCCGGTCCAGCGCTTCGAGCGTCTCGTCGATGGGCACGGCGTCGTCGGGCAGGTGCAGCTGGTACAGGTCGATGCGGTCGGTGCCGAGGCGCCGCAGGCTGCCTTCGGCGGCGGCCTCGATGGCGGCGGCGCTCGCTCCGGCCGGCAGCGTCGTGCCGTCGCCCATGCCGAACTTGGTGGCGACGATCACCGCGTCGCGCTGCGAGCCGAGCGCCTTGCCCAGCATCTCCTCGCTGCGACCCCCGCCGCCGTAGATGTCGGCGGTGTCGAACAGGGTGATGCCCTGGTCGAGTGCGGCGCCGACGACCCCGTCGGTCCTGGCCTGGTCGAGCCGGCCCCCGAAGTTGTTGCAGCCGAGCCCCGACGACGAGACGGTCAGGCCGCCGATCACACGCATCTCCATCAGGCGACCTTAGGTCTGCAGGCGGCGTGGCCCGTCAGCCGGGGTCACTTGCTGCGGGAGAACCGCAGCGTGGTGAGGGCGCTGAAGACCAGCGTGATCCCGGCCGACCAGACCAGGCTGAGCACGACCCAATAGGCGGTCGTATGGCCGATGCCCACGACGTGCGTGCCACCCTGCATGAGGCTGCGCACCGCGTTGATGATCACGCTGATCGGTTGGTTGGCGGCGAAGGGCTGCATCCAGCCCGGCATGCTCTTGATGGGCACGTTTGCGCTCGAGATGAACGAGAACGGGACCACCAGCATGGACATGCCTTGCGCGGCCTGCGCGTTGCCCGAGATGAGGCCGATGGTGATGAAGACCCAGGTGAACGCGTAGCCCGCGATCAGCATGAGGACGAAGCCGAGCAGCACCGAGCTGATGCGGCCGTGGGTGCGGAAGCCCAGCAAGAACCCGAGGGCGCCGGTCACGAGCATCCCCCAGGCGACGAGCGTGATGTCGGCCAGCGAGCGGCCGACCATGACCGCGACCCGCGGTATGGGGAGCGAGCGAAGCCGGTCGTAGACCCCAGAAGATGAGTCCTCCGCGACGCCGGCGGCCGCGCCCATGCCGCTCCACAGGATGACGGTGACCAGGAAGCCGGGGACGAGGAAGTCGACGTAGCTCAACGCGCCGCCGGAGCGGATGGCGCCGCCGAACACGTAGCGAAACATGAACAGGAACAGCGCGCCCTGGATGGTGCCCATCATGAGCAGCTGCGGCGTGCGGAAGAACTGCAGGATCGAGCGGCGCGCTGTGGTGAGCGACGTGGTGACGAAGCCGGCGCCGGGCACCGAATGGTCGATCGGGGCGGAGCGCTCGGGCGCGGCATCGCTGGTGCTGCCGGTGGCTTGGATGGGATCGGTGGTCGTCATCTCGCGTCCGTTCTCAGGCTGCATCGGCCGATGGGGCCGGGTCGGGGGTGGCGTCGATCGGTTGGCCGGTCAGGGCCAGGAAGACTTCGTCGAGGGTGGGCCGGCGCAAGCCGACGTCGTCGACGGCGATGTGGCGGTCGTCGAGCAGGCGCACGACGGTGGAGAGCTGCTCGGCGCCCCCCTCGATGGGTGCGGACACGCGCTGCGTGTCGAGGTCGATGCGCGGCGGTTCGGCCGCCACCTGCGTGAGGACCTCGGCCGTGGCATCGAGGTCGGCAGACGCTCGGGGCCGCACCTCGATGACGTCCTGCCCACCGTGGGACTTGAGCTCATCGGGCGTGCCGGCGGCGATGACCTTGCCGTGGTCGACGATGACGATGTCACGGGCGAGCTGATCGGCCTCTTCGAGGTATTGCGTGGTGAGCAGCACGTCGGTGCCGTCGGAGACCAGCGAGCGGATGGCGTCCCACAGTTCGAGCCGGCTGCGGGGATCGAGGCCGGTGGTGGGCTCGTCGAGCAGCAGCAGCCGGGGCCGCCCTACCAGGCTCGCGCCGAGGTCGAGGCGCCGACGCATGCCGCCCGAGTACGTGCGGACCAGGCGATCACCGGCCTCGGCCAAGCCGAGCCGCTCGAGCACCTCGTCGGCCGCGCGACGCGAGCTGCGCTTGTCGAGCCCGAAGAGCCGGGCCACCATCTGCAGGTTCTCGCGGCCCGTCATCGCCGGCTCGACCGAGGCGGACTGGCCCGCCAACCCGATCACTCGGCGGACCTGCTCGGGGTGCGTCGCGGCGTCGATGCCGGCCACGTGCAGCGACCCGGCGGTCGGCTTCAGGAGGGTGGCGACCGCGCTGATGAACGTGGTCTTGCCGGCGCCATTTGGGCCGAGCAGCGCGGTGACCCGCCCCGACTCAGCCGTGAGATCAAGGCCGTCGAGCGCGTGGACCTCGCCGTAGTGCTTGGTGAGGCCTTTGGCCTCGATGATGGGCGACACGTGCAGGCTCCTGGAGGGGTCGGGGGAGAGGTCGACGGGTGCTGAGGATGAGACGAGGCAGCGCGAAAGAACTCATCGAGAGCTTACGGACCCCCGGTGACAGCGAAGCCCGCCAATGCGCTCCTGCGAGGCGCGTCGTTTCAAGCCCGTTGCTATTCTCGCCCCGGCGGCAAGGGGGACGGGCAGATGTCGGAGACGATGCATGCGACGCACGAGCGACGCTCGGATCTGCTCGAACGGCTCGCCAAGGCGAGGTCCGGACGACTCCCGGGTTGGACGCTCGAGGTGGTCGATCGGATCCTCGCCATCGACGAGCGTCTCGACCATGTCGAGCCTCGTGGCCGTGCGAACGTCTTGGCGCTCCTGGAGGCCACCGCCGACCTGGTCATCGAACCCATCCCGTGGCATGTCATCCGCGCTCGCTTGTCGGATTGGTGGAACGGGACGCGGGTCGAACGCGCGTGGATCTACCTGCACCAGGCCGAGCTCCAGGTGGTCGAGCACGCCACGTCGCGGGGGCTCGTGCTTGCGCGTGACGAGGCCGCGATGCGCGCCGCCGAGCTCGACCCGGACAATCCGGCAAGGGTCCGCCTCGAGCACATGATCGGCCCGGGTCACCGACCCGAGAAGTGAGCGTCATCGTGCGTCCGGCCGCGCCGAAGGAGTAGCGAATGCCAGCAGCCCTCAGTCCGACGCCGCCAGGTCTCCCGCTGGCCGATGAGCGGACCGTGATCGAGGCCGTCCTGCGCGCGGCGGTCACGCAGAGCGACGCGTTCCACCACGAGGCCCGAGCCTTCCGCAATCGACTCGTGATCATGACGCTGATCGCGCTGGGAAGCTCGGCGTGCATGGTGGTCCTGCAGTGGCGCTTGGACGGCGCGGAGATCGTGCGGCCGCCTGGTACGGGCGCCGAACACCTCGCCCGCTGGGCGACGCTCCTGCTGGTCATGGTGTTCGGTGCCATCGGCGCGCTCATCTCGGCCATCCCTTCGGCGTCGAAGATCCCGCGCGTCCGCAGCCCGTTCAACTTTCCGCTCCAACAAGCGCTGCTGAAGATCGTCCTCGGCAGCCTCACGGCGATCGTTGGCGTCGTGGTGACGGGCAGCTCGGGCGTGACCAACGGCTACGGCTCCCTGCAATCGCTCATCGGCGTCGCCGTGGTGTTCGGCGCCAGCCAGCAGGCCGTTACCCAGTTCCTCGACAAGCGGGCCACCGCGATCATCGACGCCGCTCCCGGTCCCAGTTAGCCGGACGTCGGCCGGATCACGGTCGGACGAAAGCGCGCCATCATCTGGCCCGAGCATTTGGCCACCCGGCCGCCCTTGGAAGCACGGCGACATACTGGGTCGGTGAGCGGGGGAGCGGGCTTCGTGCAGATCCACTTCGACCTGCACCCACCCGAGCATGGGTGGCCGCCGGTCGCCGTCGAGAGCGTCTGGGCCGAGGCGCTCGGCGACGGGGCCTACCGGGTCGACGGGCCGCCGTGGTTCGTCCTGGACCTCGCGGTGGGCGACGTCGTGACCGCCGTGCCTGATGCTGCGGGGCGGTTGCGGCCGACCGGTGACGTCCGCCGCTCTGGCCGGCTGACCGTCCGCGTCGTCCCGGCCTACGAGGGGTCGCTGCGCGGCGATCCGGTGGCGGTGCTCGACGTCTTCCGCCCCTATGGCGTGGCCGGCAAGGTGCAGGCCACGTACCGCGTCGTGGCCCTCGACATCGGGCCCGACGCCGATCTTCACGCCCTCAAATCACTCCTTGACGCGGGGGAGGCGGAGGACGATTGGTTCTACGAAGAGGGGAGCGTCAACGAGGCCTGGTGCGCCCTCCCATAGCCGGCGAAACCCGATCGAGCGGGACGGCGGGTCAGCCGGCGAGCAGGGCGACGTAGCGGTCGCGGTCCTCGGGTGAGAACGCGCAGAGCACGATGCGCTCGACCGCCGTCCTGGCCTCGCTGACGGTGCGCACGGCGATCTCGGCGGCGGCGTCCTTGGGGTAGCCGTAGATCCCCGTCGAGATGGCCGGGAAGGCGATCGAGCGGGCGCCCAACCGGTCGGCCTCCTCCAGGCTGCGGCGGTAGCACGAGGCCAGCAGCTCGGGCTCGCCGGAGTCGCCGCCCCGCCAGACCGGTCCGACGGTGTGGATGACCCAGCGCGCCGGCAGGCGGTGGCCGCCGGTCGACTTCGCGTCGCCGGTCCGGCAGCCGGCGAGCAAGCGGCACTCGTCGAGCAGCCCTGGCCCCGCGGCACGGTGGATCGCGCCGTCGACGCCACCGCCACCGAGGAGCGACGAGTTGGCCGCGTTGACGATCGCGTCGACCTCGAGCGTGGTGATGTCGGCGACGACGGCCTCGATGGACGCCGTGGGCTCTGGTGCGGGCACGGAGGCTCCCTGCTCGGCTCGGGTGGTGCGCGGTGGCGAGCACCGATCCTGCCCGCGGCACCGGGCGTCGGCGAAGGCGGAGGCGGCGGGCGGCCCAAGGGCGTGGCACCACGCCGTCCCGCCTACCGTCGCGCGCGATGACCACGCGGGACGATGCCACCGACGCCACGGAGGTGACGGAGGCGACGGAGGTCCCGGCTCGGCTCTCGCCGTGGGCGCCGTTGCGCCACCGCATCTTCTTGGCGCTGTTCATCGCGCAGATGGCGTCGAACGTCGGCACGCTGATGCAGAGCGTCGGGTCGGCCTGGTACATGGGCGACCTCCACGGCTCGCCGGCGCTGGTCGCGCTCGTGCAGACCGCGACGTTCCTCCCGGTCTTCATCGTCGGCATCCCGGGCGGCGCGCTGGCCGACATCGTCGATCGCCGGCGGCTGCTCCTCGTCACCCAGATGATCATGATGGCGGCCGCGGTCGCCCTGACCGTGCTGGCGTTCGCGCATCGGGTGACCCCGCTCTCGCTGCTGGTCCTCACGTTCGCGCTCGGCCTCGGCACCGCGCTCAACGGCCCGGCGTGGCAGGCCATCCAGCCCGACCTCGTGCCGCGACGAGAGCTGAGCCAGGCGCTGTCGCTCGGCGCCCTCACGTACAACGTGGGCCGGGCCATCGGCCCCGCGTTGGGCGGGCTCGTGCTCGCCGCCGCCGGGCCGGCGTGGGTGTTCGCGGTCAACGCGCTGTCGTTCCTCGGCACGGTGCTGGTGCTCGCGGCCTGGCGCCAGGAGCGGCCCGAGTCCCGATTGCCGTCCGAGACCCTGGCCGGCGCCACGCGTGCGGCGATGCGCTACGGGATGAACGCCCCGGTGCTGCGGCGGGTGCTGGTCCGCGTCGCGGCGTTGATGGTGCCGGCGGCGGCCCTGCAGGCCCTGCTGCCGATCGTCGTGCGCGACTCGTTGCACCGCGGCTCGGGCACGTACGGCGCGCTGCTCGCCTGCTTCGGCGTCGGCGCCGCAGTCGCGGCCGTCCTGCGGCCCCGGTTCGAGGAGCGGTTGTCGCGCGACGGCCTCCTCGTCCTCGCCACCGTGCTGCTCGCGGTCGGGTTGCTCGTCGACGGCTTCGTGCACGAGCCCGTCGCCGTCGGCGCTGGGCTGTTCGCCGCCGGCGTGGGATGGACCACCGCCTTCACGACCACGAACGTGGCCGCGCAGTCGACGCTCGCGGCATGGGTGCGGGCCCGGGGCATGGGGCTCTACATGCTCGTGCTGACCGGCGGCATCGCGCTCGGCAGCGCGCTGTGGGGCACGCTCGCCGGTTGGAGCCTCGCCGGCGCGCACCTCGTGGCCGGGCTGATGCTCTTGAGCGGGCTGTTCCTCGTGCGCCGGTGGCCGATCGCCACCACAGCCACCATCGACGCGAGCCCGGTCACCGGGGTCGACCCGGTGGTCACGCTCGTGCCGCGCCCCGACGACGGGCCGGTGCTCGTGACCGTCACGTACCACGTGCCGTTCGAGAAGGTCCGCTCCTTCGTCGAGGCGATGCGCGGCATCGAACGCCACCGAAGGCGCACCGGCGCCTACCAGTGGAACCTCTTCCGGGACCTCGCCGCGCCCGATCGCTTCGTCGAGACGTTCGTCGTCGACTCGTGGGCTGAGCACCTGCGCCAGCACAGTCGGAACACGACCGCGACCGACGCCCGCCTCGAGATCGTGCGCGCCTACAGCGAACGCGGGGTCGACATCAGCCACCTCATCTCGGCCTACAGCCCCGGCGCGCTCGAGGCGGTGGAGCTGCAGGGGACCGTCGAGCTGCAGGACGCCGTCGAGCGGCCCGGGGCGGATGCGCTGCAGGACGCCGCGGCCGACGACGACGCCGGCTGAGCCGGCCGACGCGACAGCCGACAGCCGACAGCCGAGCGTCGGTCAGCGCAGGCGGCCGATGTCGTCGGGAGTCACCGGCTGCCCGTCGATCAGCGTGGCGGCCACGAGCGGCATGCCGGGTCGGTAGGCCAGGTGGGTGAAGGAGGGGGCGTCGAGCACGACCGCGTCGGCGCGGGCACCGATGCCGAGGTGGCCGCGGTCGGCCCGCCGCAGGGCGCGGGCGCCCCCGAGGGTGGAAGCGAGGAGCGCCTCGTCGATCGTGAGCCCCATCTCGCGGACCGCCAGCGCGATCACGAACGCCATCGAGGTGGTGTTGCTGGAGCCCGGGTTGCAGTTCGAGGCCAGGGCGATGGCCACACCGGCGTCGACGGCGGCCCGCCCGTCCGGGTACGGCTGGCGGGTGCTGAAGTCGGCCGCGGGCAGGAAGGTGGCCACCGTGTCGCTGCCGGCCAGCGCGTCGAGGTCGGCGGCGGACAGGTAGGTGCAGTGGTCGGCCGATGCCGCGCCGGCCTCGACCGCCACCTGCACCCCCGGGCCGGGACCG
Organism: Acidimicrobiales bacterium; assembly: GCA_025463985.1. Taxonomy (GTDB): domain Bacteria; phylum Actinomycetota; class Acidimicrobiia; order Acidimicrobiales; family Iamiaceae; genus JAODBM01. Next base: position 33,059 of record JAODBM010000052.1, read on the forward strand.
AGCTGGTTGGCGTGGACGCGACCGCCGAGCCCGGCCCGGCGCCCGGCGTCGAGGATGGCCCGGGCCTGGTCGCGGTCGAACGCGCCTCGCTCGCAGAACACGTCGATCCAGCGGGCCAGGGGCGCGCAGCGGTCGAGCATGGCGCCGCACACGAGGTCGACGTAGTCGTCGGCCCGGTCGCGGTACTCGGGCGGCACGAGGTGCGCGCCGAGGAACGTGGTGTCGTCGGTGAGCCGGCTGGCGACCTGGAGGCTGCGGTGCTCGTGGGTGACGTCGAGGCCGTAGCCGGACTTCACCTCGAGATGGGTGGTGCCGCCGGCCCAGGCCTCGCGCTGGCGGCGCCGCGCCAGGCGCAGCAGCTCGTCGTCGGTGGTGGCGCGGGTGGCCGCCACCGTCGTGGCGATGCCCGCGGGGTCGTACGGCTGGCCCGTCAGGCGGGCCACGAACTCGTCAGCCCGGTCGCCCGCGAACACCAGGTGGGTGTGGCTGTCGACGAAGCCCGGGATGACGCAGCGGCCCGCGGCATCGAACGCATCGTCGGCGGCCACGCCGCACCGCTCGATGGCATGGACGCGACCGTCCTCGATCACGAGCGCCGCGTCGCGCGCGAGGCCGAGCGGGCCCTCGCCGAGCGCCGGGTCGTTGGTGACCAGCAGGCCGATGTTGTCGACGACGATCGTGGTCGGGCCCGCGGCCTCGTCCCCGCCGTGATGGTGTGCGGGCTCGTGGCTCACGCGTGGACCGCCGCGATGGACTGCGCGAGCGCGTCGGGCACGTCGATGCGCAGGTGCTGGCCGGCGTCGACCACGTCCACGCCGTCGACGGTGACGTGCGTGACGTCGGCTGCGGTGCCGGCGAACACCACGGCGGCCAACAGATCGGTCGCGTCGGAGCCGGCCAGGCGGACCGACTGCACGGACACGGTCACCAGGTCGGCGCGCCCGCCGGGCGCGAGGTGGCCGGCGTCGGTCCAGCCGAGCGAGCGATGGCCGGCGGCGGTGAGCGCGTCCAGCAGCGTGGCGGCGCCGAACCGGCCGCGCTCGCGGCTGGCCAGCCGCTCGTCGAGCTCGACCGCGCGCGCCTCTTCGAGGCCGTCGATCACAGCGTGCGAGTCGCTCCCGAGCGTGAGGGGCACGCTCGCCGCCGCAAGTCGGCCGGCCGGACCGATGCCGTCGGCCAGGTCGCGCTCGGTCGTGGGACACAGGCAGCAGGTCGCCGAAGAGGCGGTCAGGAGCGCGATGTCGGCCTCGGTCACGTGCGTGGCGTGGACCGCAGTGAACGCCGGCCCGAGCGCGCCCGCCTCGGCGAGCACGCCGGTGGGTGTCCGACCGTAGGCGGCGAGGCACATGTCGTTCTCGGCCGGCTGCTCGCTCACGTGGGCGTGGAGGGGAACGTCGGCGGCGCGGGCCCAGGCGGCGACGGCGCGGATCTCGTCGGGCTCGCACGCGCGCACCGAGTGCACGGCGGCGCCGAGTCGCAGGTGCGGCTCGGCGCGTCGTTGCGCCACCCGTTGCGCCCAGGCCTCGACGGACCCGTCGCCGCAGCGGCGCTGCACGCCGGTGAGCTCTGCGCCGATTCCACCGTGGAGGTAGCAGGCGTCGAGCAGCGTGATCCTGATGCCGGCCTCGGCCGCGGCCGCCACGAGGGCGTCGCCCATCGCGTTCGGATCGGCGTACGCGACACCGCCGGGGCCGTGGTGGAGGTAGTGGAACTCGCCGACGCAGGTGAACCCCGCGAGCGCCATCTCCGCGAACACCGCCCGCGCCAGGCGGTGGTAGCGGTCGGGGTCGAGCGTGGCCGCGGCCCGGTACATCTGGTCGCGCCAGGTCCAGAACGAGCCGGCCTGCGCGTGGGTGCGGCCGCGCAGCGCCCGGTGGAACGCGTGGCTGTGGCCGTTGGCGAAGCCCGGCAGGGTGAGGCCCGGGCGCCGACGGGCGCCGGCCGGTGGCGTGGCGACGTCGGACTCGACCGAGACGATCCGCCCGTCCGCCACGCCGATCACCACGCCCGCGCGGGCCGCGGGCCCGCCCAACCAGGCCTGCTCGCACCAGTACGACGCCGTCGTGCCGGTCACGCCCGCCCGCCACTGCCCGAACTGGGCGGGGCTGCGGTCGTCCCGGCGACCGTGTTGCCACCCAGATCGAGGGGTGTCGGCATCGCTCAGGAGCCGACCCGGTCGACGAACGCGGTGATGCGGGCGACGAACGCGGCGCGGTGGTGACGCTCGAACTGCTCCCACGTGGTGAACGTGGTCGGGTCCTGCACGCGGTCGAGGAACAGCACGCCGTCGAGGTGGTCGCACTCGTGCTGGAACGTCCCGGCGGTGAGGCCGCGCTTGACCTCGTCGTGCGCGACGCCGAAGCGGTCGAGGTACTGCACCCGCACGTTCACGTGGCGCTGGACCTCGCCGCGGAGGTCGGGGACCGACAGGCAGCCCTCGTTGATCGCGACCATCTCGTCGTCGAGCGGGGTGAGCACCGGGTTGACGACCACCGTCAACGGGATCCGCGGCTTGTAGGGGTAGCGGGGGTTGTCGGCCACCTCGATCACGGCGACCCGCACGGGCTCACCCACCTGGTTGGCGGCCAGCCCGGCGCCCGCGGCGGCGCGCATCGTGTCGATGAGGTCGTCGACGAGCTGCTGCAGCGCGGGCGAGGCGAGCTCGTCCTCGCCGATCGTGCGCGCCGCCTCGCGCAGCACCGGGTGCCCGACGGTGGCGATCGTGCGCACGGCCACGTCAGCCTTCTTGCATGGGGATGCGGACCCCGCGCTCGTCGGCCACCTCGAACGCCCGGGCGTAGCCGGCGTCGGCGTGGCGGATGACGCCCATGCCGGGGTCGTTGGTGAGCACCCGCTCGAGCTTCTGGGCGGCCAGGTCGGTGCCGTCGGCGACGCACACCAGCCCGGCGTGGATGGAGCGGCCGATGCCGACGCCACCGCCGTGGTGGATGCTGACCCACGACGCGCCCGAGGACGTGCTGACCAGCGCGTTGAGCAGCGGCCAGTCGGCGATGGCGTCGGAGCCGTCGGCCATGTCCTCGGTCTCCCGGTACGGCGAGGCGACCGAGCCCGAGTCGAGGTGGTCACGGCCGATCACGATCGGGCCCCGCAGCTCGCCGGTGCGCACCATCTCGTTGAACCGCAGCCCGAGCCGGTGGCGCTCGCCGTAGCCCAGCCAGCAGATCCGGGCCGGCAGCCCCTGGAACGCGACCCGCTCCTGCGCCAGCGTGATCCAGCGGGCGAGCGCCTCGTCGCCGGGGAACTCCTCGAGCACGGCCTGATCGGTCGCCGCGATGTCGGCGGGGTCGCCCGACAACGCCACCCAGCGGAACGGCCCCTTGCCCTCGCAGAACAGCGGGCGGATGTAGGCGGGCAAGAACCCCGGGTAGTCGAACGCCCGCTCGAACCCACCGAGCTGGGCTTCGGCCCGCAGCGAGTTGCCGTAGTCGAACACCTCCGCCCCGGCGTCGAGGAACCCGACCAGCGCCTCGCAGTGCGTGGCCATGGCGGCGCGGGCACGGCGGATGTACTCGTCGGGGTCGTTGGCCCGCAGCTCGGCCGCGGCCTCGGCCGAGAGGTCGTTCGGCTCGTAGCTCAGCGGGTCGTGGGCGCTGGTCTGGTCGGTCACGATGTCGGCCGGGAACCCGAGGGCCAGCAGCTGGGGCAGCACGTCGGCCGCGTTGGCCCGCAACCCGACCGACAGCGCGCGGCGCTCGTCGCGGGCGCGCTCGCAGCGGGCGACCGCGTCCGGGAGCGAGTCGGCCACCTCGTCGAGGTAGCGGGTGACGACGCGCCGCTCGATGCGCGTGGCGTCGACGTCGATGCACAGCACGACGCCGCCGTTCATGGTGACGGCCAGCGGCTGCGCGCCGCCCATGCCGCCCAGGCCGGCCGTCAGCGTGATGGTGCCAGCCAGGGTGCCGCCGAAGCGGCGGCGGGCGATCTCGGCGAAGCACTCGTAGGTGCCCTGGAGGATCCCTTGCGTGCCGATGTAGATCCACGAGCCGGCGGTCATCTGCCCGTACATGGTCAGGCCGAGGTGCTCGAGGCGGCGGAACTCGCTCCAGGTCGCCCACTCCGGCACCAGGTTGCTGTTGGCGATGAGCACCCGTGGTGCCCACTCGTGCGTGCGGAACACGCCCACCGGCTTGCCCGACTGCACCAGCAGGCTCTCGTCGCCGGCCAGCGTCTGCAGGGAGCGGACGATGGCGTGGTACGCCTCCCACGACCGGGCCGCCCGGCCGGTGCCGCCGTACACGACGAGGTCCTCGGGCCGCTCGGCCACCTCGGGGTCGAGGTTGTTCATCAGCATCCGCATGGCGGCTTCCTGGGGCCACCCGCGGCAGCTGAGCGTGGTGCCCCGCGGGGAGCGGACCACGGGCGCGCTCATGCCAGCGCGCCGATCGCGTCGGCCACCGCGGCCTCCAACCGACGGTCGATCAGCAGCTGCTCGGCGGCCCGCAGCTCTGGGGCGAGCCAGCGATCGGGACCGGCGCCCTCGACGACGGTTCGGAGCGCGGCGAGGGCGGCCGCGGTCCCCGGCGCCGGCGCGAGCGGCCGGCGGAACTCCAGGCCCCGGGCCGCCGCGTTCACCTCCACGGCGAGGATGCGCCCGAGGTTGGCGATCGCCGTGCGCAGCTTGCGGGCCGCACCCCAGCCCATCGAGACGTGGTCCTCCTGCATGGCGCTCGTCGGGAGCGTGTCGACGCTGGCCGGGCTGGCCAGCCGGCGGTTCTCGGCGGTCATGGCCGCCTGGGTGTAGTGGCTGATCATCAGGCCGGAGTTGACGCCCGCGTCGTCGGTGAGGAACGGGGGCAGCCCGGCGGACCGGGTGCGGTCGAGCAGGCGGTCGGTGCGCCGTTCGGACAGCGCCCCGAGGTCGGCGACGACGATCGCCAACAGGTCGGCCGCGTGCGCGAGGGGAGCGCCGTGGAAGTTGCCGCAGGACTCGACGCGCCCGTCGGGCAGGATCATCGGGTTGTCGATGGCGGACACGAGCTCGATGCCCGCCACCCCGCGGGCGAACCCGACCGCATCGCGAGCCGCGCCGTGGACCTGCGGCGTGCAGCGCAGCGAGTAGGCGTCCTGGACGCGGTCGTCGTCGTGGCGGTGGCTGGCCACGATCTCCGAGCCGGCCAGGAGGGCGCGCAGGTTGGCGGCACTGACGGCCTGACCGGCGTGCGGGCGCAGGCGTTGAAGGTCGTCGGCATAGGCGCGGTCGGTGCCGAGCAGCGCCTCGACGGTCATGGCCGCGGCGATGTCGGCGCTGATCAGCAGGTGGTCGAGGTCGTCGATGGCGAGCGTGAGCATGCCGAGCATGCCGTCGGTGCCGTTGACGACGGCCAGGCCCTCTTTGGCGGTCAGGCTGAGCGGGCGCTGCGCCGCCCGGGCCAGCGCCTCGGGGCCCGACAAGAGCGTTCCGTCGGCGGCGGTCGCCTCGCCTTCGCCGAGCAGCACCAGGGCGCAGGACGCGAGAGGCGCGAGGTCGCCGCTCGCACCCAGCGAACCGTGCTCGCGGACCACCGGGGTGATGTCGGCGTTGAGGAGCCCGAGCATGGCCTCGACGACCTCCGGCCGGGCACCCGAGTAGCCCATGGCGAGGCTCCGGGCCCGCAGGAGCACCATGGCCCGCACGACCTCGGTCTCGACCGGCGGGCCCATGCCGGCCGCGTGCGAGCGGACGATCGCATGCTGGAGCTCGACGCGTCGGTCGGCCGGGATCGCCGTGTTGGCCAACGAGCCGAAGCCGGTCGACACCCCGTAGACGGGCTCGTCGGACGCGGCGATCGCGGCGACGATGTCGGCCGACGCCGTCATGCGGGCCCGAGCGGCCTCACCCAAGACGACCCGACGGCCCTGGCGAGCCACGGCCACGACGTCGTCGGCCGCGATCCCGTCAGGCGTCAGCGCCAGCGCGCTCGATGCGCTCACGGTCAGGATCGTTGCCTCGCCATGCACACGCACACGGCGCCCACCCTCTCACCTCCCACCCGCGTCTGCCGGCCATCGTCGGGTCGCCTGCCGGACCCAGGTGCCCGATAGCGTCCGCCGCGTGACGAGTGCACCGGACCGCGGTCGATGACCAACTGGACCACGGTCTCCTCGCTGGCCACCGCCGGCGGCACGCTCGTGCTCGCGCTCGCCACGTTCGCGTCGGTCCGCTCGGCCAACCGTTCGGCCCGGGCGACCGAGCGGGCCTTGCTCGCCGGCATCCGCCCGGTGCTCGCGCCGTCCCGCGTCGAGGATCCGGCGGAGGACGTCAGCTTCGTCGACGACCACCGCGTACAGCTCAAGGGCGGCCACGCGCACGTGGACGCGACCGACGAGGCCATCTACCTGGCCATGGCCCTGCGCAACGTCGGGACCGGCATCGCCGTCCTCGATCGTTGGGAGATCTACGACGAGCGGGCGCGGGGCGAGCTCGAGCGGGGAGCGACGGCGTCGTTCCGTCGCCTCACCCGGGACATCTACATCGCCGCCGGCGACGTCGGCTTCTGGCAGGGGGCGATGCGCGACACGTCGGACCCGCTCTTCGAACCCATCCGCGCCGCCATCGACGGCCACCAGGCCATGACCGTCGACCTGCTCTACGGCGACCACGAGGGCGGCCAGCGAACGGTCAGTCGCTTCGCGCTGCTGCCGGAGGGCGACGACGGGTGGGTGGTCTCCGTGTCACGTCACTGGAACCTCGACCGCTCCGACCCCCGCTGACGAAGTCCAGGCGCACCTCGGATCGGTCGGGCATCGCCAGTCACCCTTCGGGCGACGCGGGCGGCCGGTCGGTAGCCTCGGCCTGATGGGGGATCAGATCCGGGTGGTCGTGTGGGGAACGGGCAACATGGGGCGGGCCGCCATCCGGGCGGTTGACGCGCATCCCGAGCTCGTGCTCGAAGGCGTGATCGTGGCCAACCCGGACAAGGTCGGCCGCGACGCCGGTGATCTCGGCCGCCTCGGGCGGACGCTCGGCGTCGCCGCCACGACCGACATCGACGCCGTCCTCGCCGCTGGTCCCGATGCGGTCGTCTACACCGCCTCCGGCGACCTGCGACCCGAGGAGGCGGGCGCCGACGTGGCGCGCGCGCTGCGCGGGGGCGCCGTCGTCGTGACGCCGTCGATCTACCAGATGTACGACCACCGCAGCGCGCCGCCCGAGGTGCGCGACCCGCTCGCGGCCGCGGCGCTCGAAGGCGGGGCCGCCCTGTTCGTCTCGGGGGTCGATCCCGGCTGGGCGAACGACATCCTCCCGGTGCTCGCCACCGGCCTGGCCGGCACGCTCGACGAGATCCGCTGCCAGGAGATCTTCGACTATTCGACCTATGACCAGCCCGACGTGGTGCGGTTCCTGGTCGGCATGGGCCAGCCGATGGAGGACGAGCCGCTGATGGTGGCGCCCACCATGCCGACGATGGTCTGGGGCGACCAGATCCGCTTGATCGCCCGAGCGCTCGACGTCGAGGTCACCGAGATCCGCGAAGTGGTCGAGCGGCGACCGCTCGAATCGACCATCACCAACGTCATGGGGGAGTTCCTCGCCGGCACGCAAGGAGCCCTGCGGTTCGAGCTGCAAGGCATCGTCGACGGCCGTCCCCGCATCGTGATCGAGCACGTCACCCGCATCCATCCATCGTGCGCCCGGGACTGGCCGCTGCCGCCTGATGACGTCGAGGGCGCGCACCGGGTGATCATCGAGGGCCGGCCTCGTATCGAGATCACCGTCGAAGCGACCGACGAGGGCGGCAACCGCGCCGCGGGCGGCAATGCCACCGCGATCGGCCGCCTTGTCAACGCCATCCCCTGGCTGCGGAATGCCGATCCCGGCCTCTATGACGCGCTCGAAGTGCCGCTGCTCCCCGCCGTCGGCCGCCTCGGAACGGGCCACGCATGAGGATCGACGTCCCCGACGGCAAGCACCCCATCGTCTTCGTGTGGGGGGAGATGGTCCCAGGCATCGGGCCCGCCGCTGCGGCGTTCGCGCAGAGCGTCTACGAGGATCGTTCGCTGGGATTGCACGAGTTCGAGGCGGCGCGATTGCGCACCGCGCAGATCAACGGCTGCCTCTTCTGCCAGGACTGGCGGACCGAGGTCGATGGTCAGAAGGTGGCGCCGGGCTTCGAGCAGTCTGTCGCCGCATGGCGCACGACTGATGCGCTCGACGAGCGGTCGCGCCTCGCGGCCGAATACGCCGAGCGCTATGCCCTCGATCACCACGGTCTCGACGACGACTTCTGGGACCGCATGAAGGCGGCTTACACCGATGCCGAGATCGTCGAGCTGACCATGTGCCTCGGCTCCTGGCTCTCGTTCGGCCGCCTCAACCGCGTGCTCGGCCTCGACACCGCCTGCGTCCTGCCGGGCCACTGACGCGGCCGAACGCCACACGCTCGTCACCCTCCATCTGATGCGTTCGCGGCGCTCGGATCGTCGACCTCGTGCAACATGGCGAGATGAGCGAGCTGCGAGATCTCCTGGTCCACACCGCACACCAGATCGCCGATCACCGGGAGGCCACGGCAACCATGCGGGTCTTCCCGGCCGTCGAGCCCGCAAGCCTGCGGACCGGGTTCTCCGGGCCACTTTCGGCCGGTCCGACGGCCGCCGCCGCCGTGATCGAAGACCTCGTCGCCGCGGCTGGACCCGGTCTCGTCGCCACCACCGGACCCCGGTACTTCGGCTTCGTGATCGGCGGTGCGCTCAACGCGGCGACGGCGGCCGACCTCCTCACGACGGGCTGGGACCAGCCGGCCTACAACGCGGTCTCGGCGCCGGCCGCGGCCGTCGTCGAGGAGGTGAGCGGCGCATGGCTGAAAGAGCTGCTCGGCCTGCCGGCTGCGGCGTCGTTCGGGTTCGTGACCGGTGCGCAGGCCGCGAACACCGTCGGCCTCGCCGCGGCACGGCACTACGTGCTGCGCGCCGCGGGTCACGACGTGGAGCGCGACGGCCTGGCGGGCGCGCCGCGCGTGCGCATCGTCGCGAACGCCGAGCGGCACGCCACCATCGATCGGTCGCTGCGCCTGCTCGGCTTCGGTTCCGCGCTGCTCGAGGAGGTCGCCACCGACGACGACGGCGCGATCGACACCGAGGCCTTGCGCTCGGTGCTCGCATCGCAGCCACCCGGCCCGACGATCGTCGTCGTGCAGGCCGGCAACGTCAACACGGGCGCCTGCGACGACCTGGCCGCGGCCGTCGAGGTCGCTCACGCGCACGGCGCCTGGGTGCACGTGGACGGCGCCTTCGGGCTGTGGGCCGCGGCGAGTCCCAGCACCCGCCACCTCGTCACCGGCATCGAGGGCGCCGACTCGTGGGGCTGCGACGGGCACAAGTGGCTCAACGTGCCCTACGACTCCGGCTACGTGTTCTGCGCCCACCCGGACGCGCACGCCGCGGCGATGGCCTACACCGCGGCCTACCTCGCGCTGCCCGGCGTCGACGCCGTCCGCGGTCCAGGCGACTACGTGCCCGAGTCGTCCCGTCGGGCCCGCGGCTTCGCGACCTGGGCCGCCCTCCGCGAGCTCGGTCGCGACGGCGTGGCCGACCTCGTCGCCGGCTGCTGCGCGCTGGCCCGGCGCTTCGCCGACCAGCTCGACGTCGCCGAGGGCGTGGAGGTCGTGAACGACGTCGTGCTCAACCAGGTCCTCGTGCGGTTCGGCCGCGGCTCGGACGCTGAGCGGGACGCAACGACCGATCGCGTCATCGCGGCCGTGCAGCGCACCGGCGAGTGCTGGATGGGTGCCACCACCTGGCACGGCATGCGCCTCATGCGCATCTCGGTGTCGAACTGGTCGACGACCGAGGCCGACGTCGACCGCTCGGTCGCTGCGATCCTCTCGTGCTGCACGGCCTGACCTCGCGGCGCCGGCCGGCGTTGGTGGGACGCACCCCGGTCCGCGGGGTGCGCCGGACGTCGCGGGGGAAGATGGGGCGGCCATGAGACTCCCGCACCACCGATCGACGCTCACGCGGCAGCGGCTCGCCCGCGCTGCAACCGGTGCCCTGGCCGGCGCGGCGGGCACGGCCGCCATGGACGCGGTCTGGTACGCGCGGTACCGCCGGGGCGGTGGCACGCAGGGCCCGCTCGAGTGGGAGCTCGGGGCCGCGGTCGACAGCTGGGAGGACGCGTCATCGCCGGGCAAGGTGGGCCAGCGGCTCCTCCGCGCCATCTGGCGACGCGAACCGCCGGAGCATTGGGCGCGCACCACGCAGACCGTGGTGCACCTGGCCACCGGCATGGGCTGGGGCATGGCCTACGGCGTGGTCGCCGGTTCGCGGGAGCGGCCGCCCTGGGCCGGGGGGCTCGCGCTCGGTCCCGTCGCCTGGCTCACGTCGTACGCGACCTTGCCGCTCCTGGGCGTCTACAAGCCGATCTGGGAGTACGACGCCAAGACGCTCGCCGACGACTTGAGCGCCCACCTCGTCTTCGGGGCCACGACCGGCGCGGTCGACGCCGTGCTCGCGCGCCTCGCCTGAGCCCGCTGAGGGCACGGGGTTGGGGCTCGAGTCGGCGCCGGCGGCCCGCCGAGAACGCCCCTTTCGGGTGACACCGATCGGCAGTACGTTCTCGGCGGCGACGTACGGGCCCTCAAGTCTCGGGGGCACCTGGTCGGGAAGCATCCGGTGACGTGAGGGATCACGCTCCACCAACTGGTGGGCTGGCGAGTGGGCGACGGGGCCTGAGCTCGACGTTCGACACGGCCGCGCGCGGGCGCCGGCTGGCAGAGGTGACGCGGCTCGACGTGCAGTAGGTCGAGCGCTCACCACGGATCGCGTGTCCCCGGTGCTGCCTGCCGGCCGCCGGGGACGCGTCTTCTCCGCCCGTGACCGCCTCCCCGGCGCCCGATGCGCCGGGCCACCGCCGGACGCGACGTACTGCTCCGGTACCCGCGACCCGATCGATCTTGGGTAGAAAGCGTGGCGCTGACCCGGGGGGCCACCGGCTTCCTCCCGACGACCGGGGAGGTCGATCATCACCAGCGCCATCAGCCAGGGGGTTCGGTCCGGCCACGACCGTGCAGGTCGTGCCCACGCGATCGCGCCGGGCGGTCGCGTCCGAGACCTCGGCTACGTCGCCGGGCTCGACGGGCTGCGCGGCGTGGCCGTGCTCGTGGTGATCGGCTACCACCTCGGCCTGACCTGGCTGCCCGGCGGGTTCCTCGGCGTCGACCTCTTCTTCGTGCTGTCGGGCTACCTGATCACCGGGCTGCTGCTCACCGAGGTGGCCCGCTCGGGTGGCCTCGACCTCGGCCGCTTCTACGCCCGGCGCATCCGGCGGCTGTTCCCGGCGATGGCGGTGCTGCTGCTCGTGTTCGCGATCGTGGCCCTGCGGTCGGACCCGCTGGACCGGGCGACGATGCGGGCCGACGGGCTCAGCGCGCTGCTCGACGTCGCCAACTGGCACTTCATCGCGTCGGGAGCGTCGTACTTCGCCCAGTTCACGATGCCGTCGGCGCTGCGCCACACCTGGTCGCTCGCGATCGAAGAGCAGTTCTACCTGCTCTGGCCGCTGATGGTGCTGGCGATCACGGCGTTGGCCCGCGGCCGCAGCCGGGTGGTGGGCGGTGTCGTCGCCGGCCTGGCCACGGCCTCGTTCACCGCATCCATCGTCCTGTACCACCCCGGCACCGACCCCTCGCGGGTCTACTTCGGGACCGATACCCGGGCCTTCACGCTGCTCGTGGGCGCGCTGCTCGCGGTCGTCGACCGAGGAAGCCGGTGGGGGCCGACCGGCGGGCGGCGCGGCCGGGCGTGGGCGATGGCCAGCGTGCCGGCGATCGGGGGCATGGTCGGGATGTTCCTGATGGCCGGCGATCGCGACGTGTGGGTCTACCGCGGCGGGCTGCTGGCCTTCGCGCTCCTGGCGGCGGTCGTGATCGGGGCCGCGCACGGCGGGATCGTCGGCCGCGTCCTCTCGACCGAGCCGTTGCGCTGGATCGGCACGATCAGCTACGGCCTCTACCTGTGGCACTGGCCGCTCGACGTCTGGCTGACCCCGCAGCTCGTGCACGCGAGCGGCTGGCGCCTGGACGTGATCCGGGTGCTGGCCACGTTCGGCGTGGCTGTCGCCTCCTACTACCTCGTCGAGCGGACGGTCCGCCAAGGCCGCTTCCCGCGCCGCGCCGCGCTGGAGGCGTTCGGCTGGACGATTGGCCTCCTCGTGGCCGTGATCGCCGTGGGGACGCTCGGAGCGCGTCCGCTGCCGGACTACCTGCAGGCGTCCCGGCGGGACCCGAACGGCCCGATCCTCGTGCGGACCGCGGCGCGCCCAGCCGCCAAGTTCGCACCGGCCACGACCCGGGCGACCAGCGCGGCCGACAGCACCACCACGACGGTCCTGTCCCGGCCGCCGACGCGGGTGCTGCTGCTCGGCGACTCGGTCGCCGCCAGCGTCCAGGGTGCGCTCGGCGACGAGCTGCTCGGGCGTGGCGTCTCGTTCGCCGACGGCACCGTCGTCGGCTGCGGGGTCGTGCTGGGCGATCCCGCCGACCCGTCGAGCCGCCAGGTCATCACCAGCGTGCGCGCCTGCTCGGGCACGATCGCGAAGGTCCAGCAGGCGGCGCTGGGCCAAGTGCACCCAGACCTCGTGCTGCTGTTCTCGACCTGGGAGCGCGAGGACCGGATCGTCGACGGCCAGTACTTCGCGGCCGGCACCCCTGCCTGGGCGAGCCACATGCTCACCCTCTACGACGACACGATCTCCCGCGTGACGGCCGCGGGGGCTCGGGTGGGGCTGGTGCTCCCTCCCGATCCGGTGGCCGGCGTCCACGGCCAGGCCCGCGTCGTCGATCGCGTCCGCCGCACGACCGCGCTCCGCGACGTGCTGGCCAAGGTCGCGCAGCGTCACGCGGGCAGCGTCACGCCGGTCGACCTCGCCTCGATCGTGTGTCCGGGACAGCCGCCGTGCCCGCCTATCGTCGGCGGGCTCGAGCTGCGCCACGAGGACGGCATCCACTTCGACTCCCCGGCCTCGCAAGGCTGGGTCGCGCGCCGCATCGCCTCGCTGCTGACCCAGCTCGACCTCGACCACCTGCCGGCGACCACCACGCCCGGCGGCCCGCCCGCCAGCTCCCACCCCCCGCCGAACTAGCCCATCCGCCGGCCTACGGGCCCGTCAGCCCGTCAGCCTGGCGACGCCCGCGACGGCCGGCGCCGGGCTGGCGGGGGTCGACGTGCCGGGCAGCGCGGTGGTGCGGGGCCCGGCGGGCGCGGTGGTGACGGTGGTGGTGGACCCGGAGCCGCCGGTCGTCGGCGGGCTCGTCGTGACGGTCGTGGGCGTGGTGACCGTCGTGGACGTCGCAGGCGCCTGCACGGTCACGGTGCCGCTCATCGCGAGGCCGTGGATCCGACAGTGATAGGGAAACGTCCCGGCCCTGGTGAACGTGAAGGTGAACGTCGCCCCCGGGCCCATGCAGGTGCCCGGGCAGCTCGGGCTCGAGTCGAACGACCCGTCGTTGGCCGTCACGCTGTGCTCGATGGGGTCGTCGTTGACCCACGTGACCGAGCCGCCGACCGTCACCGTGATCGAGGCGGGGGAGTAGGCGAGGCTGGCGATGTGCACGGTCGTGGTCGCGCCCCCTGCGCCTTGGAGCGGGAACGCCCACGCCGCCACCGCCACGACGCCGACCACCGTCGACCACTTGAGCACCCGCATGCCTGCCTCCCTCGTCGTCAGCTGCTCTACGTCAGGCGCGCGCGGAGGGATTGTTCGAGTGCTCCGGGGCCGCGCGATGGGTGAGCGATACCCTGCGGCCATGGATCTTCCGGAGATCGACGGCCGCGAGTTCTGGGATCGGCGAGCCGAGGCGTGGGACCGGCGTTCGGATGCGTTGGAGGGCTTCTCCGACATGTACGGCGCGCCCGTCATGGACGCCCTTGACCCCCAGCCCGGCCAGCGCATCCTCGACATCGGCTGCGGTCCGGGCACCACGGCGGTCGAGCTGGCCCGCCGCGTCGGCCCCGGCGGCCAGGTCGTGGGCGTCGACATCTCGGGGGAGATGGTGGCCGCCGCCGAGCGCCGCGCCGAGCGGGCCGGCGTCACCAACGTGAGCTTCCGGATGGTCGACGTCCAGGACGGCGACCTCGAGCCGCCCTTCGATGGCGCCTACTCGCGCTTCGGCATCATGTTCTTCACGGACCCGGCCCGGGGCTTCGCCAACATCGCCCGCGCCCTGCGACCCGGCGGCCGCCTGGCCGCGGCGGTCTGGAGCCGGCTGGAAGACAACCCCTGGATGTTCGTCCCGACGCTGGCCGCCGCCATCGCCCTCGACGCCGAGCTCTCGCTCCCGGGTCCCGGCCAGCCCGGGCCGTTCTCGCTGGCCGACCCCACCCACCTGACGGCGTTGCTCACCGACGCCGGGTTCGTCGACGTCAGCGTCGAGCCGGTGCCCGGTCCACGGCGCATCACCACCGCGAGCGCCGACGACGAGGTGCGGTCGCTGCTCGAGGTCGGGCCGCTCGGCGATGCCTACGCCGGTGCCAACGACGCGGCGCAGGAGGCGGCGGTGGCCGCAGTCATGGGCGCGCTCGAGCCCTATGCCGATCCCGAGGGCTGGTCGGTGCCGGGCGTGGCCCTCCGGGTCGTGGCGGCGGCCGGCTGAGCGTGCAGCAGCCGGGCGCACTGCTCGCCGCGGGCCGCGACGCGGACATCTTCGAGTACGGCCCCGGCCGCGTCCTCCGCCGCTCGCGCGACGGGCGTTCGCTGGTCGAGGAGGCCCGCACGATGGAGCACGCGCGAGCGCACGGCTACCCGGTGCCCGCAGTCGAATCGACGAGCGACGACGGCACCGGCCTCGTGATGGAGCGGATCGACGGGGTCTCGATGGTCGACGCTCTCGCGAAGCGACCCTGGACGCTCGCTCGCCAGGGCCGAGACCTGGCCGGGCTCCTCGTCCGCTTGCACGAGATCTCCGCGCCCGACTGGCTGCGCTCGGCTCCGGTCGGCGCCGGCGACCGTCTGCTCCACCTCGATCTGCACCCGCTGAACGTGATGGTCACGGCCCGGGGTCCGGTCGTGATCGATTGGGCCAACGCCGCGCGGGGCGACCCGGCCGTGGACGTGGCGTTGAGCTGGGTCCTCACGGCGTGCGGCGGCATCCCGGTGGGGCGGGTCCAGTCTGCGATCCTCGGCTACGGCCGGTCACTGCTCGTTCGACGGTTCGTGGGAGTGATCGACGCCGAGCCCGCTCGGCGCCAGCTCGCCGAGGTCGTGGCCTGGAAGGTGCAGGATCCGCACATGAGCGGGCCAGAACGAGCGGCGATGCATGCGCTCGTCAAGGCCGAAGGCCGCGGGACGGCCGCCGAACGACCGAACACGACCCCGCCGAGGTCCTGATCCGGGGCGCCGTCCGACCCGCGCCACCTGAAGCAGCCCGAGCCGCCGCCCGGCGGGCGTGGCGGTCCGGCAAGAACGGGTCGGTCGCCTCCCCGGGCGGTGGGAGGCGACCGAACTACCCCGTACCGTCCCCTCTGCGGCGCGGAGTGGGACGTAGCCGGACCGACCCGCCGGGGGGATGGCGGGGGCCTCGGCCGACCTGAGACTTCGACGCCGGCGCTCGAACTCCTCCTGCTCGGCGAAGAATTTCTTTTATCGCCCCTTCGCGGGCCGTTTGCGCTCCTACGCGGCCGCGTGGTGCAGGAGCCCCGGGGCTCCGCGCATGCTGAGGCCTCCGGCAGCGGACGTGCGACCGTCGGTTAGGAGAACCCATGGCGGATACCCCTGTGACCCCCATGAGCACCGAGTCCGCGATCGCGGCGGCCTGGGCCGCGGCCGAGAAGGCGGAGGCCTCGCTCGACCAGCACGACGCCCCGCAGGCGGTCGGCTACGCCACGGTGGCGGAGGCCTGGTCGGCCATCGCGCAGGCGCTGCCGCGCGCGCCCGAGGTCCCGATCATCCGCTGACGGGCCGGTCCGGCCGCGGTCGCGCCTGCTCCCGGGCGGTCGATATCCGCGCAACTGGTCGGCGACCGCTCGACGATGGCGCGAGGATGCGCCGACCGACCGAGCGGAGGTGGCTCACGTGGCTCGACGAGGATCCAGCGCCCTGCTGGCGGTGGCGGTGGCGTCAGCGGTCATGGCGAGCTCGTGCAGCTCGGGCTCCACCAAGTCCGCACCGACCCTCCCGCCCGTCGTGCCCTCCACCACGGTGCCGGCCACCACTGCCGGCGGCACGGTGCCGCCCGCCGCGGCCACGCCCTGCGGCCGCGCGACCCCGCCGCCCGCCCGCTACGACCACGTCGTCGTGCTGGTCGAGGAGAACCGCACCTGGACCGGCGGCCGCAACCCCGCGGTCGGGATGGGCTTCGCCGCCGATGCCATGCCGTTCCTCCACGGCCTTGCCACCAAGTGCGCCTACTTCACCGACTGGACCGAGACCAACACCGCCGACAACAGCCTGAACCAGTACGTGGGGATGACGTCGGGGGTCTCGAACTCCTCCACGGTCAACGACTGCTCGCCGTCGGACTCCTGCCACTCGACCGACGACAACATCTTCCGGCAGGTGCGCACCACCGGGGGGGCGGCGCGCACGTTCGTCGACGGCGCCACCGCGCCGTGCTCGACCGGATCGAACGCCCCCCGCCACATCCCGGCCCTGTACTTCTGGGGCGCCGGCGACCGGGCGGCGTGCGCAACCGAGGTCCGTCCGCTGAGCGAGCTCGACCCGCAGCAGCTGCCCACGCTCGCGTTCGTGGTGCCCGACACCTGCAACGACGGCCACGACTGCCCCGACAGCACCGTCGACCGATGGGCCGCTGCCCACCTGACGCCGATCCTCGACGGCGCGGGCTATCGCGCCGGGCGGACGCTCGTGGTCGTCGTGTATGACGAGGACCGCCCTGTGCCGAACCTGCTCATCGCCCCCACCGCCCGTGCCGGCGCCATCACGACGCCCGGTGCCTCGCACGCCGCGCTGCTCAAGACCATCGAGCAAGCGCTCGGCCTGCCCGTGATGCAGCAGGGCCAGCTCTCCACCGCCATCTCCCTGCGCGGCCCGGCCCACCTCTGATCGGTATGGCCACCCACGTCGCCTTCCTGCGAGCGGTCAACGTCGGCGGACGGGGTGGCGTCGCCATGCCGGCGCTCAGGACCCTGTTCGAGGACCTCGGGCACACCGACGTCCGCACGTGCCTGCAGAGCGGCAACGTCGTCTTCACTCCACGGCTGGGCTCGAAGGGGGCCAGCCTCGTGGCTGAGCTCGAGGGGCGCATCGCCGCCGACCTCGACGTGCCCGCCCGGGTGGTGCTGCGCACGACCCCCGAGCTGACCGCTGTGTCCGAGGGCAACCCGTTCCTCGGCACCGAGGACCGGCTGGCCAACCTCCACGTCGTCTTCCTCGCGGACCGGCCGACGCCGGCGGCCGTGGCCAAGCTCGACCCCGACCGCTCGCCGCCCGACCAGGCCACGGTGGTCGGCCGCGAGGTCTACCTCCGCTACCCGAACGGATCCGGCCGTTCGAAGCTGACCGCCGCCTACCTCGAGCGCCAGCTCGGCACGCACGCCACCGCCCGCAACTGGAACACCGTCACCAAGGTTCTCGCCCTGATGGCCTGACCCCACATCCGCCCACCGCGAGCCATGCCGCGGGTGGTCGGCGGCGGACTCGCCTCCCCGCGGCTCGCGGTCGGGAGCGGTCAGGCGTGGGTCATCTCGGCGGCGCGGCGGAAGGCGGCGTCCACGAGTCGGTAGGCGCCGAACAGGACCATGCCCGCGGCGAGGAGGAGCAGCAGGACCGGGCCGTGGGACTTGGTCAGCAGCTGGCGCAGCGACTCGTCGAGGCTGCGGGCCTGGTGGGGATCGCGGTGGAGACCGGCCTGGACGAGGAACCAGCCGATCAGGCCGAACGCCGCGCCGCGGGCCACGAAGCCGACCGTGCCCATGGCCCTCACCGCCTTGCGCTTGGTCGCGTCCAGCCGGTGCAGATCGAGGTCGTCGACGAAGGACCGGGTTGCGCCCTTCCAGACGTTGACGAGCGCGGCGGCGACCACGGCGGCTCCGACCAGCACGACGATGGCCCGCCCGCCGGGCCAGCCGAGGACGGTGGCGGTCGAGCGCTTCTGGGCCGTGCCCGGCTGGCCGCCGCCGCTGTGGGCGAGGATCCGGACCGCGGCCACGGTGAGGCTGGCGTACAGGAGCGCCCGACCTGCCTGCGCCGCCCGCTTGGCCAGCGCCTTGCCGTCGTCGTTCTCGCCGGGCTCGCCGCGCACTGCGAGCGTGGCCCGCCAGAGCGCATGGCAGGCCAGGCCGAGGGCAAGCAGCACGAGCAGGGCCCGCCCGTACGGCTCGCGTGCGACGGCGGCCAGCGCGCCCCGCTGGCTGGGCTGCGCCTGCCGGTCGCCGAGCGCCAGCTCCACGGCCAGCAGGCCGACGATGCCGTAGAGGAGGCCCTGGGTCACGAGCGCCGCCCGACCGAGCCCGACCAGGCGCTCATCGCCGGTGCGGTGGGCCTCCAGGTGGCGTGCCGTGAAGCTGGTCATCGATCCTCCGTCGGTCGGGCCCGCACCCGCCCTACCCGTCTGCCAAGGATGCGCCCAGGCGGTGGGAGCGTCCGTAGCCTGCGGGACGTGGAGCGCGAGCTGGAGGAGATCGAGGACGACGGCACCGTCTGGCGGTTCGACCGGGCGTTCCTGACGTCGCGCTGGACGTGCATCTGGGGCCGCGGCTGCCAAGGGATCCTGCCCGAGCCGGCGGCCGCGCTCGGCCACGGCTGCTGTTCGGTCGGCGCCGAGATGGGCGACGAGGACGAGGCCCGGCTGACGAGCGCGCTCGCGGCGATGCTCGAGCCGGACCGGTTCCAACACCACGCCGAGGCCCAGGCCGGTGGGATCTTCAGCGACGAAAGGCGCACCAACACCCGGGTGGTCGACGGGGCCTGCATCTTCCTGAACCGGTCGGGCTTCGCCGGGGGAGCGGGCTGTGCGCTGCACCTGGCCGCGATCGATGCCGGTGAGGCGCCTCACGAGTGGAAGCCGTCGGTGTGCTGGCAGCTGCCGGTGCGGGTCGACTGGGAGCCACAGCAGGACGGCTCGGAGGTGGCCACGGTGCGGGCCTGGACCCGCGGCGACTGGGGGGAGATCGGCGAGACGATGGCCTGGTGCTGCACCGAGGAGCCGGAGGCCTACGTCGGCACCGCCCCGGTCGTCGAGACCTTGGCCGACGAGCTGGAGGAGCTGGTCGGCTCGGTCGTCTACGTCGAGCTGCGCCGCCGCCTCACGCGTCCGGACGCGTCCGGCTGAGCGCCTGAGCCCTCGTCCCGGGTTGCGCTGGCAGCGCCCAGGGCGACTGGTGCCCAACCCAGATCGGTGGGGCCGTGAGCAGCGGTACGGTCACGCCGTGGACGAGAACGCTGACGACGCAACGACGATCGACCTGGAGCGTCGCGGTGACGTGTGGGTGCTGCACATGGACAACGGCGAGAACCGGTTCAACCGGCGCTCGATCGACGCGCTGCACGCCGCGCTCGATGAGGTCGAGGCGGCCGATGGCCCCTGCGCGCTGGTCACCACCGGCGAGGGCAAGTTCTTCTCGAACGGCCTCGACCTGGACTGGCTGCTCGCCGGCGGGGACGGGTCGGAAGGGTTCCTCGACGACGTGCATCGGCTCTTCGGTCGGGTGCTGGGGTTCGGGGCGTACACCGTGGCGGCGGTCAACGGCCATGCGTTCGCGGGCGGCGCCATGCTGGCGAGCGCCCACGACCGGATCGTGATGCGCGAGGACCGCGGCTACTGGTGCCTTCCCGAGGTCGATCTGGGGTTGCCGCTCACGCCGGCCATGTACGCGACGGTGGCCGCGCACATCCCGGAAGCGACGCTGCGGGATGCCGCGCTCACGGGCCGCCGCTACTCCGGTCCCGATGCGCTGGCTGCCGGCATCGCGCACGAGCTGGCCAGCGAGGGCGACCTGCTGGATCGGGCCGTCGAGGTGGCCGCGGCCATGGCCGGCAAGAGCCGCGCCGTGCTCGCCGAGCACAAGCGCCTCATGTACGCCGATGCCATGGCGACCTGCGGGGTGCCGCCGGCCGCCTCCTGATCGCGGGGCAACTTCCGTGCCCACAACTACGATCCGGAGCGTGAGTGTGAGCGAAGACTTCTCCTCGTCGAAGTCTGCCGACGCAGAAGCTGTGGGCAACTTCGAGCGCAGTGGGTGGCTGCTCACCGAGACGCTCGACGCCGCGGGGCTCGCCTCGCTGCGCGCCTGGGTCGACGACGTGGCGTCGTGGCCCGACGCCGGCGACGGCTGGTTGCACTACCGCGAGCAGACCGACGACGGTCCCAAGCTGTGCCGCAGCGAGAACCTCATCCCGTTCCACGCCGGCCTGCGGGACCTGCTCACCGCCGGCCCGATGATCGAGGTGGCGTCAGCGCTGCTGGGCCAGCCCGCCGTGCTCTACAAGGAGAAGATCAACTACAAGCTGCCGGGTGGCGCCGGCTACGCACCGCACCAGGACGCGCCGGCCTACCGCTTCGTCGAGACCCATGTGTCCTGCATGGTCGCCGTCGACGACGCGACGATCGCCAACGGCTGCTTGGAGGTCGCCTCGGGCCAGCACGCGACCGTGCTCCCGAGTGACGCGAGCGGCTGCATCGCACCCGACGTCGTCGCCGGCCTCGACTGGTCCCCGGTCGAGGTGCGCGCCGGGCAGACGCTGTGGTTCCACTCGCGCACGCCGCACCGCAGCGGCCCGAACACGTCGTCGGAGCCGCGCCGGGCGCTGTACCCGACGTACAACGCGCTTGCCGAGGGCGACCTGCGGGCCGACTACTACCGCCAGAAGCGCGACGAGCTCGCCGCCAGCGGCGCAGCGGGGGACCGGGTGCAGGTCTCGCTGATCGGCGACTTCCAGGGCCGGGCCGTCACGTGATCGACGCCGCCGCGGGCCCCTCTGCCGCCGTCACCCCCGCCCAGTCGCTGGACGCGGTGCTCGCGCTGTACGAGCGGTGGGGCGTCGACCCCTACGACGAGGACCTGAGCCAGCTCGACCACGCGCTGCAGACCGCGGCGCTCGCGTCCGCCGCGGGCGCCGACGACGCCCTCGTGGCCGCGGCGTTGCTGCACGACGTGGGCCACCTGCTGGATCTCGAGGCGCGTGGTCCGGTCGGCCGCCTCCCGGGCACCGACCTCGGCCACGAGGCCACCGGCGCCCGCTACCTGAGCCGGCTCTTCGCGCCGGCGGTGACCGGCCCGATCGCGCTGCACGTGCGGGCCAAGCGCTACCGGTGCGCGGTGGACGGCGACTACCACGCCCGCCTCAGCGACGGCTCCCGCCGCAGCCTGCAGCTCCAAGGTGGCCCGCTGGCCGAGCCCGAGGTGGTGGCCTTCGCGGCCAACCCGCGCTTCCAGGCCTCGGTGGACCTCCGGGCGTGGGACGACGAGGGCAAGGTCGACGGCCTCGGGGCCGCCCCCCTCGACCACTACCGTCCCCTCCTCGCCCGCCTCGTGCGTCTCTGACCGGTCCGCCGAACGCGCGGTCGAGCGGCGGCAGGCCGGGTCAGGGCTCGAGGAAGTCCATCGACCAGGCGGGCATCGTGCCGGTGGCGGGGTCGAGCGACTCGAGCCAGCGGCCGAGGAACGGGGGGTCGGCCAGCATCGACGGGTGATGACCCGGGAGGGCGGACACGAGCATCGTCGGGAAGAGCTCGAAGACGAAGCTGACCGACCACTTGAGCAACCGAGCGTGCGCCCGCGGGGAGAAGAGCAGCCCCTCCTCCCGCAGCATCACGAGCGTGCCGGCCACGCTGAACCCGGCCAGCAGCAGCATCGAGACCACCATCCCGAGCGCGTACGTGAGGCGCTTGCCGCCGGTCGCCCGCTGCACGTCGTACGCGACCGACTTGTGCTCGACCTCCTCGGCCAGGTGCCACAGGAAGAGCGTCGCCGGCAGCGGATGCGCGCCGGCGAACAGCTCCCGGAGGTGCTTGTCGGTCCAGCGCGCCGACGAGTACGCGACGGTCTCGAACCCGGCGGCGAAGGCCAGGTTGAACGCCGGGCTCCGCCGGCGGCCGAGCCACGCGAACGTCCGCCGCATAAGGCGCTCGAGCCGCTGCAGGCGCGGGTAGCGGCGGGTGAGCAGGTCGTTGAGCCGCCGGTGCTGGACGTGGTGGGCCTTCTCCTGGTCGAGGTAGGCGCGGGCTTGGGCCCGCAGGTCCTCGTCGAGATCGGGCAGCGCGGCCCGCACCGACTTCACGACGTAGGGCTCCACGTAGGGCATGAGCAGCGACACGCTGTTCGCGGCGCAGGCGAACTCGGGCCGCCGCCGGCTCCACAGCGGGTCCATGTCGTCGGGGTATACGAACCGGATCGACCGGGTCGGGAGCGCGGCGGCGGTCACTCCCTCACCGTCGGCTGCTCGACCCCGAAGTACAGGCCTGCGAGCCGATGCCCGGCCGGTATCGTGCGCCGGCGATGCCCAAGACGGACTGGAACCCCGTGCTGCAGGCCGAGCTGTCGAAGGCCTACTGGTCGCAGCTCGACGAGTTCGTGGCGCAGGAGCGCGTGCAGCACGAGGTCTTCCCCCCGCCGGCCGAGGTGTTCGCGGCCCTGCACCTGACGCCGTTCGCCGACGTCAAGGCGCTCATCCTCGGCCAGGACCCGTACCACGGCCCCGGCCAAGCCCACGGGCTCTGCTTCTCGGTGCGCCGCGGCGTGCCGCTGCCGCCCTCGCTGCGCAACATCTTCATCGAGCTCGAGGCCGACCTCGGCATCGCCCGGCCCACCCACGGCTGCCTCGACCACTGGGCGCAGCAGGGCGTGCTGCTGCTCAACGCCACGCTCACGGTGCGCGCCCGCACCGCGGCCTCCCACCAAGGGAAGGGCTGGGAGCAGTTCACCGACGCGGTCATCCGCGCCGTGAACGAGAAGGACGAGCGGGTGGTCTTCATCCTCTGGGGCGCGTCGGCCCGCAAGAAGCGGTCGCTGATCGACACCGGGCGCCACGTGGTGATCGAGTCGGCCCACCCGTCACCTCTGTCGGCCCACAACGGCTTCTTCGGGAGCCGCCCGTTCTCGCGCACGAACGACGCGCTCGTGGCCGCCGGTCGTGCCCCCATCGACTGGCGCCTCCCCGACGCACCCGGGCGCTGACCGCGTCCGGCGTGCGACCCGACGACGCAGCGACCCGCGACGGAGCGACCCGGCTCAGTAGTGCCAGGGGTACGACGACCAGTCCGGGTCGCGCTTCTCGAGGAACGCGTCGCGCCCCTCGGCGGCCTCGTCGGTCATGTACGCGAGGCGGGTGGCCTCGCCGGCGAAGATCTGCTGGCCGACCAGGCCGTCGTCGATCGCGTTGAACGAGAACTTGAGCATCCGCTGGGCCGTCGGGCTCTTGCCGCAGATCCGCGCCGCCCAATCGAGCCCGACCTGCTCGAGCGCGTCGTGGTCGACGACGGCGTTCACCATGCCCATGCGATGCGCATCTTCTGCGGAGTACGTATCGCCGAGGAAGAAGATCTCCCTCGCAAACTTCTGGCCGACCTGGCGCGCCAGGTACGCGGACCCGAAGCCACCGTCGAAGCTGGCGACGTCGGCGTCAGTCTGACGGAACCGCGCGTGCTCGCGGCTCGCCAGCGTGAGGTCGGACACGACGTGCAGGCTGTGGCCGCCCCCCGCCGCCCAGCCCGGCACCAGGCAGACCACCACCTTCGGCATGAACCGGATCAGCCGCTGGACCTCGAGGATGTGGAGCCGCCCGGTCCGGCCGGGGTCGATCGACGCGGCGGACTCGCCCTCGGCGTAGCGGTAGCCGTCCTTGCCGCGGATCCGCTGGTCGCCGCCCGAGCAGAACGCCCAGCCGCCGTCCTTCGGCGACGGCCCGTTGCCGGTGAGGAGCACGCAGCCCACGTCGCTCGTCTGCCGGGCGTGGTCGAGGACGCGGTACAGCTCGTCGACCGTCTGCGGCCGGAACGCGTTGCGCACCTCGGGCCGGTCGAACGCCACCCGCACCGCGCCGACTCCGACGGCCCGGTGGTACGTGATGTCGCCGAGGTCCTCGAACCCGGGCACGGGCTGCCAGGCCTCGGGGTCGAAGAGGGCTGAGACCATCGGTACCTCCATGAGCGGCGCGACGACGGCGCAGGGTGCGGGTGCGAGTGCTGGTGATCGAGGCGGCGGCCGCAGATGCGTCTGGCCGCGGTCCCGGTCCCGGTCCCGGTTCTAGGCGATGGCCCGCGCGGCTGTCGCTTCCCGGCGTCGGATGCACCGACGCGGCCGCCGGGTCGCTCAGGACTCGAGCAGCTTGAGCACCGTTCGCTCGGGGCGCGACATCTCCGCCGTCTGCCGGGCGTTGCGCTGCACCTCGTGGAGCCGGCCCTCGCGGTACGCCTCCGGCACGACCGGATGGACGTAGCAGGCCCGGCACACCGCGCGGGTGTTGCCGAGCACCTGCGCGGCCACGTCGTAGGCCGCCAGCACGGACTTCTCAGCCACGGTCTCGTCGTCGGGCGGATCCCCGAGGCCCAGGGCCGCGGCGGCGACGACCGTGCCACCCCAGGTGCGGAAGTCCTTGGCGGTCACGCCGGGCCCGGCGGTCTCGGCGAGGTAGCGGTTCACGTCGGTCGAGGTCACGTCGACGGTGGTGCCGTCGGCCTGGTAGGCGAACAGCTCCTGGCCCTCCAGCTCGTGGCAGCGGTGCACGAGCCGGGCGATCTGCCGGTCCTGCAGCCGGACCTCGTGGGCCAACCCGGACTTGCCGACGAAGTCGAACAGCACGTCGTCGCCCTCCACCTCGACGTGTTCGGGCAGCAGCGTCGTCAGCCCGTACGACTCGTTGTCGGCGGCGTACGCGTCGTTGCCGACCCGGATCAGCGTGTCGTCGAGCAGCCGGACCACGAGCGCGAGCACCTTCTCGCGCGGCATCCCGGGCCGGGCCAGGTCGACGTCGAGCGCCCGGCGCAGGCGCGGCAGCACCGCGCCGAACGCGCCCAGCTGGTCGAACTTGTCGGCGTCGCGGACCTCGCGCCACCGGTCGTGGTAGCGGTACTGCTTGCGGTTGCGGGCGTCGCGACCCGTCGCCTGGATGTGGCCGTCGGCCCGCGGGCAGATCCACACGTCGGTCCAGGCCGGCGGGATGGCCAGGGCCGCGATGCGAGCGCGGTGGTCGGGGTTGGTGACGCGCTCGCCGCGCTCGTCGACGTAGCTGAAGCCGGTGCCCCGCTTGCGGCGCCGGAACCCGGGCTGCTCATCGGACACGTAGCGCAGGCCCGCCTCGACGGCTGCTTCGATCGGGTCGCTCGCCGCGCTCACGGCGGAGCCCTCCCCGGAACGGGCGACAGGCAGAACTGGGGCGATCGTGTGACTGGGGCCTGAACCGTGCCTTACCATTGCGAGACCTGGCGGGTGGGCACGATTGTCCCCGAGACTCAGGCGGGGGCCGCAGCACCCAGAGGGATCGGGCCGATGGACGAGTGGATGGTGGCGCGACTGTCGCTTCTCGACCCCGCGCGCATCAGTCTGCTCCGCCCCTGGGTGATGGTCGTGCTCGGGCTGCTCACCGGGCTCGCGGTCGTGGCCGCCCAGCGCGCGTGGCGTCGCCGCCGGGCGTTGGGTGCCCTCACGCTCGTCATCGTGGTGGCGACGGCGCTCACGACCGTCGCCGCCGGCGTCAACCAGCACTACGGCTACCTCCCCACGCTCGACTCGCTCTTCGGGCGCCGCGCCCACGACGAGGCCACGTGGAAGACCGCCGTGCACACGGCGGCGCGGGCGAAGATCGACCCGAACCAGGGGCTGCGGCCCAAGGGCATGGTCGTGCTAGTCACGATCCCGGGCACCACGTCGCACTTCCACGCTCGACCGGCGCAGGTGTACCTGCCGCCGGCTTGGTTCCGGCAGCCTCGCCCCGTCCTGCCGGTGCTGATGATGCTCCCGGGCACGCCGGGCTCGACCTACGACTGGACTCGCTCCGCCGAGGCCGACCTCATCAGCGATCGCTTCGCGGCCAAGCACCATGGCCTGGCGCCGATCCTCGTGATGCCCGATCCCAACGGCAGCTTCTTCGCCGACTCCGAGTGCGTCGACGGCGCCGGGGGCCGCGCCGAGACGTACCTGGTCGACGACGTTCCCGCCTGGGTGGTCCAGCACGTCGGCTCCGCGTCCGGCGCTCAGCGCTGGGCCGTGGCCGGCGCCTCGGCCGGCGGCACCTGCGCGCTCCACCTCGCCCTGCGCCACCCCGACCGGTTCGCCACCGCCCTCGACTTCTCCGGCGAGCGCACCCCCACCCGCCACGGCGATCGGCTCGGCCCCTACAAGGGCACGCTCGCACATCGGCTGCAACAGTTCGCCGCGCACGACCCGGGCCACCTGCTCACGTCGTTCCGGCGCCCCGAGCGCGTGGCCCTGTGGTTCGGCGTGGGCAAGAGCGACGGCAAGGTCACCAGGGTCAACCGCGACCTCGCGGCGCGTGCGAAGCAGCACGGGTTCCCCACGGTGCTCGACCTCGTGCCCGGCGGCCACCGCTGGCGCGTGTGGAACCGCTGCTTCGAGGACGCGCTGCCCTGGACCGCGAACCGGCTCGGCCTCACCACGATGCCCTGAGGTCCGGCTCGCGCCGGGCGGGCCGCGCCAGGATGGCGCCGACGTCCGACGCCGGAGGGGTACCCGTGGACCTGGTCGCCATCGAAGAGATCAAGCGGCTCAAGTACCGCTACCTGCGCTGCCTCGACCTGAAGCGCTGGGACGAGCTGGCCGCGGTGTTCGTCGCCGACGCGACCGCGCAGTACGGCGACCGGCTGACGTTCACCGGACGCGACGAGGTCGTGGACTTCATGCGGGGCAACCTCGGCACCGACATGATCACCGTCCACCACTGCCACCACCCCGAGATCGACGTCTCGGCGGACGGCGCGACGGCCGTCGGCACCTGGCACCTGGAGGACACGGTGATCATGACGACGCACCGGCTCATGCTCACCGGCGCGGCGTTCTACGAGGACCGCTATGTGCGCACCGGCGACGGCTGGCGCATCGCGCACACGGGCTACGAGCGCACGTTCGAGGCCATGCGATCGCTCGACGACACGCCTTCGTTCCGCCTCACCGCCAACCGCTGGGCCGCCGAGCCCCCGCCCGGCGACGGCGGCTGATTCCCGGCCGAGGCCCTCCCCCGAAGTGGGCGGGGTTGCCGGCGTCCCGGCGACGGCGGCTGATTCCCGGCCGAGGCCCTCCCCCGAAGTGGGCGGGGTTGCCGTCGTCCCGGCGACGGCGGCTGATTCCCGGCCGAGGCCCTCCCCCGAAGTGGGCGGGGTTGCGGTCGTCCCGGCGACGCGGAGACCACCCAGTACGGGGTGGCGGGCGCGCGGATCAGGTCGGCGCGGACCAAAGGTGGTGGAGGGCGTAGGAGCGCCACGGTCGCCAGCGCTGCGACAGGGCCTCGGCGGCGCGCGGATCGCCCGGCTGGCCGAGGCGCTCGAGCGCGTGGCGCACGCCGAGGTCCGTGGGCATGAACGCGTCGGGGTCGCGGAGGGCGCGGAGGGCGACGTAGGCGGCCGTCCACGGCCCGATGCCGGGGAGCTCGACCAGGGCGGCGCACACCTCGCCGCGATTCGCACCGGGGTCGAGCACGAGCTTGCCGTCGGCCAGCGCGGCGGCGAGGGCTTGGAGCGCGCGAGCGCGGCCGCGCGGCATCGGGAACAGGTCGGGGTCGGCGTCCGCAAGCTGCGCCGGCGTCGGGAAGCGGTGGGTGAGGCCGCCGTCGGGCGTGGCGAGGGGCGTGCCGAGGGCCGCGGCCAGCCGTCCGGCGATCGTGCGGGCGC
>JAODBM010000115.1 GCA_025463985.1 Acidimicrobiales bacterium
GGGCGGCGGCTCGGCGGGGCGGCGGCCCCGGTGGCGCGGTGGCTCCCGGCTGACGCGACGCTGAGGGCCCGATGCGATCAGGGCGCCGGTGGTGCGGTGGCCCCCGGCTGTCGCAGGTCGGTGGTCGAACCGCCGGAACCGCTCGAGCCGCCGATCAGCCAGCCGAGGAATCCGACCAGCACGAACACGGCGGCCACGGCAACCACGACCACCTGCAGCGGCCAGTCCGGGTCGGCCCGCACCGCGGCGACGACGCCCGCCGCCGACCCCGGAGCCGGATCGTCGGGCCGCTCGTCGCCGGCGCGCGACCAGTCCGCCAACCCCAGCCGGGGCCCGGCGGGACCGTCCACCCGCACTGCGCCGACCGCCTGAAGGTCGCCCCGCAGCTCCTCGTCGTCGACGACGTAGCCCCGCTCGCCGAGCCTCCGGCGCAGGTCGCGCGGGCCCCGCACCTCGCCGGCGCGCAGCAGCGTGCGCACCGTCTGCCGCCGCTCGGCCGCAGCTTCGCGATCGGTCGCGGTGCCGGAGGTCGAGCCTGCGCCCGAACCTGAGTCCGCCACCGGCGCTACCCGAGCCCCTTGGCGTCCTGCTTGAGCGCGGTGTCGACGCTGACGGCGGCGGCCACGACCAGGCTGCGCAGCGGATCCTCGAGCGGCCGGTGGATCTCCACCGCGTAGTTGTCGGCCGTCGTGAACATGGCCCGCGCCAGGCCGGCGAACGTCTTGGTGATGCGGGCGATCTCGGTGCCGGTGTGGTCCTGGATGTTGAAGTTCCAGGCTCGCCAGTTCTCGGCGTTGATCGAGCCGTACGTGTGGCCGCCGGCGGTCAGCGTGAAGTGGATCTTGCCGAACACGTTGTCCTGCAGGATCTGGCCGACCTCGGTGCCCTGCCCGTCCTGCACGATCACCTTGGACTTCATGACCTTGGCGGGCCGCGTCAGCTGCAGCAGCACCTGTCCGCCCATGTCGACGACCTGCAGCTTGTGGGTCATGTACTGGTCGTAGGAGGTGAGCACGCGGATCACCTTCTTCGCCGCGCTCTGCCCGACCTCACGCACCGCGCCGATCTGGTTGCCGTGCTGGTCGGAGATCGCGTACTCGTTGTTGACCTCGATGATCTTCGCCTTCTGGTTCACGACGAGCACCGGCTCGCTGAAGATCGTCCCGCCGCCCTGCGTGGCACCCACCGGGATGTTCTTGGCGGCGAGATCCTTGGCGATCTTGTCGGCGGCGACGTCGCGGGTGGGCACGTGCGCCGGGACGTTCAGGGGGTCGGTGCTCTGCTTGCCGTGCGACGAGACCTGATCGGTCCACACGTTGCCGTCGAACCAGCGGTACTCGTGACGGCCCATCGGGTCGGGGTACCAGTTCGGTGCGTGACCGCTCGTATCGCTCATCAAAGACTCCACGTCAGGATCTGGTCGAATGGCGCACACGCTAGCGACGGCCGCACCGGGGGCAGGGCGGCTGACTCACACGACGACGAGGCGGACCGCGAGATCGGGGTCGGCGGCGGGGAAGTCGGCACGCGTGTGGGCGCCCCGGCTCTCGGCCCGGGTGCTGGCGGCCCGGGCCAGCGCGCGGCCGACCGTCGCGAGGTTCCGAACCTCGTGGTGGGCGACGGTGGACCCCGCGCTCGACGTCCACGCCGCGTCGGCGGCCTGCGCGGCCAGGCGCAGCGTGCCGGCATCGCGCAGCACGCCCGCGTCATGGGTCATGGCCCGCTGCAGCTCGGCCCGCACCGATGCGGGGTCGCGGCTCGGTCCGGCCTGCGGTGGCGGCGCCTCGAGCGTCAGGAAACGACCGCCGATCACGTCGTCGGACACCCGCCGTGGTTCGTCCGCGTCGGCCCCGAGCACGGCCCGCATCGCGCCGGTGGTCGCCGGCCCCGACACTCCGGCCTCGATGGCCTCGACCGCGCGCGGGCCGAACACCATGCCCTCGAGCAGCGAGTTGGAGGCGAGCCGGTTGGCGCCGTGGACCCCCGAGCAGGACACCTCGCCCGCGGCCCACAGCCCGGGCAGCGTGGTGGCGCCCCGCAGGTCGGTCACGATGCCGCCGCACGTGTAGTGGGCCGCCGGCGCCACCGGCAGCCAGTCCTTTGCCGGGTCGAGGCCGGCGCCGGCCAGGGCCGCCGCGATGTTCGGGAACCGCCGGTCGAAGTGGTCGAGCCCGGTGGCGTCGAGGAACACGTGGTCATCGCCGAGCTCGTGCATGCGGCGGGTCTCGGCCCGGCTCACGACGTCCCGGGGCTGCAGCTCGTCCACGAACCGCTCGCCCTTGCTGTCGCGCAGCAGCGCGCCGTGGCCGCGCAAGGCCTCGGTGAGCAGCGGGCGGGGCATGGCCTCGATGCTGAGGGCCGTGGGGTGGAACTGCACGAACTCGAGGTCCGCCACCGCCACGCCGGCCCGCAGCGCCATCGCGATCCCGTCGCCGGTCGCCTCCAGCGGGTTCGTCGTGACCGCGAACAGCTGGCCGGCCCCGCCCGTGGTCACGAGGACGTTGGTGGCCCGCACCTCTCGGGTCGAGCCGTCGGGGAACAGGGCCACGACCCCCACGCAGCGCCCGGCCTCGACGAGGAGGTCCAGGGCGAACGCATGCTCGTAGATCGCGGCCATGGTGGCCTGCACCGCCTCCACGAGCGCCCGCTCGACCTCGACTCCCGTGGCCGAGCCGCCCGCGTGCACGATCCGGGCCAGCGTGTGGCCGCCCTCCCGCGCGAGCTCGAGCTCGCCCTTCGCATCTCGGTCGAACATGGCACCGAGCGTGATCAGCTCGTTGACCCGCAGCGGGCCCTCGTCGACGAGCACCCGCACCGCGTCCGCGTCGCAGAGGCCCGCGCCCGCGGCCAGCGTGTCGGCCAGGTGGAGGTCGGTGGAGTCGGGGTCGCCGTGGAGGACGGCGGCCACGCCCCCTTGTGCCCAGCGGGTGGTCGACTGCGGCAGCTCGCCCTTGGTGAGCACCCCGACCCGCATGCGGTGGGTGTCGGCGCCGTGCACGGCGGCGGAGAGGCCGGCGACGCCCGAACCCAGCACGAGGAGGTCGAGCGCGTCACCGGTCATGGCTGGTGTCTAGCGCGGCACGGGCCGCACCAGACTCAGCGCTTGCCCGCGACCTCGATGTAGCGACGGGGTGCCGGCTGGTCGAGCGCGGCGAGCGCGGCGGCGGTGTCCTCGTCGACGATCTCGTTCGCGCTGTCGACGTGCACGACCTGGGGGACGTAGTGCTCGAGCTCGGCCTGGTCGTACTCCGCGTAGCTGATGATGATCACCTTGTCGCCGGGCGCGACGAGTCGGGCGGCGGCGCCGTTGAGGCAGATGTCGCCGGCGCCGGGCTCGCCGGCGATCACGTAGGTCTCGAGCCGGGCCCCGTTGTCGATGTCGACCACGGCGACCTGCTCGTACTCGAGGAGGTCGGCCGCGTCCATGAGGTCACGATCGATCGTGACCGAACCCACGTAGTGGAGGTTCGCGTCCGTGACCGTGGCGCGGTGGATCTTGGACTTCATCATCCGTCGGCGCATGCGCTCTCGCTTTCACGGTGGGCGCCGGCAGACCGGTCACCCCCTGGGCGGTTCCACCCTCATTCTGCCAGCACACCGAGGTTGTCGAGCAACCTGGCCTTGCCGAACCGGGCCGCTGCCAGCAGCCGCAACGCTCCTACCAGGGGTTCGACCGGCGCCAGCGTGGCGGCGTCGACCACGTCGACGTAGTCGAGCTGGGCGAGCGGTTCGGCGGCGATCAGGTCCCGCATGAGGTCGCGGACGACGGACGCGGACCGCTCGCCCGCGGTCACCGCCGCAGCGCCGGCGCTGAGCGCCCGGTGGAGGACGGGCGCCGCGGCGCGCTCCTCGGCCGTGAGGTACACGTTCCGGCTCGACAGCGCGAGGCCGTCCGGCTCGCGCACGGTGGGGCACGCGACCACCTCGACCGGCAGCGAGAGGTCGGCCGCCATCCGCCGGACCACGGCGACCTGCTGGAAGTCCTTCTCGCCGAAGTAGGCGCGACATGGTCCGGCGATCGCGAACAGCTTGGCGACCACGGTGGCGACGCCAGCGAAGTGTGTCGGCCGCGAGGCGCCCTCGAAGCGCTCCGTGATCCCTGCGACCGAGACCGAGGTGAGCACCGGCGTCGGATACATCTCCTCGACCGTCGGCGTGAACAGGTGGTCGACGCCGGCGGCGGCGACCAGCGCGGCGTCGCGCGGGAGGTCGCGCGGGTAGGCGGCGAGGTCCTCGCCGGCGCCGAACTGGAGCGGGTTCACGAAGAGCGTGGCGGCGGCGACGTCGTTGTCGGCCACGGCCCGTTCGAGCAGCGACACGTGTCCGGCGTGGAGGAACCCCATCGTCGGCACGAGGCCGACCCGGGCGCCGCCGGCGCGAGCGCGATCGAGCGTGGAGCGCAGGCTTGCGATCGTGGTGTGGGTCTGCATCACGAGGGCTCGGCCTGGCCCAGCGAGCGCTCGACCAGGTGGCCGGGCAGCCCGCCGCCGTCGACCAGCCGGCGGGCGGCCGCGGCGAGGGCCAGGTAGGCGGGTCGCTCGCTGAGGTCGAGGGCGTCGAGGTGACGAGCGACCGTCGACCAGTCGCCCCGCGCCACCGGGCCGGTCAGCGCGCCGGCCGGGCCGAGGCGGGCGACGTTGTCGATGGTGGCCCGGACGAGGTCGAGCTCGGCGGCCAGCGGCACGCCGATGTCGGCGATCACCCGCTCGACCTGACCGAGCAGGGCGACGAGGTGGTTCGAGGCCATGCACGCGGCGGCGTGGTATGCGGCCCGGTCGGCGTCGGCGATCTCGAACCAGCGACCTCCCAGCGCGCGGACCACGTCCTGGGCGAGCGGGTCGCCCGCCACGGCGAACCAGGCGCCCGCGGCCAAGCGCTCCGCCCCGACCGCGCCGTCGGTCAACGCGACGAGCGGGTGCAGCCCGGCGCGGCGCGGGTGCGGCGCCAGCGCATCGAGGCCGAGCGACCCGGCCAGGTGGGCGACGACGGTGGACTCGACTGGAGCGACCCGGCCCGCCACCTCGGCCACCGCGCCGTCCTGCGTGGCGATCACGAGCAGGTCGACACCAGCAGCCGCGCCGGCCGGGTCATCCTGCCGACCGAGAACCCCAGCGACCTCCCAGCCGACGCCCTCCAGCGCCCGCGCCAGGGCCGTGCCCGCCCGCCCAGGCCCGATCACCCGAAGCACCAGCGAATGTGGAGTGGAAGCGGTCGTGATAGCCACCGCTTCTACTCCACATCCAGGGGTTGGGCGACCTAGAGCGGGCCGAGCCGAGTGACCTGGCCCTCGGCGCGGTCGTTCCAGTCGGCGGGGACCAGCTCGGGCGCGAGCTCGGCGAGCGGCGCGACCACGAACCGCCGCTGGAACAGCCGGGGGTGGGGGATCACGAGGTCTGGCTCGTGGACCTCGATGCCGTCGATCCACAGGATGTCGACGTCGAGCGTCCTCGGGCCCCAGCGCTCGGCCCGCACCCGCTCGGCCGCCGACTCGAGCCGGTGGCAGATCCCGAGCAGCTGCTGGGGGGTGAGGTCGGTGTCGATCTCCACCACGAGGTTGAGGAACGCCTCCTGGGCCGGACCGCCCACCGGCTCGGTCTCGTAGACGCTGGACGTGGCGACCACCCGATCGCCGAGGGCCTGGATCGCGTCGCGCAGGAGGCGGCGACGGTCGCCGAGGTTCGAGCCCAGCCCGAGGAAGGCGCGCGTCACCGCCGCGTCCGCTCGATGCGGACCCCGGAGGTATCGAGCTGCTGCGGCACCGGCGGCCGCAGCTTGCGCACAGCGACGACGACCCCGCTGATGCGCGGGTCGACCTCGAGCACCACCTCGACCAGCCGGTCGGCGAGCCGTTCGAGCAACGTGAACTGCTCACCCGCCACGACCGCCTCCACGACCGCGCACAGCGCGCCGTAGTCGACCGTGTCGGCGAGCTCGTCCGACCGACCGGCGAGGGCGAGGTCTGCGGTCACGTCGAGGTCGACCTCCAGCGGCTGGCGCCGCTCGCGCTCCTCGGGCAGCGCGCCACAGATGCCCGAGGCCCGCAGGCCCCGCAGCTGGATCTGGTCGGCCACCGCGCCTACGCGTCCGCGCGCGGGAGGTCGAGGGCGAGCGAGACGATCTCGCGCCCGATCGGGCCCATCTGCCGGTGCACCAGCCGCTCGGTCAGCGAGGTGGCCTGCGGTCCGCTCGGCACCATGCCCGTCCACACCAGGTAGCCGGCGACCAGCCCGGAGATGCGGTCGCCGAGCTCTTCGCCGTGCACGAGCAGCTTGCCCTCGGCGGCCAGCAGGCCGCGCAGCTCGGGATAGAGCTGGCCCAGCACCGAGCGGGCGTCGTCGTGGGGCGCGAACGGCCGGTGGAGCCAGGCCACGCCGAGCTCGTCGTAGTTGTGGAGGTTGTGGGGCGAAGGGATGACCGAGACGACGCTCGTGAAGCCCTGCTCGCGGATCCAGATGATCTCCTCTTGCCGCCGCACGCGCCGATGGTTGGCGCCATAGCCACCCGGCCGCTCGCACACGGCGAGCTTGTCCTTGATGACCCAGCAGAAGTTGCGGGGCTCGATGCCCTGGGCCCATTTGCCCTTCACCGCCATGGGTGAACCTCCAGGTTCACGGGGCGCGCCGGGCGCCGTCGAACGTTCACGGTGCGACCAGCCGGGCCGCACTCGCGGTGGCGGCCACGTCGTGGACGCGCACCATGCGTGCGCCCTGCGCCAGGGCCCAGGTCGCGGTGGCGACCGAGCCCTCGAGGCGATCGTCGGCGGAGACCGGAGCGGTCAGGCCGTCGGACGCGGCGAGCGTGTGCGCGAGGAACCCCTTGCGGCTGGTGCCTACGACCACTGGCCAGCCGGTGGCGACGAGCTCGTCGAGGTGGGCGAGCAGCGCCCAGTTGTGGGCCGCGGTCTTGCCGAAGCCGATGCCCGGATCGACCCAGATCTCCTCGACGCCGGCGGCCCGCCCGGCCTCGGCGCGGGCGACCAGCTCGCGACGCACGTCGGCGACCACGTCGTCGTAGGACGGCGAGCGCTGCATCGTGCGCGGCTCGCCTTGCATGTGCATGGCCACCCATCCGACCCGGCGGTCGGCGGCGACCTGGTGGAGGGAGGCGCTGATGTCGTTGAGCAGCGTGGCTCCGGCGTCGATCGCCGCGTGGGCCACGGCGGCCTTGCAGGTGTCCACCGAGACCCGCACGTGGGGGGCCAGCGCTTCGACGACCGGGACCACGCGGCGCAGCTCCTCGGCCTCGTCCACGGGCTCGGCGCCGGGCCGGCTCGACTCGCCGCCCACGTCCACGACCGCCGCGCCGTCGGCCACCAGACGCCGCCCGTGCTCGATCGCGACAGTGGGATCGAGGAACCGACCACCATCGGAGAAGGAATCGGGCGTGACGTTCAAGACGCCCATCACGAGCGGGAGCACGGTCGCCAAGGCTACCGGGCCCGTCAAATCCTGATCCGAGGCGATCGGCCCTGCTAGCGCCCCTGCACGAAGCGCATCGCTTCCTCGCGGGTGGCCACGTTGGTGCGGAACAAGCCGCGGACGGCAGACGTGACCGTGGTCGATCCGGCCTTCTTGACGCCCCGCATCGACATGCAGAGGTGCTCGGCCTCGATCACCACCATCACGCCCTTGGGATCGAGCCCATGCACGAGCGCATCGGCGATCTGGCTCGTCAGCCGCTCCTGCACCTGCAGCCGCTTGGAGTAGCCGTCGACGAGCCGCGCGAACTTCGAGAGCCCGATCACCCGGCCGTCGTCGTTGGGGATGTAGGCCACGTGGGCCTTGCCGATGAACGGCGCGAGGTGGTGCTCGCACAGCGAGTAGAGCGGGATGTCCCGCACCATCACCATCTCGTCGTGGTCGGCCTCGAAGACGGTGCGGATGTGGGTCGAGGGGTCCTCGCTGAGGCCCGAGCAGATCTCGGCGTACATGCGCGCCACCCGCGACGGGGTTTGCAGGAGGCCATCGCGGTTCGGGTCCTCCCCGATGGCGGCGAGGATCTCGCGGACGGCGGCCTCGATCCGGGGCAGGTCGACGGCCGGCTGGGCCGGGCCGTCGGCGCTCAGGGTGCGACCTTCCGCATGGCGGCTCCGGCGAGGAACGTGAGCTGCCCGACCGCGATGGGCGTGCCGTTGCCCCGGCCCTGGCTCACGGCGCTGATCAGGAACGAGCCCTTGCGCACGAGGACGGTGGCGATGCCGTTGGCGCTTGCACTCACCCCCTGGTCGCCGAGGGTGACGGAGCTGGTGGTGCCCAACCCGCTCACCTGAGACTTCCACGAGCTGTCGATGAGGCCGGACTGCGCCTTCGCATAGTCGACGACCATGATCCGCAGGCTCACCTGATCGGGCGACGTCGACCGGTCCCAGCTGCACACGACGCCCGTGGTCTTCGGGCCTCCCTGGCCGGCGAGGCTCTGCGGCGGATAGACGCGGAACTTGCGGTCGCCGCCGACGAGCTTCTTGATCGAGGCGGGGGTGAACACGCGGCACACGCCCAGCGGGTCGGTGTTCTCCTTGCCGAGCGCGAAGTTGAGCACCGGGCGGGCGGGCGTCGTCGGGGCGCTCTTGCCTCCGCTGCTGCACGCCGTGACCACCATGAGCACCATGAGCGCGCTCGCTCCGACCCCGAGGACCCGTCGCACGTGCATGGCGCGCGACGGTAGTTGTTCGCACGACAGGTGGCCGCCCTCGGCACCGCGTGGTGCGGTCACGTTCCCTTGTAGGACGCGATGTACGGGAGGTTGCGATACCGCTCGGCCACGTCCAGGCCGTAGCCGATCACGAAGTCCGGCGGGATGCTGAAGCCGACGTAGCGCAGGTCCGGGTCGTGCTTCTGGAGCCCCTCGCGCAGCAGCAGCGCGCACACCTCGACGCTGGCCGGGTGGCGGGCCAGGAGGTTCTTGCGGAGGTACGCCAGCGTCAGGCCGCTGTCGATGATGTCCTCGACCAGCAGCACGTCGCGGCCCGAGAGGTCGAGGTCGAGGTCCTTGACGATGCGCACGACGCCGCTCGACTTGGTCGCGCTGCCGTACGACGAGACCGCCATGAAGTCGAACTCCACGGGCAGCGCGATCTCGCGGGCCAGGTCGGCCATGAACATGAACGCGCCCTTCAGCACCCCCACCAACAGGGGTGCCCGCCCCGCATAATCAGCGGTGATCTGGGCACCCAGCTCGCTGATCCGAGCCTTCAACCGCGCCTCGGACACGATCACGTCGCCGATCAGCGGGTCGTCGAACAGGTGGCGGGTGCCCTCGTCCATGACCCGGCATCCTGCCATGCCCAGTCGACCGCGCCGTCAAGGCCGGACGCCGGGCTCGACGCGCAGCCGACCGGCGGTGCGGGCCACGCGCCAGCCGCCCGGCAGCTCGGTGGCGACCGCCGCG
>JAODBM010000150.1 GCA_025463985.1 Acidimicrobiales bacterium
CGCGCTCAGCCGGGCGGCGTCGGCGGGCCCCAGCGCGGCGGCACCGCCCAGGCCGGCGCCGAGCACCACGAGCAGCGCACGAGCGTGGGTGTCGGCCGGCGCGGGGCCGAACGCGACCTCAAGGCCCAACGGTCCGGCGAGGGCGAGGAGGCCGGTGACCTGGGCCGAGGCGACGCGGGGGAGGGTGTCGGTGGCCATGTCCTCGATGGTACAAGCATTTCGAGCGAAGGATGACGACGAAACAACTGTGCCGCTCCCGAGCGCCCGCGACCGGGTGACGCGGCGGGTCGGCCGCGGCCGGGGCTCCGCTAGGGTGCGCGCCGATGGCGCCCGAAGCTCCGCACACGCTGTTCGCCAGCGACAATGCCGCCGGGGTCCACCCCGCCGTGCTCGAGGCGCTGGTCGCGGCGAACCAGGGCCATGCGCTCGCCTACGGCGCCGACGCGTGGACGGCGCGCGCCACGGCACAGTTCCGCGATCTGCTCGGCGTGGATGCCGAGGTGGTGTTCACGTGGGGCGGCACGGGGGCGAACGTCGTGGGGCTGCAGTGCCTGCTGGCGCCGTGGCAGGCCGTGATCTGCCCCGCGTCGGCGCACATCGCGGTCGACGAGTGCGGCGCACCCGAGCGCTTCACGGGCTGCAAGCTGATCGACGTGCCGACCGAGGACGGCAAGCTGCGGCCCGAACAGGTCGAGCGCGAGCTGCACGGCGTTGGCGACGAGCACCACGTGCAGCCCCGGGTCGTGTCGATCACGCAATCGACGGAGATGGGGACGCTCTACTCCCCGGCGGAGATCGCAGCCCTGGCCGACGTCGCCCACGCGAACAGCCTGCTGCTGCACGTCGACGGGGCGCGGATCGGCAACGCAGTCGCGGCGCTCGACGAGGATCTGCGTCGCGTGATCGTCGACCCCGGCGTCGACGTGCTGACGTTCGGGGGCACCAAGAACGGGCTCATGTACGGCGAGGCCGTGGTGTTCGTCGATCCCGCGCTCGGCGTGAACGCCCACTTCGTGCGCAAGCAGGCGGCCCAGCTCCCGTCGAAGATGCGCTTCGTCGCGGCGCAGTTC
Organism: Acidimicrobiales bacterium; assembly: GCA_025463985.1. Taxonomy (GTDB): domain Bacteria; phylum Actinomycetota; class Acidimicrobiia; order Acidimicrobiales; family Iamiaceae; genus JAODBM01. Next base: position 1,071 of record JAODBM010000150.1, read on the forward strand.
GAGGCCCTGCTCAGCGACGACCTCTGGCTGCGCAACGCCCGCCACGCCAACGCGATGGCCGCCCTCCTGGCCGAGCGGATCGCGCCCATCGATGGGGTCGAGCTGCTGCACCCACCGCAGGTCAACGCCGTGTTCGCGCGGGTCCCGGCGGCCGCGCTCGCGCCGCTCGCCGACTGGTCGTTCTTCTGGGTCTGGGACCAGGAGCAGAGCGTCGTGCGCTGGATGTGCAGCTTCGACACGACCGAGGCCGACGTCGAGCGCTTCGCGGCTGGCGTGGCCGAGATCGTGGCCGCGCACCGCTGACCCGGAGCGGCGGCGGGTGGTCAGCCGTCGTCGAGCACCCCGCCGGCGTCCCACGCCGACTCGATGCGGTCGAGCTGCTGCGCCGCCGGTCCCCTGAGCTTGGCCGCCACGCCCGCGACCAGCGCTTCGAGCAGCGCCAGGGCGGCGACGTGCGAGTCGAAGGGGCCGGTGCCGCCGCCGGCGACCGTGAACGCCAGGTCGGCGCGGGCCGCCACCGGCGCGAGCCCCGAGTCGGTCAGCGCGATGAGCCGCGCGCCACGGTCGACGGCGTGGTCGACGACCTCCAGCAGCCAACGGTCGTAGCGGGGCAGGTCGAGCACGAGCAACGCGTCGCCGGGCCGCAGGTCGGCGAGCGTGCGGAACACCGCCACCGGGTTGCCGAGCACGCGCACGACGCCGGGCCGCAGCATCCCGAGCTCGACCGCGACCTGCAGCCCGATGCCGGTCGAGGCCTCCGAGACGGCGACGAACACCTGGTGCGAGCGGGCCGACAGGAGCGCGACCGCCGCGCCGAAGCTGGCCCGGTCGACCCGGCCGAGGGTGGCCTCGACGGCATCGGCCGCGGCCGCGGCCGTGCGGCCCGGCAGGTCGGCCGGCGCCGGTTGGCGGATCCGCGCCGTGGCCTGGCGGAGGTCGTGCGTCAGATCGGCGCGGACGCGTCCCTGCAGGTCGGCGTAGCCGTGCAGGCCCAGCCGCGTGGCCAGCCGCACCACGGTTGCGCCGCTGGTCTCGGCCCGACCGGCCAGCTCGGCCACCGTCCCAAAGGCGACGAGCTGCGGATCGGCCAGCACGGCGTCCGCGACCCGCCGCTCCGCCGGTGCCAGCTCGGCCGCATGAGCCCGGATCAGATCGCTGACGTCCACCGGCAGGATCATTCCAGCCGTCATGCCAACGGGCGACTTTTGCGCCCGCACATGCAGCCATGTCACCCATCTAGGGCAGGATGTCGCGTGCCGCGAACGGAAGAGTGTGCGCGATGACCTCGCTGAGGGACCCCCAGTCACACGAGCGCCCCCGCGACGCGGGCCCGACCACGCCGGCCGGCCAAACCACCCGCGTCCTGCTGATCGAGGACGACCCGGCGGACGCGCGGCTCGTCTGGGAGTCCCTGGCCGATGCCGCCGACAGCCCGCTGGTCGAATGGGTCCGCAGCCTCGACGACCTGCCGTCGGCCATGGCGTTCGGTCCCCACTGCGTCCTGCTCGACCTCGGCTTGCCCGGCGTCGTCGGCCTCGAGGCGCTCGACCGGGTCTTGGCGCTGACCGACGACGTGCCGGTCGTGGTGCTCACCGGGCTGCGTGGCGGCGACGTCGGGCTGCACGCGGTCGCCGCGGGCGCCGCCGACTACCTCGTGAAGGGCGACGCCGACGGCCCCGCGCTCACCCGTTCGATCGGCTACGCCATCGAGCGCAAGCGGGCCCAGGTCACCCAGCGGCGCCTGCTGCGGGCCGAGCTGCTCCGATCCGAGAACGTGCGCCTCGAGCGCGGCCTGCTGCCCCGGCCGCTGCTGCGCGACCCGCGGTTGATCTGGCAGAGCCGCTACCAAGCCGGTGCGGACGCGGGCGTGCTCGGTGGCGACTTCTTCGACACCGTCGAGCGGCCCGACGGCAGCGTCCGGCTGGTCGTGGGCGACGTCTGCGGCCATGGGCCCGACGAGGCCGCGCTCGGGGTCAGCCTCCGCATCGCGTGGCGCACCCTGGTGCTCACCGGCATGCCCGACGAGGACGTGCTCCCTGCGCTCGACTCGCTGCTGCTCGTCGAGCGCCAGACCTCGCTGTTCTGCACCGTCTGCGACCTCACGATCGCCCCCGATCGGCGCACGGTCGAGTCGCGCATCGCCGGTCACCCGCCCCCCCTCGTGCTCGGCGCGGCGCCGCGACTGCTCCCGGGTGGGCACCGCGGGGCGCCGCTCGGCGTGACGACCGACCGGGGCTGGCCGACCGCGTCGTTCGCGCTGCCGCCGACGTGGGGGCTGCTCGCCTACACCGACGGCCTGATCGAACCCCGGCTGGAGAGCGGTGAGCGGCTGGGCATCGAGGGGCTGGTCGAGCTGGTCGCGCAGGCGCCTGAGCCGACCGACGAGCGAGCGCTCGAAGCGCTGCTCGACGCCGTGCGCCGGCCGCACACCGACTCGGGCCACGCCGACGACCTGGCGGTGGTCGGGCTCCTGTGCCGGGACGCCGGTGCCCTGGGCGCGTAGGGACCTCCGCTGGCGCGTGCGCGCCGTCCTCGTGGTGGTCGCGGCGCTCGGCGTAGCGGGGATCGCGTTCGTCGCGCTGACGTTCATGGACCTGCTCTCCGCCCGGTCGCGGCTCGCTGATCGGCTCGACCCGGCCGCCCTGGTGGCGCGGGACTGGCGGGCTGCGCTCACCGACCAGGAGTCGGGCGTCCGCGGCTACGTCCTGAGCGGCGACCGCACCTTCCTCGCCCCCGACGAACAGGGCCGGCGTGCCGCCGACGCCGCGCTCGTCCGCCTCCGTCCCCTCCTACGCGACGAGGCGGGCTTGCGGGGCCTGGTCGCGCAGCTGGAGGCATCGATGGCGCGCTGGCGGCGCGACGCGGCGGGGCCAGCGATCGCGGCCGTGGCCCGGACGGGTGCCCGCCGAGGCTCGGAGGCCGACTTGCTGCGCAGCCGGGCGCTGTTCGCGCCCGTCCGCCAGCAGTGGAGCGGGCTCGCCCAAGCGTTCGACCAGCAGCGGCAGGTGGCGCGCCACGAGCTCAACAAGGCGACCTACCGGCTGATCGCCGCCGCGAGCATCGCGTCCCTGATGGTCGCGGCATCGCTCGTGGGCGTGTGGGGGGCGCTGCGCAGGTGGATCCTCGATCCACTGCACCGGCTCGGCACCGAGGCCCGGGCGGTGGCCGAAGGCGATCTCGCCCACCCAGTCGACGGGGTCGGGCCGCCCGAGATGATCGGCCTGGCCGAGGACGTGGAGGCGATGCGCCGGCGGATCCTCGTCGAGCTCGACGAGGTCGAGGCCAGCCGCGCCTTGCTCCAGGACCAGGCGGCCGAGCTGCAGCGCTCGAACGAGGAGCTCGAGCACTTCGCCTACGTGGCGTCGCACGACCTGCAGGAGCCGCTCCGCAAGATCAGCGGGTTCTGCCAGCTCCTCCAGCGACGCTACGAGGGACAGCTGGACGAGCGGGCCGACGAGTTCATCGCCTTCGCGGTCGGCGGCGCCAACCGGATGCAGCAGCTGATCAATGACCTGCTCGCGTTCTCGCGCGTCGGGCGCACGACCGAGCGCTTCGAGCCCGTGGCGCTCGACCGGGTGGTCGAGCAGGCGCAGCGCAGCCTTGGCCAGGCCATCGAGGAGTCGGGGGCCATCATCGAGGTGGGCGACCTGCCGACCGTCAACGGCGACCCGGTCCTGCTGGCGACCCTGTTCCAGAACCTGCTCGGCAACGCGGTCAAGTTCCGCGACGGCGACGCGCCGCGGGTCGAGGTCACCGCGGCGCACCACGACGGCGCCGTGCACCTGGCGGTCGCCGACGACGGCATCGGCATCGACCCGAAGTACGCCGAGCAGGTGTTCGTGATCTTCCAGCGCCTCCATGCCCGCGATCGCTACGAGGGCACCGGGATCGGGCTCGCGCTCTGCCGCAAGGTCGTCGAGTTCCACGGCGGACGGATCTGGATCGAGCCCAACCGCCCCCGGGGTACCGTCGTCCGGGTGGCGCTGCCCGACGGGGTCGCTCTGGAAGGACCCAGCCCCCGATGATGACCGGTCACCAGATCGAGATCCTGCTGGTCGAGGACGACCCGGGCGACGTGCTCATGACCCGTGAGGCCCTGGCCGGCAGCGCGATGATCAGCGCCCTCCACGTTGTCTCCGACGGCGAAGCGGCGCTGCACTTCCTGCGGCGAGAAGCGCCCTACGCCGACGCGGCCCGCCCGGGGCTCGTGCTCCTCGACCTCAACCTCCCGCGCGTCGACGGGCGCCAGGTGCTGGCCGAGATCAAGGCCGACCCCGACCTGCGGCGCATCCCGGTCGTGGTGCTCACCACCTCGCAGTCGGAAGAGGACGTCCTGCGCAGCTACGAGCTCCACGCCAACGCGTACATCACCAAGCCCGTCGACTTCGACCAGTTCGTCGACGTGGTGCGGCGGGTCGACGACTTCTTCACCTCGGTGGTCCGGCTCCCGAACCGCTGAGGGGCGTCGGCCGAAGCGGTGGCGCCGGCTCGCAGTGAGCATGATGGCGCCATGCGTCGAGCAACGGTCGTCCTCGCAACGTTCGCCTTCGTCCTCGGAACCGCGGCGTGCTCCTCGAGCGGTCACGGCAGCGCCGGCGGATCGGCCACGAGCAGTCCCTCGTCGACGACGCAGGCCGGCGGCGGCGCGACCACGTCCGCCGCGGCGACCGGCTCCACGACCTCGTCCCCGGCCGCCGGCTCGGGCGCCGAGGCCGCCTACAAGAGCAAGCTCTATGACGGCACGCAGCACTGGATCTGCCACCCGGACCTCCCGACCGACGACTGCCGGCCCCAAGCCGAGGTGGTGGTCGCCGCCGACGGCACCGCGACGCACCTGGCGGCCAAGCCGGCGTCGCCCGCCAGCCGCCCGATCGACTGCTTTTACATCTACCCGACGGTGTCGCCGCAGCCCGGCCTCAACAGCGACCTGCAGATGGGTGACTCTGAGCGATCGACCGTGCGAGCCCAGGTGGCGCGCTACTCGTCGGTCTGTCGGGTGTTCGCCCCCGTCTACCGCCAGGTGACGCTCAAGGGCATCTTCGCCGGCGGTCTCGGCGGCGCCGGCCGCACGTTCGCCTACGGCGACGTGCTCGACGCCTGGCGCACCTACCTCGCGCAGCAGAATCACGGCCGGGGCGTCGTGCTGATCGGCCACTCGCAGGGCGCCAGCCTCCTCATCAAGCTGATCGCGGAGCAGATCGACCCGAAGCCCGCAGTCCGCTCGCGGCTGGTGTCCGCGATCCTCATGGGCGGCTCGGTCGCCGTCCCGATCGGCAAGGACGTCGGCGGCACCTTCCAGCACATTCCGGCCTGCCGGGCCGCCACGCAGACCGGGTGCGTGATCACGTTCTCCTCGTTCCCCGCCGCCGCGCCGCCGGGACTCGCGGCCCTCTTCGGTCGTGACCCCGCTCCCGGCCAGCAGTCCTTGTGCGTCGACCCGGTGGCCCTGGCCGGCGGCAACGGGCTCGCCGACACGGTCGTGCCGCGCCGCGCCGTGCTGATCGCGGCGGTCACGGGGCTTCCGGCCGGCCCGGAGCCCTACATCGGGCTGCCGGGCACGTTGACCGCCCGCTGCGTGCGGGTCAACGGGCACACCGTCCTCGCCTACGCACGGGCTTCGGCGACGGACCGTCGCCCCGTCGACTCGCTGCTGAAGGAGACGCTCGGACCCCTCTGGGGCCTGCACCTCTACGACGCGAACCTGCCCCAGGACGATCTGATCCAGATCGTCGGCCGGCAGGGCATCGCGTGGAAGCCGTCGAACTGACGCTCGAACGTCCGTCGCACCCATCGCGGGCCAACCCTGTCGACGCCCGTGCTGACCGGGCGCTGAGCATCGGGGTACGTTGACCCGCCGGGGACATCAAGCACGCAAGAGGGGACAGTTGCCGATGCTCACGGGGATCCGTCATCGCACGCGGGATGCGCTCGTCATCGGCGTCGCCCTCAGCCTTCTGGCGGTGGGCTGCGGCGGCAAGAAGTCGGGGCAGACGACGCAGGTCGCCCCGTCTGGCCTCCAAGCCAACGAGGTCGAGACCGGGCTCGCGCAGGCCGGTCCGCCCAAGCGCGGCGGCACGCTCGTGTACGGGGTCGAGGCCGAGACGAACGGGGGCTATTGCATCCCCGAGGCCCAGCTCGCCATCTCGGGCATCGAGGTCGCCCGCTCGATGTACGACACGCTGACCACGACCAACAACGACGGCAAGGTGGTGCCCAACCTCGCCAAGTCGGTCACCCACAGCTCCGACTACAAGACCTGGACCATCGTGCTGCGGCCCGGGATCTTGTTCCACGACGGCTCCAAGCTCGACGCCACCGTGGTGAAGAACAACCTCGATGCGCTGCGCGGCAAGTACCCGAAGCGCAAGCCGTTGCTCGCGTTGTTCGTGTTCCAGAACGTCGCCGGGGTCAGCGTGACCGGGCCGCTGACCGTGCAGGTCACGACCACCAAGCCGTGGGTCGCGTTCGACAGCTACCTCGGCGGCGGCCGGTTCGGGATCATGGCGCAGGCCCAGCTGGACGATCAGGTCAGCTGCGACCGCAAGCCCATCGGGACCGGCCCGTTCCAGTTCGTCTCGTGGACGCCCAACCAGGTGCTCAAGGTCAAGCGCTGGCCGCACTACTGGCGGATGGCGCCCGACGGGAAGCCCTACCCGTACCTCGACGCGGTCGAGTTCCGGCCGATGCCCGAGGAGCAGGTGCGGGTCAACGCCCTCGAGACCGGCGAGATCGACGTCATGCACACGTTCAGCTCGAAGACCCAGGTCGAGCGGCTGCCCAAGATGCACGACGCCGGCAAGATCAACGTGATGATCTCGGACAAGAACGCCGAGGTCATCTACCTGATGCTCAACGCCGATCGGCCGCCCTTCAACACCTTCGAGGGGCGGCTCGCCGCGGCCATCGGCGCCTCGCGGTCCGACCTCAACAGCATCGCCAACGACGGCTTCCCGCCGCTCGCCGACGGACCGTTCGCTCCCGGCACGCCGGGCTACGTGAAGAACCCCGGGTTCCCGCAGTTCGACGTGGCCAAGGCCAAGAAGCTGGTGGCCGACTACAAGGCCGCGCACAACGGCCAGTCGCCCGACTGGACGCTCACGCTGCCATCGGACCCGGCCACCCTCCAGGTCGGCCAGCTCATCCAGGAGCGGGCCAAGCGGGTCGGCGTCAACGTGAAGCTCAACGCCGAGGAGCAGGCCAAGCTCATCAACGACGCCATCGGCGGTAAGTACCAGGCGGTCACTTTCCGCAACCACGGCGGCAGCGAGCCCGACGCCCAGTACGTGTGGTGGTACAGCAGCAGCCCGGTGAACTTCGGGCGCATCAAGGACCCGATCATCGACAAAGCGCTCGACGACGGCCGGTCGGAACCCGATCCGGCCAAGCGCAACCAGATCTACCAGGGCCTCACCCGCGAGTTCGCCAAGAAGATGTGGAACGTGTGGTCGTGGTACACGATCTGGGCCGTGGCCGAGCGCAGCAACGTGCACGGGATCGTCGGGCCGGACCTGCCCGACGCCGGGGGCAAGGCGTCCACCGAGCTCTTCGGCGGCCACCCCCTCCTCGGCATGTGGAAGAGCTGACCCGCCCGGTCCGCCTGCGGCTGCGTCGACGCCTGCGGCGGTAGGCGGCTCAGGTGCCCTTGGGCGGCACTGCTTGCTGGGCGTCGAACATGTCGGCCATCACGGCGCGGATGAACTCGTCGGCCTCGTCGGTCATGCCCCCGGCCACCCCGCCGTAGATCGCCCCCGAGGCGGCCGGCTCGTGGCCCTTGTCCTTGGCGTAGGCCACGGCCTCGGCGAGGTCGGTGGCGAAGGCCTCGGCCACGCCCGCCTGGGTCTGCGGGCGGGTGACGGCCATGTGCAGCCCGTTCGGGTACTGCTGGCCGTTGAAGCGCCAGCCTCTCGGCCGCATGAAGTCGTTGATGTGGTACACGTCGAAGTCGTCGGACGTGAAGCTGAACAGGAACGTCGGCGTGCCCATGATCCGCAGCTCGGGGTGCGACCGCACGGCGTCCTGCATCTGCGCGGCCGTGGCGAAGATCTCCCGCGCGTAGCCCAGGTAGCCGTCCCGGCCGAGCTGCACCATCGAGGCCCACGTGGCAGCGACGAGGCCGCCCGACCGCGAGCCCTCGATGCCCGGTGAGCCGTACTTGCCGCCGGTCCAGTCGGTCAGGAAGAAGTACTGCGCGTTGCGCCACGACTTGTCACGGAAGAGCAGCGTCGAGGTGCCCTTGAACGCGTAGCCGTACTTGTGCGTGTCCGCCGAGATGCTGGTGACGCCGGGGATCCGGAAGTCGAACAGCGGGATGTCGAGCCCGAGCTCTTGGCCGAACGGCAGGATGAAGCCGCCGAGGCAGCCGTCGACGTGGAGGCCCACGCCATGGCGCAGCGCCACCTCGCTCAGCTCAGCGATGGGGTCGATCGTGCCGTAGCCGTAGTTGCAGGCCGAGCCCATGATCCCGATGGTCTGGTCGTCGATGTGCGCGTCGACCCAGGCGACGTCGACCTGGGTGGTGACGGGGTCGATGGGAGCGCGCCGCAGCTCCACGCCGAACAGGTGGCAGGCCTTGTCGAACGCCGGGTGGCCGGTCTCGGGCTTGATGAAGTTGGGGTGGGTCACGCCGCGGTCCGCCGCGGCCTTCTCCCGCATGGCGAGCACCGCGTGCAGGATGCTGCCGGTGCCGCCGGTGGTCACGAGCCCGGCTGGCTCGCCATCGGTGACGGCGTCGGCGTGGAACAGGTCGAGCGCCATCGCGATGATCTCGCCCTCGAAGCGGGTGGCGCTGGGGCACATGTCGCGTTGGAGGATGTTCACGTGGGCGTAGAGGCCGAACGCGTCGTTCATGAACGCGTAGTGGTCGTGGTCGCCGCAGTACATGGTCCCCGAGCACTTGCCGGTCTCCCAGAACGCGTCCTCCTCAGCGGCCATCTCCGCCATCTCGGCCAGCACCTCGTCGCGCGGGCGACCGTGCTGCGGCAGCGTCCGGTTCACGGGATACCGGTCCTGGTACGGGAAGTCGGGCATCAGGTCCCCTCGGGTGGCGTCGGTCGGGAGGATACGACGGGACGATGCCGAGCGCTCCCTCCCAGCGACTCGGGCTGCGGTGGTCAGAAGAGGTGGCGGCTGATCGTGAAGATCACGAGGCCGGCGAGGCCGCCGACGACGGTGCCGTTGATGCGGATGTACTGCAGGTCGCGGCCGACCTGCAGCTCGATGCGCCGGCTGGCGTCCTCGGCGTCCCAGCGGGCGACCGTGCCCGAGATCAGGTCGGCGACCTCGTCCCGGTATTGCTCGAGCAGGTAGATCACGGCCCGCTCGATGCCGCGGTCGATCTTGGCCCGCAGCTCGGGGTCGGCCCGCAGCGTCTCGCCGAAGCGGACGATGCCGTCGGCCAGGCGGCGCCGCAGCTCGGAATCGGGGTCGGCGCTGGCGTCGACCATGGCGCCCTTGAGGTCGGTCCAGAGCGACGCCGACCAGGTGCGCAGGGCCGGGTTCTCGAGCAGCTGGGCCTTGATCTCCTCGCCGCGGGCCGCCATCTCGGGTGAGTCGCGCAGCTCCTCGACCAGCGCCCGGGCCCGCTCGTCGATGTGGCCCCGAACCTCATGATCGGGATCGGACGCCACGTCCTCGAGGAACCGCTGCATGCCGTCGTAGAGCTTGGTGAAGATGCGGTCGTCGACCGCGTCGGGCACCCACCAGGGCGACTCGCGGTCGAGCCGCTGGCGCAGCAGGTCGCGGTTCTTGTCCACCATGCGGGCCGTGCCCTTGAGCAGGGTGTCGAGCAGCACCTGGTGATGGCCGTCCTCGACCGCGGCTTCGAGCATGCGGGCGGCGAGCGGCGCCGCGGGGAGCGCGCGGAGGCGGGCATCGATCATCTCCTCGACGGCGGGCGCGACGTCCTCGTCCCGGAGGACCTCGGCGACGGCACGTATGGCGTCGCCGGCCGTCGCTGCGAGGCGCTCGGCGTTGGCCGGGTCGGTCAGGTGGTCGGCGATGCGATCGGCGATCTGCAGCGAGCGGATCTTCTCGGCCAGCACCGGTCCGGAGAGGAAGTTGCCCTGCACGAACGTGCCGAGGCCGCGGCCGATGTCGTCCTTGCGGTTCGGGATGATCGCGGTGTGGGGGATCGGTAGCCCGAGCGGGTGCTTGAACAGGGCCGTCACCGCGAACCAATCAGCAAGCGCGCCGACCATGGCGGCTTCGGCGGTGGCCCGCACGTAGCCGACCCACGGGTGGCGGTTCTCGAAGGCGCGGGCGATCACGAAGACCACGGTCATCGCGATCAGCAGGCCGGTCGCGAAGCGCTTCATGCGGGCCAGCGCGGCGGCCCGCTCGGCCTCGTCCTGCGCCGACCGCGGGGTTGCGGCGGCCGGCGCGGGCCGGGGCGTCGCAGTCGCCGGATCGGGTGCGAGCGTGTCGATCATGGGCACCTGCTGGGGGGAGGTCGGGAACGAGGGCAGATCCTGCCCCGACAACGGTGTTCCTCGACCTAACGGGCCGCAAGTTGCCCCGCAGCTGGCCCATGCGGGTCGGTACGCTGCGCGGGCTCTCAACCCTTCAGGAGGAACCCCGTGGTCGATCTCCGTGTGGTGCGCAACCTGGTGGGCGGCAGCTCGGTCGACGCCAGCGACGGGGCCCAGATCGATCTGGTCGACCCCTCGACCGGCCAGGTGTTCGGCACGTCGCCGCGGTCGAGCGCGGCCGACGTGGACGCGGCGTGCGTGGCTGCTGCCGCGGCCTTCGAGTCCTGGCGGGACACCACGCCGAGCGAGCGGCAGCGGGCGCTCCTGCGCTTCGCCGACCTCGTGGAGCAGCACGCCGACGAGCTGGTCGACCTCGAGGTGCAGAACACCGGCAAGCCCCGGGGACTGACCGCCTCCGAGGAGGTCCCGCCGATGGTCGACCAGATCCGCTTCTTCGCCGGCGCGGCCCGGGTGCTGAGCGGCGTGTCAGCCGGCGAGTACATGGCCGGTCACACGTCCTGGATCCGCCGCGAGCCCATCGGCGTGTGCGCCCAGGTGACGCCGTGGAACTACCCGATGATGATGGCGATCTGGAAGCTGGCGCCGGCCATCGCCGCCGGCAACACCGTGGTGCTCAAGCCGTCCGACACCACGCCGGTCACCACTGCGCGCCTCGCCGAGCTGGGCGCCGAGGTGTTCCCGCCGGGCGTGCTCAACGTGATCTGCGGCGACCGCGAGACCGGTCGGGCTCTGGTGGCGCACCCGGTGCCGCAGATGGTGTCGATCACCGGCTCGGTGCGCGCGGGACGCGAGGTCATGGGCGCGGCGGCCGCCGACCTCAAGAACGTGCACCTCGAGCTCGGCGGCAAGGCCCCGGTGATCGTGTTCGACGACGCCGATCTCGACGCCGCCGCGGAGACGATCGCCACGGCCGGGTTCTTCAACGCGGGGCAGGACTGCACCGCGGCCACCCGCGTGATGGCGTCGCCCGGCATCCATGCCGACCTCGCGGCCGCGCTCGCCGAGCAGGCCAAGGGCACCATCACCGGCCCACCATCGGTCGAGGACGCGCTCTACGGCCCGCTCAACAACGCCGACCAGCTGGCCCGGGTCCGAGGCTTCGTCGATCGGCTGCCCGACCACGCCGAGGTGCTCGCGGGGGGCGCGCCGGTCGGTGATCAGGGCTACTTCTACGGCCCGACCGTCGTGGGCGGCGTGCAGCAGGCCGACGAGATCGTGCAGCAAGAGGTGTTCGGGCCGGTCATCACCGTGCAGGCCTTTGCCGACGAGGACGAGGCCGTGCGTTGGGCGAACAGCGTGGAGTACGGGCTCGCGTCGAGCGTGTTCACCCGTGACCACGGCCGGGCGCTGCGGGTGTCACGCCGCCTCGACTTCGGCTGCGTGTGGATCAACACCCACATCCCGCTCGTGGCCGAGATGCCCCACGGCGGCTTCAAGCACTCGGGCACGGGCAAGGACCTGAGCATGTACGGGCTCGAGGACTACACCCGCATCAAGCACGTGATGTCCGCCTGGTGACCAGCCGCGCCGGCCAGTGCATGCGGGCGTCAGCGAGGTGTGACGAGCAGGCAACACGACGGACGGCGGCCCGAAACGCGGCTTCTCTAGGTTCGGTGGTGGGTGCGGTCCCGCCGTCATGGGAGCCGAGGCAATCTTCGATCTTTCCCCTTGGGTCGTCCGCTCGGCTCCCAGACGGTCGACCGCCCACCGGGTCGCTCCGGCCCTCCTGAGCGGGGGGGTGTGCGACCTGCGTTAGGGCGTCAGACGGCGTCGATCGCGGTGGCCGGCGGCTGGGCGTGCCCGCAGAACAGGCACTTGGCGAACTCGCGGTTGATGGCTGCGTTGCATTCCGTGCAGCGCCGCGGCACCCGCGTGCGGTGACCGTCGACCGTGCCGTCCTGACCGTCAAGGTCGACGACCGTGCGGATCAGGTCGTCCTCGCTGAGCCCGAGCTTCTCGCGGGCCAGCACCCAGATCGCCTCGGTCACGAGCAGGAGCCGCTCGAAGCGGTCCTCCAGCTGGTCGGTGCGCTCCTGCGTGCGGCTGACCCGCAGGTCGGTGCCCGCATCAGCCGAAGCCTGATCGGCCCGGAGATTGCGGATCGACAGCTCCTGGTGGAGGTCCCAAAGGCTCACGCCACCCCATCGGCCGCACGTCCGGGGGCTTGAGGCCGGCCGGGCTCATCAGCCGACCGGCACGAGGCGGAACACGCGCAGGTCGCGCCCGCTGCGCTCGACGTACCGGTCGTAGGTCGGCCAGACCTGCAGCAGCCGGGGCCACGCCGCCGCCTTCTCTTCGTCATCGAGCAGGTGAGCGGCGACCGGCAGCTCGCGCCGGCGCCACGACACGCGGGCCAGCGGGTGCTCGATCAGGTTGGACGTCCAGGCCGGATGGTGCTCGCGCCCGAAGTTGCTGCCGACGACCAGGAAGGACCCGTCGGGTTCGGGGAGGCAGGCCAGCGGCACCTCCCGCGGCCGGCCCGAGCGCCGGCCGGTGGTGGTGAGCACGAGGCTCGGCACGAGCGCTTGGCTGGAGAGGAGCCGGCCCTTGGTCAGCCGGTGGAGGAAGCGGTCGACCGGCGGCACGATGCGTGGCCCCACCCGGGCGAACGCCGGGCTGCCCGCCATCCGCTGCACCGCCCGCCCGACCGCACCGTTCACGTCCAGAGCCACTCGCTCCGCCCTCCGTCGTTCGTCGTTCGTCGCGTGTCCCGGACCGTAGCGATCGCGCCGCGGCCGGTCCCGCACTGGGGCTTCGTGGGCAGCTCGGGCCCCGGCACCTGCGGTCGCAGCTCCTGTCGCGCCGGAAGCCGGCGAGCGACGCGGTCAGCGTCGCAACGTGATCGCGGCCCAACCGTCCTCGACGAGCTCGCGCTCGACGGCCCACGCCGGCAGCCGTGCGGTGGTGGCGCGCCAGCGGTCGGCCAGCAGCCCCGAGACGACCAGGGCGCCGCCCTCGGCCACTCGCGCGGTCAGCGCGTCGGCCATGCGCACGATCTCGGGGGCCAGCAGGTTCGCCAGCACCACGTCGAACTGGCCGGCAACACGCTCGAGCGGCGTCGTCGACGCCCGCACGACGTCGGCCACCGCGTTCGCCTCGGCGTTGCGGGTGGTGGCGGCGACGGCGCCCGGATCCACGTCCACGGCCACCACCCCGGTGGCACCGCAGCGCGCGGCGGCGATGGCCAGCACGCCGCTGCCGCAGCCGACGTCGAGCACCCGATCCGCCTCCTGCACCAGCCGGGCGACCTCGGCGAGCACGAGCCGTGTCGACGCGTGCGATCCCGAGCCGAACGTCCGGCCCGGGTCGATGGACAGCACCACGAGCCCGCGTTCGCCTGCCGGCGGGTCGAGCCACGGCGGGACGACCGCGAACGGCCCGGCCCGCTCGACGCGCGCGTGCTCGCGCCAAGCGTCGAGCCACGCGTCGTCGACCACATCCACGACCTCGATGCTGTCCACGACCGCGCTGCTGTCCGCGCTGCCCTCCGCGTTGCTCTTCGGGCTGCTGTCCGCGCTGCTCTCCGCGCCGGTGCTCGTGCCGGGGGCGTGCGCGATCGCGGCCGCGAGGCCGGCCGCGGCGCGCTCGGCCGCGCTCCGTCCGGTGAAGCCGGCGATCAGCAGCACGCGGTGGTCGTCGTGGCCGTCGAGGCGCTCCTCGATGCCGGTGGTGGCGAGCGACCAGAGGAGGCCGGAGACCAGATCGACGCTCGTGGCCCCGACCCTGACGCGCAGCTGGGCGGGCGGCGGCGCGCGGTGCGTGGTCATCGGACTGTCGAGGCTACTGATCGTCTTCAGCGCGCGGTGCAGAGCGATACCCTCTGCGCCGATGGGGGAGGGCCTCGAGCTCGCAGCGTCTGCCGGCAGCGTCCGCGCCGCGCGCCAGTGGTGCACCGACCGCCTCGTGTCGATGGACGCGTCCGAGCTCGTCGACACGGTCACGCTGCTCGTGAGCGAGCTGGTGACCAACGTCGTGCTCCACGCCCGGACACCCTGCGTGCTGCGCATGGAGGCGGGCGATCGCCTCCGGGTCGAGGTCCGTGACGGCAGCCATCGCCTGCCCGAATCGACGCTGCCGTTCGACGTCGAGGCCGCCTCGGGGCGGGGCATGGTCCTCATCGACGCGCTGAGCGACGCGCACGGCACGGTCGTGGAGCCGCATGGCAAGCGGGTCTGGTTCGAGCTCGCCTGGCCAGGGGCCTGAGCCCCGAGGGTGAGCCGATAGCGTCGGCCGGCCATGGCCGCCGTGCTCGCCCTCCTCTCGAGCCTGACCTGGGGCACCGGCGACTTCCTCGGCGGCACCATGGCCCGCCGCCTGCACCCCGTGGCCGTGATGTGGGGCACGCAAGGACTCGCTCTTGTGGGGTTCTTCGTAGTGGCCCTGGTGAGCGGGCAGCTCGGCGCTCCGCTCGCCTACGCGCCGTGGGGCATTGCGGCCGGGCTCGCCGGCGTGCTCGGGCTCGGCTGCTTCTACTCGGCGTTGGCCACCGGCAAGATGGGCGTGGTCGCGCCGATCGCCGCCTGCGAGGTGCTGGTCCCGGTCGTCGCCGGCTTCGTGGCCGGTGAGTCGCCGAGACCCGTCCAGATGGCGGGCATCGGGTTGATCATCGTCGGGATCGTGCTGGCCGCCGGTCCCGAGCGGGGGACCGTCGCCGACCCGGCGCACCCGGCGCGCCCGGCCGACCCGCTCCCGGGCGATCCCCTCCCGCCGGGGCGCGTGCCCGCCGCGGCGCTGGCGGCGGTGGCGGCGGTCGCGTTCGGCACGGCCCTGCTGTGCCTGGCCCACGGCAGCCGCCACAACATCGTGATGACGCTGCTCACGATGCGCGTCGTCAACGTCCTAGTCACGACCACGCTGCTGCTGACGGTGCTGCGCTCGGTGGACCGCCTGGCGCGCCCCGACCTCGGCGTGACGGTGGCGGTGGCCGCGACCGACGGTGGCGGCAACGCCCTCTACGCGGTGGCCTCGACGATGGGCCTGCTGAGCCTGACCACCGTGCTGGCCTCGCTCTATCCGGCCGTCACCGCGCTGCTGGCGTGGAAGGTCCACCACGAGCGGCTCCGCCCGATCCAGGTTGCCGGTGTAGTCACCACCCTTGCGGGCGTGGCGGCGATCGCGGCCGGCTGACGGGCCGCCACGTAGCCTGCCGCCTGGTGGTCAGACAGAACGTCCTCTACCTCACCGTGGACGAGTGGCGGGGCGACTGCCTGTCCGCGCTCGGGCACCCCGTGGTCGAGACGCCGAACCTCGACCGGCTCGCGGCGCGCGGGGTGCTGTTCACGAACCACTGGGCGGTCACGGCGCCGTGCGGCCCGAGCCGAGCCTCGCTGCACACCGGCATGTACCTCATGAACCACCGCAGCGTGGAGAACGGCACGCCGCTCGACGACCGCTTCACCAACGTCGCTCGCGAGGCCCGCGCAGCCGGCTATGACCCGGTGCTGTTCGGCTACACGGACACCACCGTCGACCCGCGGACGGTCAGCGATCCCGCTGACCCTCGGCTCCGCACCTACGAGGGCGTCCTGCCGGGCTTCCGGGCCGAGGTGCTGCTCACCGGCGAGGACCTGTCGCCGTGGCTCCGGTGGCTGGAGGCCCACGGCATCGACGTTCCGGCCAACCCGCACGGGTTGTTCGACCCGCGACCCGACTATCCCGGCGCCGACGCGCACGGGCGCAGCTGGGCGCCGACCCGGTTCCCGGCCGAGCGCACGGAGACGGCGTTCCTGACCGAGTCGGTCATGGGTTGGCTCGACCGCCACGGCGGCGAACCATGGTTCCTCCATGCCTCCTACATCCGCCCGCACCCGCCGTTCCGCGCCCCCGAGGGCTACCACGACCGCTACGACCCGGAGGCCGGCGCACCGTTCCGGCGCCACCCTGATCGCGACATCGAGACCGCGCTGCACCCGATCCACCAGTTCGCGGTGCAGGTCGTCGGCTGCGACCCCGACGAGCGCGAGGCTCGGCAGACGCGCGCCACCTACTGGGCGAACATGGCCGAGGTCGACGACCAGATCGGACGGCTGCTCGACCACCTCGACGCGAGCGGCCTGGTCGACGACACGCTGATCGTGCTCACCTCGGACCACGGCGACCAGATGGGTGACCACTGGCTGCTCCAGAAGCTCGGCTGGTGGGACGAGAGCTACCACGTGCCGCTGATCGTGGTGGACCCCCGGCCCGCGGCCGACGGCACGCGCGGCAGCCGCGTCGACGCGGTCACCGAGCACGTCGACGTGATGCCGACGATCTGCGACTGGATGGGCGTCGAGGTGCCGCTGCAATGCGATGGCCGGGCGCTGCAGCCGTTCGTGCACGACGGTCTGGTGCCGGGTGACTGGCGCCACGAGGCCCACATCCAGTGGGACTTCCGCAACCCGCAGCGCCACATGGCCGAGGACATGCTCGGGCTCACGATGGAGCAGTGCTGCCTCGACGTCGTGCGCGGCGCCCAGCACAAGTACGTCCACTTCGCCGACGGCACGGCGCTGCTCTTCGACCTCGACGCCGACCCCGACCAACTGGTCGACGTGTCCGCTGACCCTGCCTACGCCGACGTGGTAGCCGACCTGCGCGGGCGGCTGCTCACCTGGCGGATGCGCCACGACGAGCGCACGCTGACCGGCCATCTCGTGACGCATGGCGGCCTCGTCGTGCGGCGCGACCCGCGCGTCTGACCGCCGGCGTCGACCGGCCGGGCCGGTCGCGGCGCCCCGGTAGCGTCTGGGGCATGTCTGACGAGATCCTCGACGTCGACCTGCTCCGCTTCGAGGTCGGCGGCGCCGACGAGCGTCGCGCCCTGGTCGACGGCGTCATGCGCAGCCTGGCGACCGGCTTCGTGTACCTCGGTCACGACCTGGCCGAGGACCTGATCGACACCGCCTACGGCCTGCTCGCGGCATTCTTCTCGCTCGATCCCGAGACCAAGGCCCAATACGTCGCGCCGGGCTCGCACGGCCAGACCGGCTACACCGGCCTGCTCGTCGAGACCGCAGCGATCGCCGACGAGCCCGACTGGAAGGAGATGCTGAACTGGGGCCACAGCATCCCCGCCGGCCATCCGCTGCGCCGCAAGTACCCGCACCGATACATGGACCAGGTGCTCCCGGAGTCGGCGGTGCCGGGCATCACGAAGGTCCTCGGCGAGCTGCACGACCGCGTGTTCGACATCCAACGGCGCTTCCTGCGGATCGTCGCGCTGGGGATCGGCTGCCATGAGTCGTTCTTCGAGCGCATGCTCATCGACGGGTCGACGCTCTCACGGGCCCTCCGCTATCCGGACATGCGCGAGGCCCCGGGCGATCAGCACGTCTGGGCCGGCGAGCACGCCGACATCAACCTCATCACCGCGCTGCCACGCGCCACCGCGCCCGGTCTGCAGGTCAAGCTCAAGGCCGAGGACCGCTGGATCGACGCCGTCGCCCCCGAGGGCCGAGCGATCATCAACTCGGGGCTCATGCTCGAGCAGCTCACGAACGGCGTCATCACCCCGGGCGTCCACCGGGTCGTCGCCGCCCCGGGGCAGGCCGGCGAGCGCTACTCGGTCGTGCAGTTCTGCCATCCGACGCCCTGGACGGTGCTCGCGCCCGTGGCGTCGTGCGTCACCCCGCACAACCCGCAGCGCTTCGCCGCGATCGAAGCCGGCGACCGGCTCGACCAGGTCCTCTACGAGATCAACCTGGTCGAGGACGCTCGCCGGGTCGCCGACTGACCGGCCGCTCCTCGGGCGGCGCGCTGAGCCGTTCGACCCATCAAGCCGGCGGGCTCGAGCGTCGATCAGGTGAGGTGGACTACACCCGCTCCGACGTCGCCCATCTGCTGCGTCGGGTCGGCTTCGGCGGCCGGAGATCTGAGATCGACGCCCTGATGCACCAGCCCAGCTGGGCCCAGGTGGTCGAGGCCGTGCTGGACGTCACCGCCAACCCGCCCGACACGATCCCCGCGGCGGTGGACGACACCAAGGACGAGTACTACGGGCCCTGGGTCACGGGCGTCCAGTACTGGCTCGACCGCATGGCCACGGCGCCCACGCCCGTCGTCGAGAAGCTGGCGCTGTTCTGGCACGGCCATCTCACCAGCGCGATCGACAAGGTGCTGATGCGGCGGGTGTTCCGGCAGGTGAAGACGCTCCGAGCCGGGGCGCTGGGCAACTTCGAGGCGCTGGTCCAGAAGGTGGCGATCGACCCGGCGATGCTCGAGTACCTCGACAACGAGAGCAACATCGCCCAAGCGCCCAACGAGAACTTCGCCCGCGAGCTCATGGAGCTGTTCACGCTCGGCAACGCGCAGTTCGCCGAGGCCGACGTGATCGCGATGGCCCGCGCATGGACCGGGCACGGCCGCAGCGATGACGGCACCCGCTACCAGTACACCGACGCGCTCCACGATCACGGCACCAAGACCCTGTTCGGCATCACCAAGGACTGGGACGGCCCGGCGGCGATCCACGAGATCGTGCGGGGTGTGAAGCAGCCGACGTGCGCTCGGTTCATCGCCGCCAAGCTGTGGTCGTTCCTGGCCGCGCCGAACCCTCCGACGGCCCTGGCGGACGACCTCGCGGCGGTGTTCATGGCCTCCGGCATGGAGGTGAAGGCGCTCGCGCGGGCCATCCTGCTGCGCCCCGAGTTCCGGGCGCCGGCGTCGCGTGGCGCCCTCGTGCGCAGCCCGATCGAGTGGATCGTGGCGACGATGCGCGCGGTCGGCCTGACCGCCGCCCAGCTGCATCCCGAGTGGTGGATCCCGCGCCTCGGTCAGGAGCTCTACAACCCGCCGAACGTCTCCGGCTGGCGCCAGAACGCGTACTGGATCTCGACGTCCACGATGTGGGGCCGCGGCTCGTTCGCCGGCAACGTGCGGTGGGACGCGAACGGCGCCGGAGTCTTCGCCGGCGCGGGGGACCTGTCGCCGGCCGCCGCCACCAGCCTGGCGCTGGACCGCTTCGGCATCGATGACCCGTCGGCGGCCACCCGCCAGCACCTCGAGCACTACGTCGCCGGTGAGCAGACCGCCGACCGGCGCTGGGCGGTGCCGCCCGGGCTCGTCACCCTCACCATGCTCACACCGGAGTTCCAGCTCGCATGAACGCGCCGCGGAAGGCAGGCCGATGACGCCCGACCCCGAGCTCGACCGGATCCAGGCCGCGCTGAGCCGCCGGGCGGATGCGATCCCCGGCCAGATGGCGCGGCGGACGTTCCTGCGCGGCGCGCTGGCCACCTCGGGCGCGCTCGCACTGCTGCCGTCGTGGCTCGACGGCACGGCCCTGGCCGCCGGCCCGCTCGCAGCCACCGACGGCGTGCTGGTCGTCATCCAGATGGGCGGCGGGAACGACGGCCTCAACACGCTGGTGCCGCTCGGCAACGGCGCGTACGCGAAGGCCCGCGGCAGCCTGGCAGTGACGAACGCGCTGCCGATCGCGCCCGGTTTCGGCCTCCATCCCAAGCTGGTCAAGCTGAAGGCGCGCTACGACGCGGGCCAGGTCGCCATTGTGCGAGGGGTGGGGCAGCCCGTGCCCGATCTCAGCCACTTCTCGTCGACCGCGGCCTGGATGGCCGGCACCGCCACGAAGGACCGCACGACCGGGTGGCTCGGCCGCTGGCTCGACGGGGTGCCGGACGCCGCCGCCGGGCTGCGGGCCGTGCAGATCGGCAGCTCGGTGCCGCTGCACCTCATCGGCCGGGCCTCGACGGTCACCGCCGTGGGGACCGACGGTGACCTGTTCGGCGCCGACCGCAGCCAGGCCCAAGACCCGCCGATCTACGCGACGATCTCCGCGTTCGGCGCGACGCCGACGGCCAAGGGCTTCTGGGCTGACCGCCTTGCCGCGGCCGGACGCTCGTCGATCGCGCTGGCCACCAGACTGCAACCCCTCTACACGCCCGCGTTCCCGAACGACTCGTTGTCGTCGCAGCTCGTTCTGGCGGCGCGGCTGATCAACGCCGGGCTGGGGATTCGCGTGATCAGCTGCTCGTTCGGCAGCTTCGACACGCACGACAACGAGGCCAGCGAACACGGTGCTCGCATGCAGGAGCTCGACGACGGACTGGCCGCGTTCGCCAAGACCCTCGCGCCGAAGTACGCCCGGCAGACCGCGCTGATGACGTTCTCCGAGTTCGGACGGCGTCTGGAAGCCAACGCGTCGGGCGGCACCGACCACGGCTCCGCGTCCATGCAGTTGGTGATCGGCGACAACGTCAAGGGCGGGCTCGTCGGCGAGCAGCCGAGCCTCACCAGCCTGGATGACCGCGGCGACCTGAAGGTGAAGGTCGACTTCCGGTCGGTGTACTCCTCGGTGCTCGCCTCGTGGTTAGCCGCCGATGCCGCCGCCGTGCTGGGCGCGTCGTACCCGTCGCTCCCCCTCTTCCGGGCGGCACCGGGCCGCGTCCCGCCGACGTTCACCCCGCTACCTCGGGGCCACTGAGGTCGTGTGCCTGACCACCGCCCGTTCGCTCGACCTGCCGCCCGGTTCACGCGGCGTTGGGTGGACTGCTGCTCGGGTTGCGATTGAAGTGCATCGCTCCGGCCTGTAGCCGCTCGCCCCATGGATGCTGATACGGGTCGGTCGGGATGCCGAGATCCTTCGCCGCCGGACCCGGCGGTTTGTCGGGCGGCCGCGGTCGGCCCGCGGGTGGCAGACGGCGGCCGTCGGGGTCGGTGAACGCGATGCCGGAGTGGCCGTCGGGCGCGTCGGGCTGATCGGCGTTGCCGGCGATGCCGAGCCCACCGGTGTGGTGGAGGCGGTGGTGGCGAGGGCAGAGCGCAATGAGGTTGTCGGTGTCGGTGCCACCCCCGTGCTCCCAGTGGACGACGTGGTGGATGTGCAGCTGTCGGGTGGCCGGGCAGCCGGGCACGCGGCAACCGCCGTCGCGGTGCTCGACCAGGTGCCGGACGCGGTTCGGGACCGACCGGCGCCGTCGCCCGACCGAGATCGGAACGCCGTCGCGCTCGGCCACGGCGCGGAGGGTGCCGTCGCAGGTCAGGTAGCGACGGATGCCGCCGGGGAGGGCGGGCCCGAGGTGCAGGGATGCTGCGCCCGGTCCGGTCGGATCGCTCGGGTTGGTGTCGAGGTGGACGATCACCTGGTACCGATCGGTACCGGGTCGGGCGGCGGCGCCGCTGGCCAGGTAGTGCTCAGCGATCGATGCCAGCGCGTCGGCCCAGGTGATGGGCCGGTCGGGCTCGCCGTCGGCCTTTGCCTGGTCGATCAGGTCGGCGTGCGCGGCGCACAGCGCCCGCTCGATCACGGCACCCTCGTCGACGGGCAGGTCGGCGGCGACGCGCCAGCGGTGCTCGTCGAGGCAGCCGAACGTGACGTCGCGTCGCTCGGCGAGTGCTGGCTCGCCGCCATCCGCTCCGGGTTCGTCGGGTAGCCGCGGTGGCTCCCAGGCGTAGCGGCGCAGCGCATGCGACAGCTGGGACACGGTTGCCGCCTTGGCGATCTCAGCGACGGACTTCTCGTGGTCGGCGGGACAGTGCCGGGCGATCACTGCGGCCTGGTCGACCGATAGCTCGCCGGCGGAGAGGGCCTGCGTGGTCGCCGGGAGCTCGGCCGAACGGCGGGCGATGGCCAGGAGCTGCCGGGCCTTGCTCGCCGAGAGCCCGAGCTGCCAGGACAGCCAGTGCTCAGGCGAGTGGATGCCAGGTTGCTGCCACAGCCGCTGCTCGAGCCCCTCCACGATGAGCTCGACCAGGCGCC
Source organism: Acidimicrobiales bacterium (assembly GCA_025463985.1). GTDB lineage: Bacteria > Actinomycetota > Acidimicrobiia > Acidimicrobiales > Iamiaceae > JAODBM01. The sequence continues at coordinate 23,253 of JAODBM010000150.1, forward strand.
CCTGTGCGGCGTTGATCAGCCCGACGACCTCCGCCATCGCATCCTGCAGGACGTCGCTCGCACGTTCCTGAACGTGGTTGGTGGAAGCGAACATGCGTTCGACGGTAGTGACGCGCCGGCACGTTGAGCAAGGGTGCGCGGGAGGAATATCAGAAGGCGCCGAATGATCCGATTCGCGTCGCGAACCGCTCCCCGGCGCCGGCCACGATCGCGCTCCACCCCGCGACAGCGCTCGCGCCGGCCGGCCGGCGAGCGTGCGGATCCGATGCGCGTCGTCGGCTCACGTGCGCGGAGCCCACCCTCCGATCGACGTCGCCGCCCCAGCGTCAGCGCTCCACCCGCCTCGCCCCCGTGACCGTCGCTGCCAGGTCCGGCCGGCTCGGTCAGGGCGCCGTCGTCAGCCCGCCGCGTCGGGACCGCTGATGCTGGCCAGGTCGTCCTCGAGCGTGGCCAGGATGTGGTCGATCACGGCTTGGCGGGCGACCTGCTTGGTCCGGGCGTAGGCCCCGGTGCGCAGTTCGGCCAGCCGTCGGGCATCGGCGATGGCCTCGTCGACCACCTGGCCCGCCGGCACCACACGATCGAGGTACCCGGCCTCGACCGCCCCAGCCGGGTCGTAGATGCGGGCCTGCATGGTGGCCGGGCCGAACTCGCGCCGCGTCAGCCGCTCGCGCGCGAGCTCGACCGCGAACACGGGCAAGGCCATGCCGATGCCCACCTCGTTGAGCCCGATCTTGGCGGGAGCATCGCCGCCGACGCGATGGTCGAGCACGAGCAACATGATCGCCCCTGCGGCCAGCGCGTGGCCGGTGCAGGCCGCGACCGTCGGCAGCCCGAGCCCGTAGAGCCGCGTCTGCACCTTCGCCCCGGCGATGACCAGGCCCCGCATGCTCTCGACGCTCTCGGTCATCGTGGCGAGGTCGAACCCAGCCGAGAACCGCCCCTCGCGTCCGGCCAGCACCAGCGCCCGCGCGCCGTCGGCCTCGGCCCGGTCGATCGCGCCGTGGAGGCCGTCGATCACGGCGTGTGACAGCGCGTTCGCCTTGCCGTCATCCAGCGTGACGACGGCGATCCCGTCGTCGAGGCGATAGGTGGGTGAAGTGGCGGCGTCGGTCATGGCCGCAAGCTAGAGCGCGCAGCCAGCGCGGGTGTGCGGGAAGGGTGCGTCAGACCGGCACGTTGCGACGCTGCAGCGCGAGCTGCACGGCGTCCGGCCCGACGGTGCCCAACACCTGGCCGGCGGCATCGACCACCAAGGCCTCGTTGCCGATCGTGCCATCGAGCTTCTGGCAGGCACCGAGCAGCGGCTCGTCGGGCGAGACCAGCGTGATCCGGTCGAGGGGAAAAGCGAGCTCGCTGACCAGCAGGCCAGCCCAGTGGCCTGGGGGCACGGCGCGGATCGAGTCGGCGGTCAGCATGCCGGTGACGCTGCCGTCGGGGCCGAGGACCGGATACGACTGGTGCACGGTGGTGGGCGAGAGCGTGCGCAGGAAGGCGTCGATCGAGCTCGAGCCGAGCGCGGTCGGCGGTCCGGCGAGCATGCCGTCGCGCACCGCCACGCCGTCGAGCGCAGCCATCAGCGGCGCGCTCCGCAGCTCGCGCTGGGCACTGAACAGGATGTAGGCGCCCACCACCAGCAGCCACAAGCCGTAGCCGCCGCCACGGCGCATGTCCGCGAACCCGAACACCAGCATCGCCGCACCGCCGACCTGGCCGACCCTGGCTGCCGCCACCGTGGCCCGCGGCGCGCTGCCCCAGTGCATCCACAGCAGGGCCGACAGCACGCGGCCGCCGTCGAGCGGTGCGGCTGGGATCATGTTGAACCCGGCGAGCAGGAGGTTGAGGAACCCGATCCAGCCGAAGACGTTGCCGGCGAGGCCTGCCGTGCCGTGAGGGGGGAGGACGTGGCTGAGCAGCAGGAAGAAGACGCCACAGGCCGCGCTCGTGGCGGGCCCGATGGCGGCGATGCGCAGCTCGGCGCCTGGCGTGGTGGGCGACGATTCGAGCCGTGCCACCCCGCCCAGGAGCCAGAGGCTGATGCCCCGCACGCCGATGCCTTCGAAGCGAGCGACCAGCGCATGACCGACCTCGTGGGCCAGCAGCGACAGGAAGAACAGCAGCGCACCGGCGACGCCGGCGATCCAATAGGCGCCGCTGCTCAGCCCGGGCTGCTCGATCGGGAACCGGTTGGTGGCCAGGATCGAGGTGTAGAGGGCGGCGACCAGCAGCACGGTCCAGTCCATGCCGACACGGATGCCGGCGATCCGCCCGAGCGGTAGGTCACGTCCCACGCAGCCACCGTACCGGCCGTATGTGCCGCTCCGTCCTCGGCTGCGTCTCAGCGGCGCACGGTCGCCGTGTCCCCGGGGGCCGTCGGCGTCCCGTCGCGGCCGGCAGATGCCCTCGGGCGGTGGGTCGCGTCCCACTCCGCCGCCGGCCGGTGACAGTGCGCGGTACCGTCCGCGTCCATGAGCGACGGTGGAGCCCAGGCCCTCGACGCATCGCCCGTGGTGGGCCGGGTCATCGGCACCGACGACGCGACGCCGCTGGAGTTCTGGGTGGCGGTGCAGCCAGGCGCCTGGCTGCAGCTCGACGATGTTGTGGCCCTCGAGCGCGACCTGCCGGATGGGCGGCGCGTGCGCATCTACGGGATGGTGTCGCAGGTCCGAGCCCGTCACGAGGGCGCACGCTTCGACTCGGACGTGTTCCTCATCGCCGATGGCGTGCTGCCGGCGGAGGTCAGCGAAGCCGCGCTCGTGCAGGCGACCCGCTTCGAGCCCGAGGTGTTCGTGCCGCCCCGCCCGGGTCAAGCGGTGCGCCGCGCCACCGGCGAGGAGCGCGACCAGGCCCTGTACTTCGACGCCATGTCCCGGCGCCTGCCCGCCGGCCTGAGTCGCGACGACGAGCCCTTCTTCATCAACCTCGAGTTCCTCGACGGCAGCCGCGGCGCCCACGTCAACATCTCGGGCGTGTCCGGGGTGGCCACGAAGACGACCTACGCGACGTTCCTGCTCTACAGCCTGTTCACCTCCGGGGTGCTCGGCGTCGGCACCGTCAACACGAAGGCGCTGATCTTCAACGTGAAGGGCGAGGACCTGCTGTTCCTCGACCACGCCAACATCGCGCTCGACGACGAGGAGGCCGCCCGCTACGCCTCCCTCGGCCTTCCCGTCGGCGCGTTCCCGAGCGTCGGCGTGTGGGCGCCGCCCCGCAGGAACGACCCCACGGCGCGGCCCGACGTGGCCGCCCGGACCGAGGGCGTCACGTCGTTCTTCTGGACGCTCGAGGACTTCTGCCGGGGCGAGCTGCTGCCGTTCCTCTTCGCCGACGCCGAGGACGATCGCCAGCAGTACACGATGGTCGTGTTCAACGTGGCGCTGCGCCTGGCGGAGGCCACGCCCACCGGCGACGGCGGCGTGTCCATCGAAGGAACGTCGGTGCGCACGTTCCACGAGCTGGTGGAGCTGGTGGCGGCCAAGGTCGGCGACGAGGATCCGTTCGAGGCGCAGCGCTGGGCCGGTCGGGCCATCGGTGCTGGGACGATCAACGCGTTCGTCCGCCGGCTGTACGGCGCGGTACCCCACGTGAAGGACCTGATCCGCGGCGACGTCGCCAACCCGGCCCGCCATCAGGTCCGGTTCGAGGAGCAGGTGACGGTGGTCGACCTGCACAATCTCAACGACCGGGCCAAGCGGTTCGTGGTGGGCGTGGTGCTCCGCAAGGCCTTCCAAGACAAGGAGCAGGCGGGCCGGCCGGATCCGCTGCAGTTCGTCGTGCTCGACGAGCTCAACAAGTACGCCCCCCGCGAGGGGTCGAGCCCCATCAAGGAGATCCTCCTCGACGTGGCGGAGCGTGGGCGCTCGCTGGGGATCGTGCTGATCGGCGCGCAGCAGACCGCGAGCGAGGTCGAGCGGCGCATCGTGGCCAACTCGGCCATTCGCGTGGTCGGCCGCCTCGATGCCGCCGAAGCTGGGCGAGGCGAGTACGGCTTCCTGCCCCAGCAGCAGCGCCAGCGGGCCACGATCCTCAAGCCCGGCACGATGTTGGTCAGCCAGCCCGAGCTGCCGGTGCCCATCGTCGTGCAGTTCCCGTTTCCGTCGTGGGCCACGCGGGCGAGCGAGGCCGGCGCGAACCCGAAGGCCAGTGCTCGTTCTGCCGACCCGTTCGAGGGCCTGCCGAACTGAGCGCCTCGCGAGGGCGATGAGGTGGAGGGCGGGCCGTTCGAACATACGTTCGCCCTACCCGACAAGTGCGGAGTCAAACCCCTGCCGGTAAGGCGGTCGCGGTGTGCTGCGTCGGATCTCGAACAGCCACGCCCCCTTCAACATGAGAGAACGTTCATGCGTCTTCGCTCGACTCTTGTGCTTGCGGTGGCCCTCACCGCTTCGGCAGCCATAGTCCCTGCGCCAGCCGGTGCCGCCACCCCGCCCCAGAAGGCCGCGGTGGTCCACAGCCACACGGCGGGCCTCTGGGAGTGCGTCTGGGTGCCGCCCTACACCTGGTGCAGGGACTGGCCACCGGCCGTCGAGGTCTGACGGCATGAACCGCTCGGCCGGTGTCCCCGGCCGGGCGGTTCGACGGCCTCGTCGGCGAGCGTGGCCGTCGTCGTGCGATGCGATGAGGGTCCGGCTTCGGTGTCCCACCCCATCGGTAAGGTCGCCAGGGTGAAGGTTCTGCACACCTCCGACTGGCACGTCGGCCGCACCATCAGGGGCCGCAGCCGCGCCGACGAGCACGTGGCCGTGCTCGCAGAGATCGCTGCCATCGCAGGCGACGAACGGGTCGACCTGGTGCTGGTGGTCGGCGACCTGTTTGACACGGCGGCGCCGACGCCCGAGGCCGAGCAGATCGTCTTCCGGGCCCTGCTCGACCTTGCCGCCACCGGGGCCACCGTGCTCGTGCTGGCCGGCAACCATGACAGCGCTCGGCGTCTGCAGGCGGTGCAACCGCTGCTCGAGCTCGGCCGCGTGGTGACGCGGCCCGTGTTCGCCCGGCCCGAGGCCGGCGGCTTGGTCGACGTCGTCTCGCGCGACGGCGCTGAGCGGGCCAAGGTCGCGGTGCTGCCGTTCCTGTCGCAGCGCCACGTGATCCGGGCTGAGCAGCTGATGTCGGCCGATGCCCAAGACCACGGCCAGATCTACGACACCCGGGTGCGTGACCTGCTCGCGCAGCTGTGCTCCGGGTTCGAGGCGGGCACGGTCAACCTCGTGGCCGCGCACCTCACGGTGTCGGGTGGCCGCCTCGGCGGCGGTGAGCGGGCGGCGCACACCGTGTTCGAGTACGAGGTCGGGGCGGTCTCGTTCCCGCCCGAGGCGCAGTACGTCGCCCTCGGTCACTTGCATCGCCGCCAGCAGGTGCCGGGCCCCGGCCAGATCCACTACTGCGGCTCGCCGCTGCAGCTCGACTTCGGCGAGACGCGCGACATCAAGGGCGTCGTCGTGGTGGAGGCGCACCCGGGCGTGCCGGCCAAGGTGCGCGACGTCGAGCTGCGATCCGGGCGCAGGCTGCGCACCGTCGCCGGCACGCTGGAGGATCTGGCCCCGCTCGCCGGCACCACTGGCGACGACTGGCTCAAGGTCATCGTGCGCTCAGCGCCAAGAGTCGGCCTGGCCGACGAGGTGCGCGCGCTGTTCCCCGAGGCCGTCGACGTGGTCATCGAGCGACCCGACGCGGTCGACCGACCTGGGGTCGGAGGTGGCACCTCGCGCTCGGGCCGCACCCCGGGCGAGCTGTTCCGCGATTACCTCGCTGAGCGAGGCGAGGCCGATGCTCAGGTCGTCGACCTGTTCGACGAGCTGCTTCAGGAGGTCGAGGTCTGATGCGCCCGACCCGGCTGCAACTCCAAGGCTTCACCGCGTTCCGCGACCACACCGAGGTCGACTTCGCGGACGCCGACCTGTTCGCACTCACCGGGCCCACCGGCGCCGGCAAATCGAGCCTGATCGACGCAATGGTCTTCGCGCTGTACGGGTGCGTGCCGCGACTCGACCGCAAGATGGTGGCGCCGCTGCTGTCGCTCGGGAAGAACGAAGCCCGCGTGCAGCTCGACTTCACGGTTGGAGGGGTCGCCTACACCGCGGCGCGGGTCGTGCGCCGCACCAAGACGGGCGCCACCACGAAGGAGGCCCGGCTCGAATCCGGTGGCGTGGTGCTGGCCGGCAACGAGAAGGAGCTCACCGAGGCCGTCGAGCGCCTGTTGGGGCTCAACTTCGAGCACTTCACCACCTGTGTCGTGCTGCCGCAGGGCAAGTTCATGAAGTTGCTGCACGCCACGGGCAGCGATCGGCAGGACCTGCTGGTGAGCCTGCTCGACCTCGGGCTCTTCGAGCGCATGGCCCGCCTCGCCTCGCTCCGCGAGCGAGGTGCCCGCCAGCGTGCTGAGGTGGCCGGCACGCTCGTCGAGAAGCTCGCGTTCGCGACCGAGGAGGCGCTCGCCACCGCGACGGTCCACGTCGCCGAGCTCGTCGCGTTGCGCGCCGAGGTGGACGCGGCCGCGCCCGAGCTCGACCGCCTGCGCGACGTGCAATCGGCTGCTGAGGCGCAAGCGGCGGCGGCGGCCGCCCAGGTGCGGCAGTTGGAGGGCGTGGCCGTGCCGCCGGGGCTGGACGACCACGCGGCCGAGGTCGTCGAAGCCCGTGATCGCGCCTCCGGGGCGGACGCCGAAGTGGAGCGCTGTGCGGACGCCGCCGACGGGGCGCTCGCCGTGCTCGCCGCGCTGCCGGACCGCGGCGCCCTGGAGGCGGCGCTCCGCGCTCATGACGAGCAGGCCCGACTTGCCGCAGAGCGGGAGACGGCCGCCGAGCTGCTCGCGGCCCGAGCGGGCGCCGTCGATCAGGCCCAGGTCGCGGCGGTGGAGGCTGAGGTCGTGCTGGCGGAGGCCGTCGCGGCGGTCGAGCGGGCCCAGTGGGAGCACCGCGCCCACGACGTGGCCGGCTCGCTGATCGCCGGCGAGCCGTGCCCGGTGTGCCAGCAGCTCGTGGCCGAGCTGCCACCGGCCGTGGCGCCCGGCGATGTGGAGGCGGCGCGGCAGGCCAAGCGCGCCGCGGACGGCGCCGTGGCGGCGGCACGCACCGGCCTGCAATCGGCTATCCGCCAGCAGGAACGGGGCCAGGCGGCGCTCGAGGCCATCGCGGCGCGGCTGACCGAGATCCGGGGCGCTCTCGGCGAGTGGCCCGACCGAGCGGTGGCGGCGGGCCGGTTGGCCGAGGTGACCGAAGCCGAGGCGAGCAGCCGCTGTGCGGGCGAGGCGGCGTCCGCGGCGCGCCGAGCGGCGATCAACGCCCGCAAGGCCGCCCAAGCGACCGAGGGCCGCGACGTCGAGGCGCGACGCGCGTTCGACGCGGTCCGCGACCGGGTCGCCGCGCTCGGGCCCCCCGTCGCCGAGCGCCGTGACCTGGAGGCCGACTGGGTGGCGCTGGCCGA
>JAODBM010000157.1 GCA_025463985.1 Acidimicrobiales bacterium
ATCCGGCCCCCACGCCGACCGAGCTGCTGCACGCCCGCGCCAGCCAGCTGCTCGAGCGCTATGGCGTGCTCACCCGCGAGGCCGCGCTGGGTGAGGGCACCGAGGGCGGGTTCGCCGGCGTCTACACCGTGCTCAAGGCCATGGAAGAGCAGGGCAGCGTGCGGCGGGGCTACTTCGTCGCCGGCCTCGGCGCGGCACAGTTCGCGCTGCCCGGCGCGGTCGATCGCCTGCGAGCCGCCCGTTCCGAGGTCGGTCAACGTGCCGCCGGCGGGGTGGGCTCGTTCGACGGCGACCTCGACGGCGACGCCCAGACCCAAGCTCTCGTGCTGGCCGCGACGGATCCGGCACAGCCGTTCGGCGCGTCCTTGCCGTGGCCCGAATCGGCGGGTCGGCCCGCCCGTGCCGCCGGTGCGCACGTCGTGCTCGTCGACGGCGAGGCGGCCGCCTACCTCGAGCGTGGGGCCCGCAGCGTGCTGGTCTTCCCCGCCGGCCAACGCCACGACGCGTGGATCCACGCGCTGGTCGGCATGGTCCGGCGCGGCCGGCTCCGCTCGGTCGAGCTGGCCAAGATCGACGGCGCACCGGCACGCGAGTCCACCCTGGCCGACCGCCTCCGTGAGGCCGGCTTCGTCGACGGCTACCGGGGCCTCGTCTACCGCACCCCCGCCGCCACCCGCGCCCGCGTCTCCCCCTAGCCCCCCGACCCGAGGCAATAGGGCACCGTCTCGGTGTGTCCCTGCCTCGGGTTTCGCGCCGAGGCAATGGCTCCCTGACGTGGACGGGTCTCGCCGGCGACCGGACGTCGAGCGAGCGCGCCCGCCTCGCTGCAGTTGTGGGCGGAGACGTCCCGGGTGGCCGGACGGGGGTCTCCGGGTCGGGGCTGATCAGTCCGGAAGGATCAGGTGCAGGTCGCCGAACTCGTGCCAGCGGTAGCCGGCGGCCACGGCTCGGTCGTACGCCAGCTCCAGCGCGGGGCGACCGGCCACCGCCTCCAGCAGCCGGAGGTGTGACGAACGCGGCTCGTGCCAGCCGGTGATCAGCCCGTCGACGACGACGGGCGGCTCGGCCGGGGAGACCACCCGTTCGGTCCAGCCCGCGGCCGGCACCGGGCGGCCGTCGGGGTCCACCGCGCTCTCGAGGGCCCGCACGACCGTGGTGCCGACGGCGATGACCCGGTGGCCATCTCGATGGGCGTCGGCCACGCGGTGCGCGGTGCTCTCCGGCACGTCGAAGCGCTCCGGGTACGGGTCCTCGTGGCCTTCGAGCGACGAGACGCCGGTGTGCAGCGTGATCGGCGACACGCCGATGCCGGCGCTGACCAGCCGGGTCACCAGCGCCGTGGTGAACGGGCGGGACGCGCTGGGCATCTCGGCCGACCCCGGCCGGTCCGCGAAGACGGTCTGGTAGGTGGCGATCGGCCATGGCACCGGCACGTGCTGATAGCGGATCGGCCGCCCGTGCTGCGCGAGGTAGGGAAGCAGCACGGCGTCGTCCGCCGCGGCCGAGCCGCCGAGCACGCCGCCGACCAGACCGGCGGCCGCGAGCCCGTCGCCGCCCAGCCCGTGGGCGGGGAGCGGCAGGTGCAGGTCGACCGCGGTCAGGCGGTTCGAGGAGCGCCAGGGAGTCCGGCCTTCGAGCCAGCCGCCGCCGGCCAGCTCGACCCGTTCGCCGTGGACCGTCCGCCCGAGCGGCTCGGTCGTCCCGCCGACCTGGCGGCGCACCTCGACCAGCCACGTCCCGTCGGGCAGCGGGGTCGAGAGGTGCACGGCGACCTCTTCGCCGTCCTCCAAGCGACCAGTGAGCGCCGCGGGGATCGTGGCCGACGTGTTGACCACGAGCAGATCACCGGGTTGCAGGTAGGCGGGCAGGAACCCGAAGCGGCTGTCGATCGGCTCGTCGAGCCCCCGGCTGACGAGCAGGCGGACGTCGTCGCGGGGGCGGCCGGCGGCTTCGAGCGGCTCGTGGGCCTCGAGATCGGCCGGCAGCACGAAGTCGAGCACGTCGTCCCTGCGGGGCGGAGGCGCTGGGGCGGGCAGCCGAGGGCGACGGCCGGACCCGTGCGGGTCGACGCGCTCGCCCTCCCGCACCACCTTCGGGACGGGCGGCAAGGCGGCGGTGGCGCTCATGCCGGCACCTCCGCCTGTGCGGCCCAGCGCTGGCCTGAGGGACGCCGCTCGGCGACGATGCGGAGGATGCCGGGCACCGCCACCTCGGGCGGAGGTCGGTCCGAGATGTCCTCGCCGGGGAACGCGGCCTGGTGCATGTCGGTGCGCAGGTCGCCGGGATCGATGCGGTGCACGGTCACCTCGGGCTCCTCTGCCGCGAGCACCCGGGCCAGGTGCTCGAGCGCGGCCTTGGTGGCGCCGTACGCGCCCCACCCCTCGTACGCCTCGGCGGCGGCGTCGGACGTCACGGCCACGACCGTGCCGCGATTGGCGCGCAAGGCGGGGAGCGCCCGCTGCACGAGTCGCAGCGGAGCCACGGCGTTCACGGCGAACAGCTCGACCAGCGCCGTGGGGTCGAGCTCGGCCAGCCGCGGCAGCGGGCTCGGGCCGAGCCCACCGGCGTTGAGCACGACGAGGTCGAGGCGGCCCAGTCGGTCGGCGGCGGCGACGAGGTCGTCGAGGTGCCGCTCGTCCTCGACGTCGCCGGCCAGCGCGACGAGGCGGTCGAGGTCGCCGGTCGCGGTCGAGAGCTCGGCCGCGGCATCGGCGAGGCGATCGGGGTCGCGGCCGTCGGTGACGACCGACCAACCGTGGTCGAGCAGGCCGGCCACGAGGGCCCGGCCGAGGCCGCGCGAGCCACCGGTGACGATGGCGACGGGCGGGGTGGCGGACGAGGTGCTGACGGACATGGTGCCCTCCCTGCTGATGTTCGGCCCCGGGAGACCGGTGCCTCCAGAGTAAGCACAGTGAGGACTGTTTTTATGCCGGATGGGCCGACACCGACGAGGATGGGCAGGGTGACGCCTGACCGAGGAGGGTCCATGGCCGAGGAGTGGTACTGGTGCCTCAAGCATCAACGACCCGAGCACGAGCCCGATGTGCCGGCCGACGAGCGCCTCGGCCCGTATCCCACCGAGGAGGCGGCGCGGAACTGGAAGCTCGTCAACGAGGCCCGCGAGGAGACCTGGAAGGCGCAGGACGAGGCATGGGAAGGCGACCCCGGCGAGGCCGAGTGAGCGGCGCCGATGCCTGAGGGCGACACGATCCACCGCACGGCGACGCGCCTGCGCCCAGCGCTGGTCGGTCGCGACCTCGTGCGCTTCGAGGCGCCCCGCCTCGTCGGTGACCGGCCCCGGCCCGGCACTCGCATCGAGGCCGTCGAGGCCCGTGGCAAGCACCTGCTGATCGACTTCGCGGGTGGCCTGACGTTGCAGACCCACCTGCGCATGACCGGGTCGTGGCACCTCTATCGCACGGGCGAGCGCTGGCAGAAGCCGGCGCACTTCGCTCGGGCTCTGGTCGAGGTCGAGGGTTGGGTGGCCGTCTGCTTCGCCGCGCCGGTCGTGCGGACGTATCGGCGCGACGCCCCTGGCGGCGCGCTCGGCACGGACCTCGACCCGGTCGGCCACCTCGGCCCGGACCTGTGTGGCCCCGATCCGGACATCGCCGAGTGCGTGCGTCGGCTGCGTGCGCTGCTCGAGCCCGACGTCGAGGCCGGCGTCGCCCTGCTCGACCAGCGCATCGCTTGCGGGGTCGGCAACGTCTACAAGTCCGAGGTCCTGCACCAGCGCGGTGTCGACCCGTTCACGCCGGTCGGCGGGCTCGACGACGCCACCTGGCACAACCTGTTCACCACGGCGGCGCGGCTGCTGCGGGCCAACCTCGTGACCTCCCGGCGCACCACGGTGAGCGGGCCGCCGGGCTCGGTGGCGGTGTACGGCCGCCAGCGCCAGCCCTGCCCCCGCTGCGGCACCCCGATCCGCATGCGCCGCCAGGGCGAGCAGGCCCGCAGCACCTACTGGTGCCCGACCTGCCAGCCCCCGCCCCAACCCCCGGCGAAGGGGGAGTAGAGGCGGTCGCTCCTACGCCGCCTCCCGATGCCACGCCACG
>JAODBM010000186.1 GCA_025463985.1 Acidimicrobiales bacterium
CGCCGGAACCAGCCGATCTCGCGGTAGCGGCCCATGAGGACGACCTGCGCGACCGAGACCGGGAACTCGGGGTCGAGCGCCTCGGCCTGGGGCACGTACGCCACCTTCCGGCGGGCCTCGGCGGGCGCCGCGCCGAGCACCTCGATGCGGCCCCGCTGCAGGGGCACCAGGCCGAGGATGGCCTTGAGCAGCGTGGACTTGCCGGCGCCGTTGGGCCCGATGAGCGCGACCGAGCTTCCAGCCGCCACCGTGCCCGTGACCCCCTCGAGCGCGGACCGACGGTCGTACGCAACGGTCACGTCGTCGAGCGTGAGCGCCGTCGCCGCGCCGGCGGTGGTCATCGGAGCGCTCCCACGATCGTGCGGGCGTTGTGCTCCATCATCTTGATGTAGGTGTCGCCGTCGGACCCGCGGGGGCCGAGCGTGTCGCCGTAGAGCGCGCCCTTGCCCTCGAGCACCCTGACGCCCGCCCGCTGCGCGATCGCCTCGGCCGCCTTCGGGGGCAGGGACGACTCGGAGAACACGGCCTTCACGTGCTGCGCCTTGATCCTCGCCACGAGGTCGGAGAGCGCCCGGCCCGAGAGCTCGGCCGACGTGTCGAAGCTTGGGATGACCGCACCCACGAACACGAGGCCGTAGCGGTGCACGTAGTAGCCGAACGCGTCGTGGTTCGTGACCAGCTTGCGGTTCGTGAGCTGAGCCAGCTGGCGGGCGACGTCGGCGTCCAACGCCTGCAGCTTGCCGATGTAGGCGGCCGCGTTGCGCTGGTAGTCGGCCGCGTGCGGGGGATCGGCCTGCGCGAGCCCGGCTGCGATCGCCCGCACCATGTGCTCGGCGTTGCGCGGATCGTGCCAGAGGTGTGGGTCCTTGGGCCGGATGAAGGGCGCGCCGCGCGACGCGTCCACGAGCAACCCCTTGCTGCCCGCGCTCGATCGCGCCTTGGGCAACCAGGTCTCGAGGCCGAGCCCGTTCTCGACCACGACGCTGGCTCGGGCCAGGGCATCGAGGTCGGCCGGTGAGGGCTCGTAGTCATGCGGGTCGACGTTCGGCTGCAGGACCTGGTGGACGTCGACGAGCGAGCCGCCGACCTGGCGGGTGAAGTCGGCGACCTGGGTGGTGGTGGCGACCGCGAGCGGCCGTCCCCCCGCGCCTGCCGGGCCGGCAGAGCTCGAGCCGCACGCGGCCAAGACCACGGACGCGGCGGTGGCCAGGACGACGATCGTGCGGACGTTTCGACGGTTGTGGCGCACCGGCGCTCCTGCCAGATTGAGAACGGTTCCCAATCTACTGAGAGTCATTCTCGTTTCGCCAGTCGCGGCCTCGACCCACCACGGCGGGCCCGCGCGGGGCAGCCGTACAGCTCGTCGCCCGCGGGTCCGGAGCCGTCAAGATGGGACAATGGAGCGTCCGCTCAGCCCCGACGACGTGCTGTCCCCGCGCCCGTCGGCCGGCGTGATGCTCAAGCGAGGGCTGCGCAAGCGCTGTCCCCGCTGCGGCGGCAACGGCCTCTACGAGAGCTGGTTCCGCATGCGGCCGCGCTGCCCACGGTGTGGCTACAAGTTCGAGCGGGAGGACGGGTTCTTCGTCGGCGCGTGGTTCGTGAACTTCACCGTGACCGAGGCGCTCGTGTTCGTGCTCGTGATGGTGTTCGTGTTCGTGAAGAACGCCGACGCCGAGGCCAGCGTGATCCCGATCGCCGTCGTCGGCGTCGTCCTGTCGGTGGTGGCGCCGGTGCTCTTCTATCCCTACAGCCGCACGATCTGGGCTGCCATCGACCTGGCCATGACGCCGCTCGAGCTGGCCGAGATCATCGACGCCGAGGACTCGCTGCACGCCCCCGAGGCCACCACCGAGCCACCCCGCCCCGACGAGCCACCCGCGGCCGCCGATCCCGCCGGCTGAGACGTGCGTTCGGGGCAGCAACTGCGGCCCGCGCCCGATAGAACGGCGGGATGATCAACGCGGGCTTGCAGATCCCTAACTTCACCTTCCCGGGCGTCGGCCGCGGCGAGCTGTTCGAGCGCGTCGCCGACATGGCCGTGGCGGCCGAGGCGTCCGGCTTCGACACCGTCCTGGTGATGGACCACTTCTACCAGTTGCCCCTCCTGGGCGAGCCGGACGACCCGATGATGGAGGCGTACACGCTGCTCGGCGGCCTGGCCGCCCGCACCGAGCGGGTGCAGCTCGGCACCCTCGTCACCGGCGTCACGTACCGCAACCCGGCGATGCTGGCCAAGATCGTCACCACGCTCGACGTGATCTCGAAGGGTCGGGCGTTCCTCGGCATCGGCGCCGCGTGGCACGACACCGAGCACCACGCACTCGGGTTCGACTTCCCGCCGCTGAAAGAGCGCTTCGAGCGGCTCGAGGAGGCGCTGCAGATCTGCCGCGCCATGTTCCGTGGCGAGCGGCCGACGATCGAGGGCAAGCACTACCAGGTGCGGGACGCCATCAACTCGCCGGCGCCGGTCCGCGAGGGTGGCCCGCCGATCCTCATCGGCGGCTCCGGTGAGAAGAAGACGATGCCGCTCATGGCCCGCTACGCCGACGCCGCCAACGTGATCGCCGACCTCGACCAGATGCCCGCCAAGCTCGAGGCGCTGGCCGCGGCATGCAAGGCCGAAGGCCGCGACGTCGACTCGCTGAACACCACGCCGCTGGTGTTCCTGGTCTGCGACGACACCGCTGAGGGGGCCGAGGCCAAGCGCAACGCCGGCCTCGCCGCCCGCGGCCTGGTCTGGGACGACCTCGACGAGGCCACGCGGGGCATGATCAGCGGCCGCATGATCGTCGGCGACCGCGACCATGCCGTCGAGCGCCTCCGGGCGATCGTCGACGCCGGATACGACGGGCTGATCGTGAACCTCCCGCTCGACGGCTGCGACACCACCGCCGTCGAGCGAGCCGGAGCGGTCGTCACCGAGGCGCTGTCGTAGCGACCGGCTCACGCGCCGGCTCCGGCTCCGCCACGAGCGGGCGGCGCGTCCGCCGGTAGAGCGGCCGGCCCACGAACCACAGCACGGCGGCCACGAGCGCGAGCAGCGCGACCGTCCCCGAGCCGGCGACCACGGCCTGCAGGCCCCCGTTGAAGCGGTCGATGGCCTCGTGCCAGGCCTTGGCGAAGCCGGTGCGCGGGGCGGGGACCGTGGGGATCGGCTGGGCGTTGTCGCCCTTCTCGTGCATCGACACCGTCAGCGTGGACAGCGAGGTCTGGTCGTCGAGCACGTTCTTGCGGCCCTGCATGGTCTCGATGTCGGTCTGGACCTGGTTGAGGCGGTCGCGCACGGCGAGGATGTCGCCGATCGTGTGGGCCTGGGACAGGACCACCTGGATCTGGTCGCGCTCGGCCTTGGCCGCCCTGAGGCGCGAGTCGAGGTCGGTGTACTCGCCGCTGACGTCCTGGCCGTTCTGGTTGGCGGAGAGCACGTGGCCGAGCCGCCGGGCCTGCACCACGGTGGCGTCGAACCGGTCGGACGGCACCCGCAGCGTGAACGACCCGCGTGGCCGGCCGTCGACCTCGTCGGTCTGGGTCTGGGTGAGGAAGCCGCCGCTGCCTTTGGCCAGGTTCGTGAGGCGCTCGAGCGCGCCCTGGAAGGCGCCCTTGTCGAGCTCGAGGTCGATGGTGCCGTTCCGGATGACCTTGGGGGCCACCGCCGGCCCGGTCTGGCCGGTCGCTCCGGTTCTGCCGCTCCCGCCGGGCGTCGCGGCGTCGGCCGGCGTGACTGCCGACGGGCTCGGGCTCTTGCTCGACGACGAATCGGCCGCGTTCGTGCCCCCGGCGTTCGCCGCCGTGCGCCCGCCCTGCCCGGCCAGGCTCGACGCCACGACGGTCGTCGCCGGGCTGCCGCCGCCACTCGAGCTGTACGCCGTCCCGCTGCTCGCTGAGGTGCTGCCCGGGACGGGCGATCCACCGTGGTGGCCCACGCTGCCGACCACGCCCGCGACGACGACGAGCGCCGCCACCGCCGCCGCGACCCGCGCGAACCGCCGATGGGGTTGCGGGACGGGCTGGCTCGGGG
>JAODBM010000211.1 GCA_025463985.1 Acidimicrobiales bacterium
GACCCCGCACCCCACCAACACCCGGGCCCTGCTCACCCCGATCGCCGAGCAGTTCGCTGCCCAGGAGCCGATCTTCGGCATCGAGCAGGAGTACACGTTCTTCGACGGCAGCCGCCCGCTCGGCTTCCCCGACGGCGGCTTCCCGGCCCCGCAGGGTGGCTACTACTGCGGTGTCGGCTCGGACGAGATCTTCGGCCGCCCCGTCGTCGAGAAGCACCTCGACAACTGCCTCGCCGCCGGCCTCGCCATCTCCGGCATCAACGCCGAGGTCATGCCCGGCCAGTGGGAGTTCCAGGTCGGCCCGGTCAGCCCCGTCGAGGTGTCCGACCAGCTCTGGCTGGCCCGGTGGCTGCTCTACCGCACCGCTGAGGACTTCGGGATCTCCGCGACGCTCGACCCCAAGCCGGTCAAGGGCGACTGGAACGGCGCCGGGGCCCACACCAACTTCTCGACCAAGGCCATGCGCGAGGGCTACGACGCGGTGATCGCGGCCTGCGAGGCGCTCGGCGAGAAGGCCGAGGAGCACGTGAAGAGCTACGGCGCCGGCATCGAGGATCGGCTCACCGGCTCGCACGAGACCGCCCCGTGGACCGAGTTCTCCTATGGCGTGTCCAACCGCGGCGCCTCGGTGCGCATCCCGTGGCAGGTGGCGCAAGACAAGAAGGGCTACATCGAGGATCGCCGGCCCAACGCCAACATGGATCCGTACAAGGTCACGCGGCTGATCACCGACACGGTCTGCAGCCGGGCCGTCTAGACCAGATCCCCCCGCCGCGAGACGGCTGGGAGCACGACGCAGACGGTGGCCGGGCCCAGGGTCCGGCCACCGTCGCGCCCGGAACGATCGTCGTCCTCACATCTTCCTCACAACCGGGGTGCACGATGGTTGCGCCTAGACCTCATCGCGGAGGACACCCCATGCGCAAGCTGATCGCCGCCGTCGGCGCCATCACGGTGATGGCCGTCGGAGGGCTCGCCGTCGCCGCCGTCAACCCGCTCATGGGCGTCTCCGCCCAGACGCCGGCAGCCACCGGGTCAGCAGCGCCGGCGGCCACGGCGCCTCCGCCCGGACCGCTCAAGCGAGCGCTCGACGGCCTGGTGAAGAACCACACCATCACCCAGGCGCAGGCCGATGCCGTCCGCAAGGCCGTCGCCGCCGAGACCAGGAACGGTGGCCGGCGCCGCCCGGGCCTGCTGCGGGCGCAGGTCGTCACGATCGCGGCCAACACCATCGGTGTCGCGCCAAAGGACCTGCGGGCCGCGTTGCAGGCCGGCTCCTCGATCGCCGATCAGGCCAAGGCCAAGGGCGTCGCCCCCAAGACCGTCACCGACGCGCTGGTCGCGGCCGCGACGAAGCGCATCGACGCGGCCGTCGCGGCCGGCAAGCTGGCTCCGGTCCAGGCAGCTCGCCTCAAGTCGCGCCTCCCGGCCCTCGCCGACCGGATCGTCAACGCCAAGCGGGCTCTGCGTCCCGGCGGCTGACCGGTCGCGTCCGGGTGTCCGCCTCGACGGCGTCGCGGAGAGGGCGCGTACGCTGCCACGCATGTCTCGGCTGCGGATCGCCACGTGCCAGATCAACACGCAGGTCGGCGACCTCGAGGGCAACGCGTCCCGGGCCATCGCCGCGCTCCGCCAGGCCGAGGAGGCGGACTGCGACCTCGCGGTGTTCCCCGAGCTCACCGTCACCGGCTACCCGCCCGAAGACCTGCTGCTCAAGCCCGGGTTCATCACCGACAACCGGCGGGCGCTCGACCAGATCGCCGCCGCCACCAGCCGGTGCGTCGCGGTGGTCGGGTTCGTCGACGTCGGGCGCGACCTGTACAACGCGGCGGCGTTGTGCGTGCAGGGCGAGGTGCGCGGCATCTACCGCAAGCAGGAGCTGCCGAACTACTCGGTGTTCGACGAGCTGCGGTACTTCGCACCGGGCGACGACCCGGTCAGCCTCTACCTGATCGGCGGCGTCCGGGTGGGCATCTCGATCTGTGAGGACGCGTGGAACCCGGCAGGGCCGATCGCCAACCAGGCCGACAGCGGCGCCGAGCTGATCGTGAACCTCAACGCGTCGCCCTACGCGGAGTCGAAGCTCGCGCAGCGCGAGCGCATGCTCGCCACCCGCGCCGCCGACGCGTCGTGCGCCCTCGTGTACGTCAACCAGGTTGGCGGACAGGACGAGCTGGTCTTCGACGGCGGCTCGATGGTGTTCGACGCCGAGGGTGAGCTGATGGCCGCCGCGCCCCAGTTCGTGGAGCACGTGATGATCGTCGACATCAACGTCGAGCCCGTGTACCGCAAGCGGCTGCTCGACCCGCGTGGTCGTCCCGTCGACACGCTGCTGCCGGTCGAGCTGGCGCTGCACGAGGACGTCGAGGTGAGCGACGAGCGTGCGTCCGAGGGCACCTCGCCGGCGCCGTCGGCCACTCGTGCTCCTGCCCTCGACCCCGACGAGGAGGTGTACCGGGCCCTCGTGCTCGGCACGCGCGACTACCTCGGCAAGAACGGTTTCACCGACGTGGTGATCGGGCTCTCCGGCGGCATCGACTCCTCGCTCGTGGCCGCGATCGCGGTCGATGCGATCGGCGCCGACCACGTCCACGGGGTCGCGATGCCGTCGCGGTTCTCCAGCGACCACTCGCTCACGGACGCCGCGTCGCTCGCCGAGGCGCTCGGCATCGAGATGCAGACGATCGCGATCGAGCCGGCCCATGCCGCGCTGCTCGACATGCTCGCTCCCGCGTTCGGCGATCGACCTCCGGACCTCACCGAGGAGAACCTGCAGAGTCGGGTCCGCGGGGCGACGCTCATGGCGCTCTCCAACAAGCTCGGCTGGATCGTCCTCAGCACCGGCAACAAGAGCGAGATGGCGGTCGGCTACGCCACGCTCTACGGCGACACCGTCGGCGGCTACGCCGTGCTCAAGGACGTGTACAAGACGCGGGTGTTCGCGCTCTGCCGCTGGAAGAACCGCTCGGCCGGCCGCGAGATCATCCCCGAGGCGGTGATCGTGAAGCCCCCCTCCGCGGAGCTGCGTCCCGACCAGCGCGACGACCAGAGCCTGCCGCCCTACGAGGTGCTCGACCCGGTGCTCGAGCAGTACATCGAGCACGACCGCACCGTGGCCGACCTGCTCACGGCCGGCTACGACGCCGACCTCGTGAAGCGGGTGGCGCGCCTCGTCGACGGCGCCGAGTACAAGCGGCGCCAGACGCCCCCCGGCGTCCGCGTCTCGGCCAAGGCGTTCGGCAAGGACCGTCGCCTGCCCATCACGAACGCCTACCGCACCTGAGCCCGATGGCCGACCGGGCGCTGGACGCCGTGCTGTTCGACCTCCTCCTGAGTGCGGCGAGCTGGCGATGAGCGGCTGGTTGACCGACGTCAGCGCCACCGCGGAGGCGGCCCTCGCCGAGCTTCGGGCGCTGCTCGACCGTTGACGCCACCCGACGCGCGCAGAAGCGTCGAGCGCCGCGCCACCGCAGCGCTCGTCCTCGCCGGCTTCCTGTTCGGCTCGACGTTCCTCGTGGTCAAGGACGCGGTCGAGCGCGCCGCGGTGCTCCCGTTCCTGTCCTCGCGCTTCCTGATCGGCGGCCTCGTGCTGCTGCCCGTCGCCCTGCGCCGCCCGCCCAGTCGCGACGAGGTGCGCCACGGCATCCTCGCCGGCCTGTGCCTGCTCGCCGGCTACGTCCTCCAGACCATCGGGTTGCAATGGACGACCAGCTCGAGCTCCGCGTTCATCACCTACCTGTTGGTGGTGCTCGTGCCGGTGATGACCTCGTTGAGCACCCGGACGTTGCCCGAGCGCAGCCTCGCCGCGGCCGTCGGGCTCGCGCTGGTCGGGCTCTTCCTGCTCTCCGGTGGCCTGAAGGGGTTTGGGCGGGGCGAGGTGCTCACCCTGCTGTGCGCGGTCGCGTTCGCGCTGCACATCGTGGTGCTCGGCCGCACCGCCGCGCGCCACGACGCCGTCCGGCTGACCTGCTGGCAGGTGCTCACCGTCGGCGTGGCCTGCCTCGTCCCCGGCGCCCTCGATGGCGGCTACCGCTTCGACGCCAGCGTCTGGGGCGCGGTGGCCTTCCTGGGCGTTGGCGCTACCGCGGCGGCGTTCCTGTGCATGGTCTGGGGCCAGCGGTCGGTGGGCGAATCACGCGCTGCCATCATCCTGCTGATCGAGCCGGTCGCCGCCGCGATCCTCGGCTACGCGGCGGGCGACCGGCTCGGCTGGCGCGGGACCGCGGGCGCCGCGGTGATCCTCGTGGCTGTCCTCGTCGCCGAGCTGGGTCCCCGGCGGCCGCCCGCGATCGGCGGCGAGCTGGCGGCGCTGCGAGGTGCGCTCGACGCCGCCGACGGTGCCGGCGATCGACGGGATCCTTGAACCGTGGCGGCCGGGCGGGCATGGTTGGCCGGCCCGGCGGCCCCGCAGCGAACGGACGGTACCCATGCCACAAGCGAGCGTGCCGGCCTGGCTGGCGGTGGCCGCGGGCGTCGACCTCGAGCCGTCCGAGCCGCTCGTCATGTCGGCCCGGCGCATCGGGCAGAAGGTGTGGTTCGAGCGGCGCTTGTTCGAGGTGTTCGGCAGCTGGGTGCCGCTCGAGGCGGACATGGACGCCAAGCTGCTCTTCGGGGCACACGCCCTGCACCTGGGATGGCGGGCGCAGGTGTGGCACGAGCGCCTGCCCGAGCTGGCGGAGATGGACCGTGAGTCGTTCGTGCGGCCTGCGTCCGACGCGGACGTCGCCTTCACCGACGCGCTCGGCGGTGCCACATCCACGATCGAGCGCCTGGTGGCCGCCTACCGGGTCGCGCTGCCGACCGCCATCGCAGCAGCGCAGGCCCACCTCAAGCGCACGTCCGCCGTCGCTGACGGCCCGCTGCAGCGGTGGATCGGGATCCTGCTCTACGACGCGGGCCAGGACGTCGACGCCGGAAGCCGGGTGCTGGCCTCGAAGCTCATCAGCGACGATGATCTGGCCGAAGCCGCCGACCATCAGGAGCGCTTCGCCGGGCTGCTCCCCGACGACCGCTGACGCGGTGCCTCGCTACGTGCCCTTGAGGCGCACGTAGCGACGATGCTCTGGGCGATAGACCCATTCGCCCTGGCCGGCCTGGAAGACCTCGACGAGCGCGGGATAGCGCTGCGCGATCTCGCCAAGGCTGAGCGCCTCGGTGACCTCCTCAGGGGCCGCGTCGAAATACGACTCGTCTTCATCACCCGCCGTGATGCTCCAACCACTGTCCTCGTCGGCCACCGGCTCGTCCCAGCCCGTCCACCCGGGGGGTCCGTGCAGCTTGAGCGCCCGCTTGGTCACGACGGCGCGGAGGTTCGGATCGAACGTCACGTCCTCGGTGCGGAGCGCGATGCCGGCGACGTGGCGGGCCTCGAAGGCCACGAGGGTCGACGGCGCCAGCGCGGTGATGACCACAGGGTGGTTGGTCAACCACCCTTCGTAGGATCCATCGTCCTGGGTCCGCGACACCTCGACCCACATGCGCTCGGCGTTCGCGCCCGAGGCGGGCGGCGGATCCAGCACGAACACGAGCTTGACCATGTCGCCCGACCGCAGGCTGGCGCGCTCGTCCAGCGTGGGGATCGGGAACGTGTCGGGGAAGGCCTCGTGCTGCGCCTCCGCATCGAGCAGGCCCCAATCCTCGGGCACCGGCTGGGAGTCATCGACGCTGCTGGGTGTGGGTCCATTCATCGGATCGTGGCCGCGAGGCCCCTCCATGCTTATCTTCTCGGGCTCGACGGCCGATACCCTCCCTATGTCCGGTCGGACATGGGGCACCTCAGGTCTGGCGTCAGGTTTGGCGTCCTTGACCCGCCCGGTATCGTAGGAAGCGTCCGGGGGTATCCCGGCAAATGTACGCGCTCCGCTGCGGGCCGGCGGGGATTCTGTTTCTTCCAGCACGGTCGCTCCGGCTGCAGTCCAACGTGTCAACAGAGAAGGTGCGAGATGCCGAAAGAGCGTGTTGAGCGTGACGAGGAGGACCTGGTCCGCCTCTACCTCACCGACATCGGCCAGTACCCACTGCTCACCAAGGATGATGAGGTTCGGCTGGCGCAGGCCATCGAGGCCGGCAACGCCGCTCGCACCGAGCTCGACGCTGCTGGGCGAGAGCTCACCGCCGCCCGCAAGCGTGAGCTGCGCCGGGCCGCTCGCGAGGGCGAAGGCGCCGAGCGCACGTTCGTGCAGTCGAACCTGCGGCTCGTCGTCTCGATCGCCAAGAAGTACCAGGCGTCGGGCCTGCCGCTGCTCGACCTCATCCAGGAGGGCAACCTGGGCCTGATGCACGCCGTCGAGAAGTTCGACTGGCGGAAGGGCTTCAAGTTCTCGACCTACGCCACCTGGTGGATCCGTCAGGCCATCACGCGCGGCATCGCCAACACCGGGCGCACCATCCGGCTGCCTGTGCACGCCGGCGACACGCTCGCCCGGCTGCAGAAGGCCCGCGCCCGGCTGGAGCTGAAGATGGGCCGCCCGGCCACGCTCGCCGAGCTGTCGGCCGAGGTCGAGATGCCCGAGGACAAGGTCACCGAGGCCTTGCGCTTCGCGGCCGAGCCGCTGTCGCTCTCCGAGCCGCTGCGTGAGGACGGCGACGCCGAGCTCGGCGACGTGGTCGAGGATCGCTCGGCCGAGTCGCCGTTCGAGGTGGCCGCCACCGCGCTGCTGCCCGACGAGATCTCCCGCCTCCTCGCCCCGCTCGACGAGCGCGAGCGCGAGATCCTCAAGCTCCGATTCGGGCTCGATCGGGGCGAGCCCCGCACGCTCGAAGAGGTGGGCGAGCACTTCAACCTCACCCGCGAGCGGATCCGCCAGATCGAAGCGCGGGCGATGTCGAAGCTGCGCCACCCCTCGTCGGACACGGGCGCTCGCGACCTGCTCGCCGTCTGACCCCGGGAACACCGCCGGGCGTGGCCCGGTTGCAGCCGCCATGAGCATCCCCGACGACCCCTGGTGGCGCGAGTTCATCGGGGCGGCCCCGGCCCGCACGGCCAAGCTCGGCGTGGTCCGCCGGAACGGCGCGCCGTTCGTCGCGCCCGTCTGGGTCGCGCTCGACGGCGACCAGATCGTGTTCAACACGGGCGCCGAGACCCTGAAGGGTCGGTCGCTGCAACGAGATCCGCGCGTCTGCCTCACGTTCGACGACGACCGGCCGCCGTTCTCCTTCGTGATCGTCGAGGGCGTCGCGGAGCTGGTCGATGACATCGACGAGCTCCGCAGGTGGGCGACCGTGATCGGCGGGCGCTACATGGGCGACGACCAGGCCGAGGCCTATGGCGCCCGCAACGGCGTGCCGGGCGAGCTGCTCGTGCGGATCACGCCCGAGCGCGTGCAGGTGGGCCGCGACATCGCCGGCTGATCCCGGCCGCCCGGGCCGGACGCCGGCTCAGGCTCAGCGTCGTATGCTGCGGGACTATGAAGAAGCTGCTCCTCCTCGTCGTCCTGATCGCCCTCGCTGCTGTCGCGGCGAAGAAGGTCAAGGCGGTCTGATCCAGCCGTCGGGCCCGGTTCCGCCGGGCCCGACCTGACGTCTGAAGGCCGACGGCGTCAGCTTTGGCGCGTCTGGCCGCGGCGCAGCCACCACCACGCGGCTGCGCCGGCCGCTACGCCCGCGGCGCCGGCCGCACCCACCGCGGTCTGCCCCCGAGTCGGCATCGAGACGCGGTCGCGGAGAGCGACCTCGTGGCCGAAGTGCAGCACCTCCCATCCCTGCTCGGCCGCGGCGCGGGCGAGCTCGCGGTCGGGGTTGACCGCCACCGGGAACCCGACTGCCTGGAGCATCGGCAGATCGGTGATGGAGTCGGAGTAGGCCCATGAGCGCGCAAGGTCGAGGTCGTGACGCTCGGCCAGCTCGCGCATGGCTTCCACCTTGTGGATGCCGTACGAGTAGAACTCGACCTCGCCGGTGTAGCGGCCCTCGTCGTCGAGCCGGGCCCGAGTGGCGATGGCGTCGTCGACGCCGAGGTACTCGGCGAGGGGAGCGACCACCTCGACCGGCGATGCGGAGACGATGAAGACGCGCCGGCCGGCGTCCTGGTGCAGTCGGATGAGGTCGAGCGCCTCGTCGTACACGATCGGCTCGATCACCTCGTCCAGCGCCTGGCGCACGACCTCGGACACCTTGGCCTGGTCCCAGCCCTTCGTCAGCCGCAGGACCGAGCTGCGCATGCGCTCCATGCGCGCCTCGTCAGCCCCGAGATGCAGGTAGACGAGCTGGCCCCAGAGCGCCCGCAGCACCAGCCAGCGAGAGATCAGGCCAGCGCGCAGCAGCGGCTTGCCGAACGCCACCATCGAGGCCTTGGCGATGACCGTCTTGTCGAGGTCGAAGAAGGCCGCGTCCATCGGACGAGCTTAGGCAGGACCACCTGTGAGGCCCCCGACGCCCCTTGTCGACCCCGGACCGCTGTGGCAGGGTCGGGCTTCACGCCTTCCCCCTGCGCTGTTCGTCGCGCCCCAGGGAGGCTGCTGTGCTCGTGTCGTGCTGGTCGGTGAAGGGCGGGGTGGGCACCACCGTCGTCGCGGCGGCGCTCGCATTGACGCTGGCGCGCGATGGGCCCGGCCGGCGGTCCGCTGGGCTGCATGGCAACGGGCACGGAGCGCTGCTGGCCGATCTCGCGGGCGACCTCGGCGCCACGCTCGGCGTCGCCGAGCCGGAAGGGCCGGGGCTTGCCGGCTGGCTCGCGGCCGGCGACGACGTGCCCGCGGACGCGCTCGCCCGGCTCGAGCAGCCCGTTGCGCCGGGATTGGGGTTGCTGCCGCGCGGATCGGGCGGCCTCCGTCCACAGCGGGCACAGGCGCTCGCCGGCCTGTTGAGCGCCGAGGACCGGACCGTGGTGGTCGATTGCGGGCGGCTGGGCGGCCCCGGGGCGGCGGCCGTCATCGCGGCCGCGTCGCAGCGATCCCTGCTGGTCACCCGGGCCTGCTACCTCGGGCTGCGCCGCGTGGGCGCGGCGCCGGTCGACGCGTCCGGGGTCGTCCTCGTCCGCGAGGTCGGTCGATCGCTCGGACCTCGTGATGTCGAGGACGCCGCTGGGGCACCCGTCGTCGCGGAGCTCGCGCTCGATCCGGCGGTGGCGCGCGCCGTCGATGCCGGGCTCCTGGCCACGCGGCTGCCGCGGTCCTTCGAGCGGACGCTGCGTTCGTTGGCGTGACCCGTGCGGCTCGGTCGCCAGCGGCGTTGCTCCGATGTTGTGACGAAAGTCGCTATTGGTGCGTTTGAGACGTATGTCACATAGGGGAGGGTTCGTGACATACGTCGCATCGGACACCAACCAGGGGGGTACGTCGTGCGCGCACGTCGTCGGCTCACATCGTTGCTCGCAATCGCCACCGTGGCCGCCACGGCCGCCGTGGCTCCGGGGGGCGCCGCCCGAGCGGCCGACCGGGACCCGGTCGTCATCGTGGCCGGCACCCTGTCGCCGCAGATCGCCAACGAGCCGCTCGCCGCCCGGCTGCGCGGCAGCGGCTACGACGCCAGCATCTTCGTGCTGCCGACGCTCGGCCTTCAGGACATCGACGCGTCGGCCCGGGCCCTCGGCGCCTACGTCGACACCGTGCTCGCGCGCACCGGAGCCACCAAGGTCGACCTCGTCGGCCACAGCCAGGGCGGCCTCGTCGCCCGGTCGTTCGTGAAGGACTTCGGCGGGGCGAGCAAGGTCGACAGCCTCATCACGCTGGGGACGCCCAACACCGGAACCTATGTCGCGAACCTCGTGCGGTTCCTCGGTTTCGGCAACTGCCTGGCCGTGGTGGCGTGCACCCAGATGTCGATCGGCTCGGCTTACCTCCGAGCGCTCAACCAGGGCGACACCACGGTCGGCAACGTCCGCTACACGGCCATCCGCACGTTCGAGGACGAGCTGGTCCGTCCGGTCGACAACGCGCGCATCGGCGACGGCGCGGTGAACGTGCTCGTGCAGTCGAAGTGCTGGCTGCGGGTGGTCGGGCACGTCGGGCTGATCGTCGACGGCGCGGTGTACAGCGGCATCCGTCAGGCGCTCGAAGGTCGCACGAACATCAGCCTGAACTGCTTCGCGCTGTGAGGGCTCGGGTGCGGGCGCCGGACGGCGCTCGCACCCGACCGGCTCAGCGGGTGATCACGACCTCGCCCGGGGTGTTCGATCCACCGATCCGGCTCGTGGCGCCCGACGACGCGCTCATGCCGAAGTTGCCGAGGAGTCCGTCCACGAACGACGTGTACCCGGCCTGCGCCTGTCGACGGCAGTCGGCCACCTGCGGGGGTGTCTCGTCGCTGTAGGTGAGCGAATCGAGGTTGGCCGAGATGCGGCTCGCGTTCAGAGAGAAGCGCTGCCCGTCCGACTGGCCGGTGATAGCGACCCGGAAGCTGATCTGGGCGTTCCAGGTCGCGACCGTCTGGCCGGTGCCGGTCGCGATGCAGATGCCGTCGACCGAGGCGTTGCCCGAGCCGGTGCCGGACGCGCTGTGGCCCGAGGAGATGTCCATGGGCGAGTTCCACCCAGCCGTCCCGGTGTTGGTCGACCAGTGGAGGTTGTAGTGGGCGGCCAGGTTCCATGGCCCGATGTCCGTGGGTTGCGGGGGAGTGGTCGGCGGTGCCGTCGGTGGCGCGGTGACCGTGGGGAGGGTGGTCGGCGCCGTCGTGGCGGGGGTCGTCGTGGTCGTGGCGACCGCGGTGGTCGACGGTGCGGTGGTCGTGGTCGGCGTCGTGCCCGTCGGGTCCTTGTCGGTGGTGCCGTCGGTGCCCGTCGGTCGGTCGAACGGCCGGCCCGTGTAGATGTCGATGATCGTGATCTTGTTGATGACCGTGATGTTCTGCTGGATCACCACCACGGTGCTCGGGTTCCAGCCGTACCACGGTGTGCCCGTG
Source organism: Acidimicrobiales bacterium (assembly GCA_025463985.1). Lineage (GTDB taxonomy): Bacteria > Actinomycetota > Acidimicrobiia > Acidimicrobiales > Iamiaceae > JAODBM01. The sequence continues at coordinate 10,837 of JAODBM010000211.1, forward strand.
TAGTGGGGCGTGTAGTACCGCGTGATGGGGGTCAGCGGGTTGCCGCAGTAGCACTTGGCCCGCGGCACCCCGTAGGTGTCGACCATCACCGCGGTGCCGGCCTGGAGCACCGCGGAGCGCGTGGTCGCGTGCCCGTTCGCGTAGCCGTGGTTGGTGACCCAGGTGTCGGTGCGCAACAGGACCGAGGTGAGGCTCGTGATGTAGCTGCGCACCTGGGTCGTGGAGATGCCCTCGACGTCGGCCCAGGCCGCGAGCTTGGCCGGATTCTCGTAGAGGTAGGTGATCATGCGCTCGGGGTCGCACGAGTGGTAGTTGCGGGTGCCGCCGTAGAGGCCGGGTTGCCCACCGACATACGAGCGGATCCCGGTGCTGGACGCCGGCGGGACGCTGTAGGGCGGGATCGTGGTCGTCGGCGCCGGAGCAGTGGTCGGCGTCGCAGCAGTGGTCGACGGCGTGGTCGGGGCGGGCGGTGTCGCCACCACGCTCGGCGAGTACGGGTCGGGGCCGGGTTGCAGGTTGGATTCGAGCGACACGTCGCTGGCCGCCGCCTTGTTGTTCCCCGAGAGGACCACGACCGCGGTGACCGCGCCGATCAACAGCACGACCAGCACCGAGATGAGGATGATGATGGTGCGTCGGTCGCGGTTCTCCGCCGGCGGCGGGACCGCGTAGCCGGCGTAGGGGCCGGGCGGGGGCCCTGGCGGCATGGGCGCGGTCATCTCATCCCACCCGACATCGCCCCCACCTTTCGCCCGTAGCCGCAGACGACCCGTCGTCACCCGCCCGGGTCATCGTTGCCCTGCCAACCAGCGGCGGTCAAGGTCATCTTCCGATCTCGGATCGACCCTTGTGACCCGGCGCGGCGTGTGGCAAGGTCGGCGGACGCCTTCCCCCTGCGCCTGTTCGTCGCGTTCGGGAGGCTCCGATGCACATCGCCGATGGTTCGGCCGTCGCGTCCGGCACAGATCTGGCACAGGTCGACGACCTCGTGCACCGCCGGCTCCTCGCTGAGCTGCCGCCGGCGGCCGACGTCGCCCCGAGGCGGGTCGCCGAGCTCGTGCGGGCCGCCGATCCGCTGCTGTCGGCCCTCGAGGTCGGCGAGGCGGTGGGCCGCGTGCTCGCACGCATCGGCGGGCTCGGCCCGCTCGAACCGCTGCTCGCCGATCCCGAGGTGACCGACATCCTCGTCAACGGGCCGGGGCCGGTCTGGGTCGACGGTGCGGGCGGGCTGCGCTGCACGGCCATCGTGCTCGACCGGCCGGCGATCGACCTGTTGGTCGAGCGCGTGGTCGCGCCGCTCGGATTGCGGGCCGATCCGGCGTCGCCCATGGTCGACGCCCGGCTGCCCGATGGCTCACGGGTGAACGTCGTGGTGCCGCCCCTCGCGGTCGATGGCCCGTGTCTCACGGTGCGGCGGTTCGCGGCCCGGCCCGTCGCGGTCGACGACATGGCGGCCCCACCGGTTGCCGCGCTGTTGCGATGGGCCGTGCGCAGCCGCGCCAACGTGATCGTGTCCGGGGGCACGGGCGCCGGGAAGACCACCTTGCTCAACGCGCTGGCGGCCGAGATCGGCACCACCGAGCGGGTGATCACGGTGGAGGACGCCGCGGAGCTGCGGCTCCCCGGCGACCACACGGTGCGGCTCGAAGCGCGGCCGTCGTCGGCCGAGGGGCTGGGGGCCGTCACCATCCGCGACCTCGTGCGCAACGCGTTGCGGATGCGTCCCGACCGGTTGCTGGTCGGCGAGGTCCGGGGCGGCGAAGCGCTCGACATGTTGCAGGCCATGAACACCGGTCACGACGGCTCGCTCTCGACCTGCCACGCCAACGGTCCCGACGATGCCCTCCGGCGGTTGGAGACCATGGTCCTCCTCGCCGAGAGCGGGCTGTCGTTGGAGGCCGTCCGCGATCACCTGGCCTCGGCCGTCGATCTGGTCGTGCACGTCGTTCGGCGCCGCGACGGGTGCCGGGTCGTGGCGGCCGTGGCCGAGGTGGTCGCGCCGCCGGTCGGCCTGCCCGCGGTCGCTGACGCCGGCGCGCGCTG
>JAODBM010000028.1 GCA_025463985.1 Acidimicrobiales bacterium
CTCTGCCGGATCTCGGGCGATGGCACCCCGACACCACGAAGGTCACCGCCTGGTCGTCAGGCGGTGGCCTCGTGGCCGTTTTGGCGGCGGGCCGGCCGTGGCTGCCCGGCGGCCGCTCCGGTCAGATCGGGGGGTTCGAGCGATCCCAGTGGCGGTGGAGGCCGACCGCCTGGACCAGCGGCTCGGCCAGGTCGGAGGCGTCCTCGCTCCACACCACGCCGGGCTCGTCGGGCCCGATGCCCGCGGCGGAGAGGACGTCGACGCCGTCGCCCCAGGCGCCGATCGTCTTGTGGTGGCGGAACGCCTCTTGCAGGAAGGTCAGGACCTTGGGCGTGGTGGCCAGCTCGTCGGTCCCGTCGCCCGACGCCACGACGACGGCGTCGAACTCGACCGACTCGGTGCTGAACAGCGGCTTGGCCACGCTCAGCGCGTCGCCGGTGCGACCCGGAACCTTCCCGCCGTGCGGCGCGATCACGTGCACAACGGCGCCGGCGGCGTCGATCGCCTGCTCCAGCATCTGGGCGCCGACCACGTCGACGCCGTCGGCGGTGATCAGGCCGATGACCCGGCCCTCGATCGGTCCGGGCTCGACGATCACCATCGACAGTGCCGGCGAGGGCTCGACCTCGGCCACGGGCTGGCTGGGCGTCGGGACGTCCATGCCGAGACGGGCCGCGACCTTCGCCACCAGCTCGGCGTCCACGTTGGCCAGGTTGGCCAGCATCCGCTCGCGCACCTCGGTCGTGTCGACCTTGCTCAGCTCGAAGCCGAACGCCTCGACGATGTGGGCCTGCTCCGGCTCGGTCATCGACGCCCAGAACAGCGTCGCCTGCGAGTAGTGGTCGCCGAAGGACTCGGCCCGCCGGCGCATCGTCTCGCCCGACACCATGCGGGGGACGTGCTGGAACCCGCGCGCCGGATCGGCAAATGGGCAGCCGCCGCCGAGCGAGTTCGGCGCGTAGGGCGCGCGACCCTCGTGGATGGCCTGCTGCCCGAACCCGTCGCGCTGGTTGTCGTTGACCGGCGAGTGCGGCCGGTTGATCGGGATCTGGGCGAAGTTGGGGCCGCCGAGGCGGGTGAGCTGGGTGTCGAGATAGGAGAAGAGGCGGGCCTGCAACAGCGGATCATCGGTGATGTCGATCCCGCGCACGAGGTGACCGGTGTGGAACGCCACCTGCTCGGTCTCGGCGAAGAAGTTGGTCGGGTTGCGGTCGAGCGTGAGGCGCCCGACGGGCCGCACCTCGGCCAGCTCCTCCGGCACGAACTTGGTCGGGTCGAGCAGGTCGATGCCCTCGAACATCTCGTCCTCGGTATCGGGCAAGAGCTGCAGGCCGAGCTCCCACTCGGGGAACGCGCCGTTCTCGATCGCATCCCACAGGTCGCGGCGGTGGAAGTCGGGGTCGATCCCGCCGAGCTTCTGGCTCTCCTCCCACACCAGCGAGTGCACGCCGGCCACCGGCTTCCAGTGGAACTTCACCAGCGTCGTGGCGCCGTCGTCGTTGTCCAGGCGAAACGTATGGTCGCCGAACACCTCCATCGTGCGGAACGACCGCGGGATGGCCCGGTCCGACATGATCCACATGAGCATCGCCGTGGTTTCGGGCTGGAGGGAGACGAAGTCCCAGAACGTGTCGTGGGCCGTCTGCGCCTGCGGGATCTCCCGGTCGGGCTCGGGCTTCGCGGCGTGGATGACGTCGGGGAACTTGATCCCGTCTTGGATGAAGAAGATCGGGATGTTGTTGCCCACCAGGTCGAAGTTGCCCTCGGTCGTATAGAACTTCGTGGCGAACCCGCGGACGTCCCGCGCGGTGTCGGCGGACCCACGGGAGCCGGCCACCGTCGAGAAGCGGACGAACACCGGCGTCGCCCGGCTCGTGTCGCAGAGGAACTCCGCGCAGGTGTACTCCTCGAGCGACTCGTACAGCTCGAAGCGCCCGTGAGCCCCGGCGCCGCGGGCGTGGACGACGCGCTCGGGGATCCGCTCGTGGTCGAAGTGCATGATCTTCTCGCGGAGGTGGAAGTCCTCGAGGAGCGTGGGCCCTCGGCTGTCGACGCGCAGCGAGTTGTCGGTGTCGTCCATGGGCACGCCCTGTGCCGTGGTCAACAGCTCCCCGTCCTGCGCCCAGTGCGGTGCGGTGTGCAGCGGGCGCGGATCTTCGGTCTCGGCCATAGGAGGCTCCCCTTCGAGCAGCGGGTCCGACACGCGCCAGCGCGCCTCGGCGGAGCCCGTCGCCTACCCGCTCCCCAGGCGACCACCAGCACGCGAACGGGTGACTCGGCGGGCTTGCGGCCGCCCGATACTTGGTAGAATCAGCCCGTCACAAAGTGCCGGACGAAAGGCCCACAGCGATGGCCGCACAGCAGTACAAGGTGTCGACCTCGGGCCAGATGTCGTTGCCCGCTGACGCCCGGCGCCGATGGAACCTCCAGGATGGCGGCGAGGTCGACGTGCTCGACCTCGGGTTCGGGGTTCTCACGCTGCCGGCGGGGGGAGCAGCCGCGCTGGTCGACGACGTCCTGCCTGCGGAGGCGCTCTACGCCGCCGCCGTGAACGGGGACGATCCCGACCTCATGACGACCTAGTGGGCGTCATCCTCGACGACCACCTCTTGCGCGACGTGCTGAGCGGCCCCGATCGAGCGCTGCTTCGGGCCATCGGCGACCGGCCCATCGCCACCACGAACCTCTGGTACGCACGGTTGTGCCGAGCAGCGGCGGCGGGCGGGCACGGCGCCCTGCTCGGCGGCTGGAGCGAGCGCGGTCGGGCGGCGGTCATCGAGGCGCTGACCGCGTTGCCCGACACGGTTCGGATCGCACCCATGCGCGACCTGGCTTGGGACATGGGCCTCTTGATGGCCCACAACCAGGGACTGTCGACCCTCGGCGCCGAAGCGATCGCCGCCGCCAACCACCTTGGGAGCGACCTGCTCGTCGCATCCCGCGATGTCGGTCCTGGGATGCGGGCCTGTGCCCGCCGGGCCGGAGTGACCTACCGGGCCATCAGCCGGTAGGGCGCGCCCCGTTTCACCGACAGGCGCCGTGGCCGATTAGGTCCGCGTTCGGTCCGCCAGGCGCTCGGCGACGATCTCGGTGATGCACGGCAGCGGGTCCGTCATCGCCCGCTCGCGGCCGTACCGCTCGACCAGCGACACGGCGTCGAGGCGGTCGTCGACACCGTCGAAGACCTCGCCGGCCACGACGAGCACGGGCACGTCGACCTCGGCTGCGAGCTCAGCCACGCCGCCCACGACCTTGCCGTCGAACGACTGCTCGTCGACGAACCCCTCGCCGGTCACCACCAGGTCAGCGCCCTCGATCTGCTCCGCCAGCTCGAGCTCGTCAGCGACCAGGTCGAAGCCCGAGACCAGCTGGGCGCCCACCGCCGCCAGCCCACCGGCCAGGCCACCGGCGGCACCGCCACCGGCCAGGTCACGGACATCGACGCCGTGCTCCTCGACGTACACCTGGGCCAGGCGCTCGAGCCGCCGGCGCAGCAGCTCGATCTGGGCCACCGAGGCACCCTTCTGGGCCGCGAAGAGATCGGCGGCATCGACGAAGCGGGTGGTGACGTCGCAGGCGACGATCAGCTCGACCCCGCGCAGGCGTTGCAGGGGATACAGCGCCCGCAGCGCGCCGAGGCCGCCATCGGTCGTGGCCGAGCCGCCGACGCCGACGATCACCCGCTTGGCGCCGGCGTCGAGCGCGGCGGCGATCAGCTCGCCGGTGCCGTGGGTGGCGGCCGCGATCGAGTCGTTGCCGGCCGCGCCGCCGACCAGCTGGAGGCCCGACGCGCGCGCCATCTCGATCACTGCCGTGCCCTTCGCCAGGCGCCACGGTGCCTCGACCGGATCGCCGAGCGGGCCGGTCACCGTGGTCGTGCGGTTCGCGCCGCCGAGCACGTCGAGCAGGCCCTCGCCGCCGTCCGCCAACGGCATCTCGCTGCAGCGCGCGCCGACGGCGCGGGCACCGGCGGCGATGGCCCCGGCCACCTCGGCCGCCGTGGCCGTGCCACGAAACTTGTCGGGAGCGGCCACGATGCGCACGCATCCATGGTGGCCGACGCTGGCTCCTGTCGCGTCCTTCTAGGGTGGCGGCCATGGCCGACCGACCAACGGTGATCGTGTCGAACCGGGGCCCCGTGTCGTTCACGCGGGGCGAGGACGGGCGCCTCGCCGCTCGCCGCGGCGCCGGTGGGCTCGTCTCCGGCATCGGTCCGCTGGTGCGCGACACCGACACGGTTTGGATCGCGGCAGCGATGTCCGAGGCCGACCAGGAGGCCGCGTCCGCAGGTGTCGTCGAGGCGGCCGGCTTCCGCGTCCGCCTGCTCGGCTTCGATCCCGACACCTGGCACGCCCACTACAACGAGGTCTGCAACGAGGCCCTGTGGTTCGCCCACCACGGCCTCTGGGACCCGGTCTACGAACCGGCGTGGCCCGCGGGCTGGACCACCGAGCACCCCTGGCCCGCCCACCGCGCCGTCAACGCGGCGTTCGCCGATGCCGTGGCCGCCGAGGCACCCCGCGACGCCATCGTTCTCGTGCAGGACTACCACCTGTGCCTGCTCGCCCCCCGCCTCCGCGAGGTGCGGCCCGACCTCGCGCTCGTCCACTTCGCCCACACGCCGTTCGCGCCGCCGCACTGGCTCGCGATGCTCCCGGAGGCCGCGCGCACCGAGTTGCTGAACGGGCTCGCCGCCCACCACGCCTGCGGGTTCCACACGCAGGACTGGGCCGACGACTTCGTGGCCTCGCTGGCCACGATCGGGGCCAGCACCCACGCGTTCGTCGCGCCCCTGGGGCCTGACGTCCACGACATCCTCGCCGTGGCCGGCTCGGAGGCCTGCGCCACGGCCCACGCCGCGCTCAGCGAGACGGTGGGTGACCGGCAGCTGATCGCCCGCGTCGATCGCATCGAGCTGTCGAAGAACCTGCTGCGCGGGTTCGACGCGTACGAGGCGCTGCTCGCCGACAGCCGCCACCACGACCGGGTGGTCTTTGCGGCGTCCGTCTACCCGTCCCGGCAGGGAGTCGCGGCCTACGACCGCTACCGGCAGGCCGTCGAGCGCCGGGTGGAGGAGATCAACGCGCGGTTCGGCAGCGCCACCTGGACCCCCATCCTCTACGACGCCACCGACAACTTCCCGCGCTCGATCGCGCTGCTGCGCCGCTGTGACGTGCTCCTCGTGAACCCCGTTCGGGACGGGCTGAACCTCGTCGCCAAGGAGGGCGCCGTCGTGAACGAGCGCGACGCGGTGCTCGTGCTGTCCACCCAGGCCGGGGCGTGGGCCGAGCTGGGCGACGCCGCCTTCGGAGTCAACCCGTTCGACGTCGGCCAGACGGCCCAGCAGCTCGCCGCCGCGCTCGCCGCCGACCCGGCCGAGCGCCGCGACCGCTTCAGCCGCTGGAAGGCCGCCGCGCTCCGCCGCACGCCGGCAGACTGGCTGCACCGCCAGCGCGAGGCCGCTACAAGCGGCTGAACAGCTCGACCAGCGCCTGCGGATCGGCGACCGCCACGTCGGCGCGCTCGACCAGGGCCGGCGGAGCACCCGCGCCCGCCACGGCCACCCGCAGCACCGTCCGCCCGGACGCAGCCATGGCATCGAGGGCGTCGAACGCCGGAAGGTCGCCGACGTCGTCGCCCACGTACACGACGATGTCGGCGCCCGCGGCCAAGGCGGCCACCGCGCTGCCCTTGTCCACGGCGATCGGCGGGTGCAGCTCGACCGACATCTTCGCCGGCCGCAGCTCCAGGCCCGACGCCGCCGCCTGCGCCTCGGCCCAGGCCTGCACCTCGCCGGCGAGCTCGGGCCGGGTCCGGTAGTGCAGCGTGAGCGAGAGGCCCTTGCCCTCGACCCGCATCCCGGCCGGCCCGTCGCTCTCGCTGACCGCCGTCACGCGGTCGACGACCGCCCGCCAGGCATCGGCCGCGGGGTCGTCCTGCCGTCGTCCGTCCTGGAGCTGCTCCAGGCCGTAGAGGCCGGACAAGACCACGCCGGGGTCGAGGTGCCGGGCCAAGAAGTCGACCGGACGTCCGGACACGACGCCGACCGTGCGGTAGCGCGACACCAACCGGCGCAGCAGCTCGGCGGCCTCGGGGGTGAGGGTGGCCGTGGCCGGATCGTCGACGAACGCGGCCAACGAACCGTCGAAGTCGAACAGCAGGGCCGTGCGGTCCGGCTGCCGACGCGCTGCAGCCAGCACCTCGGTCGGTGACGACATCGGAGCCCCGGTCAGATGGTGGGTGCGTCCTTGCCCAGCACGACGACCACCTTGGCGGCCCGGCTGGCGACCGCGGCGGCCGAGGGGAAGGTCTGGGGCAGCGGCGCGACGACCGACGGGTCGAGCCCGAGCGCGGTGGCCACCGCCGTGGCGTCGGCTTGATAGCTCGGCGTGTAGTAGACGGCCGACTTCGGCACTTGCGCGGGATCGGGACCCGGGGAGGCGTTGAAGCCCAGGCCCGTGAGCTTCGCGGCGTACTTGGTGGCCTGGCTCTTCCCGCCGTTGGCGTTGAGGACCAGCACCTTCATGACCTTGCGGTCGTGGGCGCTGGCCACCGTGGTGGTGCTGGGATTGGACGCCGGCGTCGAGTCCGGCGTGGTGGCCAGGGTGGTGGTGGTGACGGACGGGCCGGCGGCCTTGCCCGCGTTGACCTTGGTGGTGCTGCCGCCCGTCTTCGCCAGCAAGATGATGCCGACGACGACTGCCGCGACGAGGACGATGATGCCGCGGGTGTTGGCATCGGAGCCGCCCGATCGGCGAGGTGCCGTCACTGCGACCGCCACTCGGTGGCGGGGCGCGCTTCGAAGCGCTCGCGACGCCGCCGATCACGTTGGCGTCGGAGTCGGCGGGTGACCAGCGGATCGTGCTCCATCGCCTCAGCGTCGTCGAGGAGCTCGCCGAGGATCTCGTAGTAGCGGGTGCCCGAGAGCTCGAACTGCTCGCGGATGGCCGTCTCCTTCGAGCCGGCTTCGGCCCACCACGAGCGCTCGAAGTCGAGAATGGCCTTGTCCCGTTCGGTGAGAGGCATCGGGCACAGCGTGGTCGGCCAGCCCAAACGATGCAAGCACCCTGCCGGCTCAGGTCGTGCCGAGGGGCACGTGCGCACGGCGTGCGGCGCAGGCGACACAGGTGGTGGACGTCGGTCGGGCCAGCAGCCGCTCGACCACGATCGGCTGGCCGCACCCCTCGCAGATGCCGTACGTGCCCGCGTCGATGCGGTCGTGTGCCGCCGCAAGATCGGTGAGATCCACGCGGGCCTGCCGCAGCAGCGCGGCCACCTGCGCCCGCTCGAACGCGACCGTCGCCCCCTCGGGATCGTGCTCGTCGTCGAGCGCGACCATCTCGGACGCCTCGACGATCGCGTCGTGGTCATGGGCGAGGTGCTCGATGCGCGCTGCCACCTCGCGCTGCGCATCGCGCACCGCCTGCCGGAGCGCCTCGCGCTCGGTCGGGGTCAACTGGCCTTGCCGAGCGTGTCGGCCATGTGCGCCCCGCGCTCACCCATCGGGCGCGGCTCGCCCTCGGTCGTGTCCTTGACCGTCTGGTGCTCCATCTCGGCGTTGATCTCCGCGCCCAGCAGCACGGCCAGCGCGCTCACGTACAGCCACAGCAGGAGCAGGACGACGCCGGCGAGCGCGCCATACGTCTTGTTGTAGGAGCCGAAGCCGGCCGTGTAGAGGCGCAGGCCGAGCGTGGCGGCGAACCACAGCGCGAGCCCGATCACCGAGCCGGTCGTGACCCAGCTCCACTTCGGCTCGTCCCGCTCGGGCGCATAGCGGTACAGCACGGCCAGAGCGACCAGGAACAGGGCGGCGACCCCGAGCCACGCGGCCGCGTCGATCGCGAGCCGAGCGACCGCCGGCAGCGAGGACTTGGCGACCGCGGCCGGCACCACGCCGATGCCCACCACCACCAGGCCCACCAGGATGAGCGCGCCGATGGTCAGGGCCAGGGCGATGAGCCGCTGCTTGAGGAACTTCCGGGTGTGCTTCTCGCCGTAGGCCTGGTTCACCGCGACCATGAGGTGGGCGATGCCGCTCGACGCGGCCCACAGGGCAGCCGCGACGCCGACCGCCGCGGTGATCGAGAGGCCGGTGGCCGAGGAGCCGGCGATCGTGCGGACCTGATCCTGCAGCAGCTTGCGGGCCTCGCTGGGCAGCGTGCCGAACAGGCGTCCGACCTTCGCGGCCGCCTCGGCGGGTGTGACGAGCAGACCGTAGATCGAGATGCCGGCGGCCAGCGCCGGGATCAGCGCCATGAAGCCGTAGTAGGCGACGCCCGCGGCGGCCAGGCTCACGTTGTCTTCGATGGTGCGCTTCAGGACGCGGGCGAGGATGTCCTTCCAACCTTTCGGCGGGATGTCGCCAGGCGACGCCGCGGCCCGCCCACGTCCGCCGGCGTCCGGTTCGGGATCAGAGCTGGTCACGGACGGCTGGCCTTCCCTTGCCCGCGGCTGGGTAGACCCCGTGCCGCCCCGCAGGACCCCCGAATCGAGGAGCACCAATGGGCGACCCCCACGAACCCAACCCGACCGACGACGCGCCGGTGTACCGGCCGAGCGTCACCGAAGACGAGCCGGTCGAGGACGGCGACCGACCCGCCGACCCGCTCGCGCCAGGCGAGAGCATCGTGGCCGACGACGGCGACATCGTGGAGCCGAACGAACCGGCGTGACCCCGCCGCTCGCGTGCGGGCCGACCGGCGCGGCGAGGGGGAGGGGCGAATCGAGGGCCGGGCCTAGGCTGTCGTCATGTCGGGTGATAGGCACGAACCTGCGGACCGCGCCAGCGACCTGCTCACCGTCACGCTCGTGAGCACGGGGTCCGAGCCGGTGATCGCCGTCAAGGGCGAGCTCGATGCCGCCACCGCCCCGCTCCTCGGTGCCGCGGCGGACGAGGCCATCCGGCCGACCGAGGTCGTGGGCCTCGTGCTCGACTTCGAGGAGCTGCGGTTCCTCGACTCGGCCGGCCTGCGCGTGATCATCCGGGTGCGCAACGAGCTGCGCGAGCACCGCGGCGGCTCGATCCGCATCGTCAACGCCGCGGGCATCGTGGCCCGAGTCCTCGAGATCACCGGCATCGACCAGGTGCTCAGCGACTAGCCCGTCAGGCCACCGCAGCCGCTTCGCCGAACGCGTAGCCCTGTGCCAGCGGCACGCCGAGCTGCCGCAGCCGCATCGCCAGCCCCTCGCCCTCGACGCCCTCGACGCACACCTCCGCGCCGACGTTGCGCGCGAGCGCCAGCACCCACTCGACCACGAACAGGTCGTCCTGGGGCCCGAGGAGCCGCCGGTCGATCTTCACCAGCTCGGGCCGCAGGAGCTGCAGCGACCGCATGTTGGCCCAGCCCGTGCCGAAGTCGTCGAGCGCGATGCGGACGCCGCTCGCACGCAGGCGCTCCAGCCGCTCGCCGAGCCCCCGGCTGTCACGGATCGGGCGGTGCTCGGTCACCTCGACCACCAGCGAGCCGGCGCACGACGTCGCCGAGCTGGCGACGATGGCGGCGCGTGCGAGCACCGCGGGGTCGTCGAGGTCGTTCGCCGAGATGTTGACGTGCAGGTCGCCACCGAGCCCGGCCCAGTCGAGCGCCGCGGTCTCGAGCACGAAGAGCGAGACGCTGCCGATGTCACCGCGGGCTTCGAGGTCCTCGAGCCGGGCCGCCAGCTGCGCGTGTGGGCGGTGCGGATCGCGCCAGCGCAGCAGCGCCTCGTGGGCGACCACCTCACGCGTCGCCAGCGCGACGATCGGTTGGTACGCGACGGTGATCTCGTCCAGGAACATGCCGTACCTCGTGGTGGCCCTCGCCCGGTTGGCCACCAGGGACGCCGCGACGGGCGTCGTGCTTACAGCGGGCGGATCGCCCGCTACGAGGTGATGCGGGTCGCGATCAGCTGCTCGAGCCGCTTCATGTCGGCCGCGAGGAGGGCCGGGCCCTCGAGGACGCCGGGCGTGAGGCCCCGCGGCGCCGCCTTCGTGCGGCGCGACGGCGGCAGCGTGGCGGGGAGCGTGCCGGGGCTGCCGGTCACCGTGCCCGCCGTGGTCCCGAGGTCGAACGTCCCGACGCGCGTGAGGTTGGCGTTGCCCACGCTCCACAGCAGCCGGGTGCCGCTCGGGTCGAACTGGAACTCTGGGATCGCCGTGTGGTCGTAGGTCAGCCGCCGGATCGCGTGCGTCCGCAGGTCGAGGATCGAGAGCTCGGTCGTGAACTGCGGGTCGGCCAGGAGGCGGAAGAAGTACGCCCCGAAGATCGAGGGGTCGTGCGCGGTGTCGAAGCCGAGCCACTGCGCGGCGGAGACGACGGACTGGGACCAGCTCGGCTGGTACCGGCTCGACATCCAGATCACGTTGCGGCCGTCGGGCGTGAACACCGCCTGCTCGTCCCAGGCCGGCGACCCGTCGGTGAGATGGCTGATCACGGGATGCTCGACCGATGCGCCCTCGCCGCGGATGCGCATGAAGTAGAGCTCGGCGTTCATGAAGCCGAAGTGGGCTCGGTCGCCGAACCGGGTGAACAGGAAGCCGCTGCCGTCGGGCGACCAAGCCTGGGTCTCGTAGCCCGCGGCATCGGTGGGCCCGACAGCGCGGACGTTGACCAGTCGCGGCGTTCCGCCGTCGTCGAGGAAGTCGGCGATCCGGATCTCCCACTTGGTGCCGCCCTGGGCCAGCGGGAGGAAGTTCTCGTGGGTCCAGACGAGCTGCCGTCCGTCCGGCGACCAGTACGGGTGGTAGTTGTCCTCGGCGTGGTCGGCCGGCGACTGGGCGATCTGGGTGAGGGCGGTGTCGTGCGACCCATCGCGCCGCACCACGTAGAAGTTGGTCCCGGTCCCGCCCAAGGCGGGCGAGCCGATCGTGGTCTTCTGGCCGCGCCACGAGCCGTAGAGCACCCAGTCGCGCTTGGGGTTGGCCTGCGGGAACGCGTTCGGGCCCTCCTTGCCGCACGTGAGGCACGACCGGTGCTGCCCGCCGAGGTCTTGGAGGTAGATCTGGGCCACCTGGTTGGCATCGGGGTCGTTGGAGAGCACCCGGCCGTCGGGGGTCCACGTCGGGTCCTGCCCGTAGGCGACGGGGTTCGTGCGCACCGAGAAGTTGGCGGCGAAGTAGGGGTTGGCCGATCGGTCGGCCGCCGCCGGTGCCGGCACAGCTGCGGGACGCGTCGCCGCCGCCGAGATCGTGGGCGGAGCGGCGGCGGGCTTGGCGCTCGGCGAGCAGCCGGCCGCGAGGACGATCGCCCCCGCGGCCGCCGCCACCGCACGCGACCAGTGGCCGGCTCGTGACCGCTCGGTCAGCCTGGGCGGCTCGGGCGGACGCGTAAGGACCCCGGGGGCGGTGACGTCGTCGAGGTGGGTGGGGTCCTCATCCCCCCTGGACCCCTCCCACCGGGAACGAGGGGGCGGCTGCGAACCTTCCCGCAGCGCGGCTGCCCCTTCCTCCCTCGTGCCCATGCCGGTCACGGGGCCACGGGCGGGGGAACCGCCGATGAGGTCGACGTCGACGTGCTGGTGCTCGTCGACGTGCTGGTGCTCGTGCTCGTGCTCGTCGACGGCTCGGTCGTCGAGGGCTCGGTCGTCGTGGGGAACGTCGGCCAGGGCCAGGGCGGGATCGGGATCGGGATCGGGATCGTCGGCACGGGAACCGTGGGTGGATCCGGGGCCGGCACCGTCGGGACGGTCGGCGGCGCAGTGGTCGTCGTGGTCGTCGTCGCGGTGGTCGTGGTCGACGTGGTGGTCGCCGGCACCAGCGTCGAGGGCACCGTGGGAGCAGGGCCGCCCGTCGCTCCGCCGAAGCCGGCCACGGGGACGGCGGGAGGGGCCGGCGGCGGGTTGGGACGCAGGGCGGACAGGCCCGCTCGCCCGCCGCGACCACCATCGGGCGGGGCCAGGGGTGACCCGATCAGCGGACCGCCCGCACCCGGTCCGCGGCCCGGAGCGGCCAGGGCGACGGTCCCGAACGCGATCGGTGCCGGCACGCCATGGGCCGCGGCCGGCGGAAGATGGCCGTCCCAGGGGCCGAGCGGCACGCGATCCGTGCCGGCGACCGCGACGGAGGGGCCGGCGCCCGGGTCGTTGCTGGTCGTCGACACCACGAGGGTCGCCACGACGACGGCGGCCGCGGCGAGCGTGATCACGGCGCCGCGGCGGGCCACGGGATCGCGGCCCACCGGCCCGCGCCGGTTGACCTCCGAGCCGGCCATCGGGACGCCCGCGGCGTGGAGCCGCCCCACGATGTGGGACTTCAGCGCCAGCGGGACGGCGAGGATCGGGAGCGCCGAGAACAGCACGACCGGTGCGACCGTGGAGGTGCGGCGGTCGCGACAGATGTCGCAGTCCTCGGCGTGGGCGTTGATGACCGCCGCCGTCGTCGCATCGAAGGCCACGAGGTTCGCCACGCCGAGCAGCTCGGCAAGCTCGCGGCACTGGGGCTCACCGTCGTTCCACAAGACGAAGGCGAGGAAGGCGCCGCTGAAGCGCTTGCGCAACCGGAACATGATCTGGTGGGCGTTGTTGGGGGTGACGTCCAGCTCTTCGGCCAGCTCGCCCGGTGTCAGCCCGTGGCGCAGGTGCAAGTCGAGCAGCGAGCGGTCGCGCACGTCGAGCGCCTCCGCCGCGTTCCAGACAAGGGCGACGAGCTCTTGGCGGTGGACGATGTCGGCGGGGTCGTCGATGCTCGCCAACTCTTCGACCGAGCCTTCGGTGTGCTCGACGTCGTTCATGTCCCCCACCGCCTGCGTTCGAGCGTCGCGGCGCACCTGGCTGATCGCGGCGTTGCGGGCCGAGCGCAGGATCCACGGGCCGAAGCCCTCGGGCTCGCGCAGCTGATCGAGCTTCTGCCACGCGCGGATGAGGACCTCTTGCGCGACGTCGGCGGCCAGCGCCTGGTCGCGCACGACCTGCGCGGCCACGGCCACGATGCGGTCGATCCAGCGGTCGAACAGCCGCCCGAAGGCGAGCTCGTCGCCAGCGAGCGCGGCGCGCACGAGCTCGCCGTCATATCGGCGCGCTGCTTCTCGTTCCTCGGGCATTGCGTTCCCCTCGATGTGGAGGCAGCACTGCGGGGCGTTGGAGAGCGATCGCCCGGGTGCCGCGCCTGCCTGCATGTCGGTGTGACGGACACGAGCGCGCCGAGGGAGTGCTGGTCGCAGCCCTCGATCGGCCTCGCATCCATGGGTCGTCCTCGTGTTCTCGCGGTCTCCTCGAGCAGACGCTCGCCATCGACCGCGCCTTACGCGGGCGGCTCAGGCGCTGGCGACCACACCGGCGGCGCGCTCGGGCAGGCTCCCGTCGAACAGCACGCTCGGGTCGACACCGGTGCGGCGTCGGTCGTCGCAGCGGGTGCAGTCGTCGGCGTGGCGGCCGATGAGCTCGACCGCCTCCTTGCCGAACCGCTCGACGCCGCCCGCTTCCAGGCCCGCGACCAGCGCCGCGCACCGGGGGCGGCCGCCGTGCCAGATCACGAGCGCCTCGATCGCGACCCCGAGCCGCCGGCGCACGCGAAACCACTTCTGGTGCACGTTGTTCGTCGTGACCGAGAGCAGCTCGGCCAGCTCGGGGGTGCCGAGCCCCTGGCGCACGTGGAGGTCGAGCAGGGCGCGGTCGGCGACGCTCAAGGCGACCGACGCGTCCCAGATGAGCTCGGCCAGCTGGCTCCGATGGCACAGGTCGGCCACGTCGTCGTCGTCGTTGCCGAGCACCGGGGCCTGGTCCACGCGTGCGACGTCGTCCATGTTGCCGACGGCGGAGCTGCGGGCTTCCCGCCGGATGCGGGTGACGGCGGCGTTGCGGGCCGAGCGCAGGAGCCACGGCCCGAACGCCTCGGGCTCGCGCAGCTCGTCCAGCTTCTGCCAGGCGGCGAGGAGCACGTCCTGGGCGACCTCGGCGGCGATCGCCTGATCGCACACCAGGCGGGCGATCGAGTCGACGAGCCGATCCACCCACCGGTCGAAGAGGTAGCCGAAGGCGAGGGGATCGCCGGCCCGCACGTCGCGCACCAGCTGGGCGTCGATAGCCCGACCCGACGGTCGGGTGCCGCTGGCCGTGGACCAGGTCGGTCGACAGGTCGATCGACGTGACCAACCGCTCCGTTCCGTCCCTGCATCCGCCTTGGCCGCGCAGCGATCTTCGCCCGACATCATTCCGAGAGTCCCCCTCGGGTCCGTCCGCCCCTCCCGTGGTGGAGGCATCCCCCAGAAGGCCACGTCCACGTGCTACGGACTAGAGCGAGGATTACTCCACCACGCGGCCGGCGGCCAGGACCGGGACGCGCAGCGTGAAGACCGAGCCGTGCTGGGGGTGCCGGCGGCGGTAGAGGATCTCACCCCCATGGGCACGCGCCGTCCCGCGCGCCAGGTACAGGCCGAGGCCGGTTCCGGGGATCGAGTGGTCGAGGCGGCCGTACTTGCGGAAGATGAGGCCGAGCTGGTCGTGGGCGATCCCCGGGCCGTCATCGGCGACCGAGATGTCCACCCAGTCGCCTGACCGGTCGACCCGCACGGCCGGCGCGACCGACGCCGGGCCGTACTTCTTGGCGTTCACGACGAGGTTGACCAGGACCTGCTCGATGCTCGCCTCGTCCAGCAGCGCCTCGACGTCGGCGTCCGCGGCGACCTCCAGCTCGATCGCCGCCCCCATCGCGCCGCACAGGTCCTCGACCACCCGCTCGACCATCGGGCGGACGGCGACCGGCGCACGTTCGAGCACGAACGTGCCGGCATCGATGTCGCGGGCCTCCTCGAGGTTGCGGACGAGCCGGCGGATCCGCTCGCCGGCCTTGCGGATGCTCGTCGCGTACTCGGCGGACTCGAGGTCGGGCGTCTCCTCCAGCAGCGAGGCGTAGCCCATGACGAGCGTGAGCGGCGTGCGGATCTCGTGGGCGAGCGTGTGGAACGCGCTGTCGAGCGCCTCGCCTTCGGTCGAGCCCTGGTCCGGGAGCCGCGTGGCCTCGACCTGTGCCGGCAAGGTCACCTCGGGAACCGCGACCTCGTGACCGCCGGACTCGACCAGCGCGAGGAGCTCGGCCCCGCTCACGGCCCGCGACCAGAGGTGGCCCTGCCCGTAGCCGCAGCCCAGGGCGAGCAGGGCGCTCAGCTGCCGGTCGTTCTCGATGCCGACGGCGCCGACGTTCAGGCCCAGCGCGGCGGCCACGCCCATCATGGCCGAGATGATCGAGAGGTCCTCGGCCCGGTCGGGCAGCCCCACGACGAACGAACGGTCAGCCTTGATGCTGTCGAGCGGCAGGCGC
This sequence comes from Acidimicrobiales bacterium, assembly GCA_025463985.1. Taxonomy (GTDB): domain Bacteria; phylum Actinomycetota; class Acidimicrobiia; order Acidimicrobiales; family Iamiaceae; genus JAODBM01. Next base: position 15,233 of record JAODBM010000028.1, read on the forward strand.
TCCAGCGAGGCCAGCGAGCTGAAGCCGGTGCCGAAGTCGTCGACGGAGAGGTGCACCCCGCGCATGTGCAGCTGCGCGAGCTGTCGCGTCGAGCGTGCTGGGTCCTCCATCAGCACGCTCTCGGCGATCTCCAGGCAGAGCCTCGACGGCTCGAGGCCCGAGCTCTGGAGCGCCGCGGCCACGTCCGCGGGCAATCGTGGGTCGGCGAGCTGGGACGCCGACAGGTTGACGGCGACCGCGATGCGCCGCTCGGGCACCGCTTGCTTCCAGCGGGCCGCCTCGCGGCACGCGCTGCGCAGCACGATCTGGCCGAGCGCCCGCATCGAGCCACTGCTCTCCGCCGCGGCGACGAGCTCGGCGGCGGGGACCGGAGCGCCGTCCTCGTCCACGACGCGCAGCAGCGCCTCGGCCCCGATGATCGCCTGGTCTGCTAGCCGCACCCCCGGCTGGTATGCGAGCTCGACGTCACCCGCGCTCACGATCGTCCGCACGAGCGCGACGACCTGCAGCTGCCGCTGCCGGCACTGCCAGAGCGCCTCGTCGTAGAGCCAGGACCGGTCCTTGCCCTCCTCCTTGGCCCGGGCCAGCGCCGTCTCCGCCTGTTGCACGAGCTCGTGCGCGCCGCTGGTGGCGCCCTCGCTGACGACGATGCCCGCCGACGCGCAGACGTCCAGCTCGTAGCCGTCGGCGCGCACCACGCGCGCGAGCGCGCCGCGCAGCTGTTCGGCGTAGCGCTCCGCACGCGCCTCGTCGAGCCCGTGCCCGCAGCAGACCACGAACGAGTCGCCGGCGAAGCGGCCCACGATGTCACCGGGGTGCGCGACCTGCTGCAGGACGTCGGCTGAGCGCACGATCAGCTCGTCGCCGCCGACGAGCCCGAGGGCCTCGTTCACCAGCCGGAAGTCGTCGATGTCGAGCAGCAGGACCGCGGCCGAAGACATCGCCGGGCCGCCGGAGGCAGTGCGGCGGTCCAGCTCTCCGATCAGGCCGTGGCGGTCGAGGAGCCCGGTCAGGGCGTCGCGCCGGGCGGGCCCGTGCTCCACGCCGGCGACCGCGGTGAGCCGCGCCGGGGACGCCGCGGCGAGCCGCGGCACAGCGGTCTCGGGGGTCGAGGGCGGGGGCACGGATCCAACCTTCATCGGGGTGGTAGGTGGCCGGGCGAACATGGTCGCGGCGTGACGCCCCGGCGATCCCTTCCATCGGTCGGTTTGATCGGTTCGTGAGCGCTCATGGCCACGCCCGGTCCGCCGATAGGCCAGGGTGACGATGCCCAGGAGCCAGCGCGGCGCGGTCCGGCCTGCCTTCGCGGCCGCGTGATGCGCATCCTGCTCGTCGAGGACGACATCGAGATCACGAACCTCGTGCGCGTCGCGCTGCGCCGCGACGCCCACGTCGTGGAGGGGGCCGGCACCTGCGCCGAGGGCCTCTGGTACGCGACGGAGTTCGCCTTCGACGTGGTGATCCTCGACCGCGACCTGCCCGACGGCGACGGCCTCGACGTCTGCCGCAGCCTCCGCCAGCGCGGTGCATGGGTGCCCGTGCTCGTGCTATCGGGCCGCAACCAGGTGCGCGACCGCGTCGACGGCCTCAACGCGGGCGCCGACGACTACCTCGTCAAGCCGTTCGCCCTGTCCGAGCTCGGCGCCCGCCTGCGCGCGCTCGTCCGGCGCACCCCCCACGAGCGGCCCACGACGCTCAGCGTCGGCGACCTCGTGCTCGACCCGGCGGCGCGGACCGTCACCCGCAATGGCACGTGCATCGAGCTGCGGCCGAAGGAGTTCGCGCTGCTCGAGCTCTTCATGCGCCGCAAGGACGAGGCTCTGAGCCGAGCCGAGATCCTCGACCAGGCGTGGGACATGGCCTACGACGGCATGTCGAACGTCGTGGACGTCCACGTGAAGTCCCTGCGGGCCAAGATCGATCGGCCGTACGGCACGACCACGATCGAGACCGTCCGTTCGATCGGCTACCGGTTGGTGAGCGAGTCGTCGGTGCGGGCCTGACCCGCTCTAGGCGGACGGTCCGCTCGCGAGCACGTACACCTGCGCGTCCGGGCTGGCGAACACCTTGCGGAACTGCGGCGACGCGTCCAGCGCGGCGCGCAGCCGGCTCACGGCCCCGTGCGGGAGCGCGCCGAGCGCCTCGACCTCCCGCTCTTGCGAGCGGGTGATCAGCACGTAGCCCGTCGTGTAGCGGCGATCGGCCAGCCAGCGCTCGAGCACCAGCGCCGGCCGGGCCAGCACGCGAGCGCGGGACGCGGCGGGCTCCGACGCGATCGGGACGTAGACGAGGTTCTCGTAGCTCGTGCTCGGCCCCGGATAGTTGGCGGTGACGGTGACGAGCAGCGAACGAGGTGGCGCCGAGCCGAACACGACATCGGCGGCCGCGACCTCGTCGCCCGTGAACGCGTACCAGCGGTCCTTGCCGTAGTAGCCGAACAGGAACCCGACGAGCAGCACGCCCGAGACCACCACCGCGATCGCACCCCGCGCGACGGCCACGCGGCCCACCGGGACCCTGCGGCCGGTGCCGGCCGGGGGCCACACCGCTCGCGCCGCGTACCAGCTGAGGAACGGCAGCGCGAAGAGGTAGCTGCGGAACCCGATCTCGCCGCCGAAGCTGTTGGCGAACACGAGCGACGCCGGAGCGATCAGCAGCACCAGCGCGGCGAGGTCGGCGCGGCGGAGGCGGCGCAGTTGCGCCATCACGCCGAGGGCGGCGACCAACGCGATGGCCACGACCGTGACGCGGCCCATCATCGACACCAGCACCTGCTGCCCGGAGAGCCGGCCCTGGTCCACGAGGTTGCCGTCGGCATTGCTGACCGGCGCGCCCACGCTCTGCAGCAGCGAACCGACGTTGCCGCGCATGTACGGCCACGCTCCGGTCAGTGACCAGGCCACCGCCATCACCCCGACCGCCACGGTGAGCCAGACCGTGCGCGCCTGCCGCGTGATGGCCAGCCCCGCCAGCGCCACGATCAGCATGAAGGGGGTGATCTGGTGGCTCGTGACGACGGCGACCGCGGCGAGCAGCACCGCCGCCAGGCCCCAGCGCCGCGACCAGCTCTCGACTTCGGTGCTCCTGTCGGCCCGCAGGTGCTGCAGGACCACGCCGATGATCACCAGGTACAGCAGGAAGCCGAGCGACTGTGGCGAGAAGTAGTCCTGGCCGATCCAGTTGGCCACGAGGAAGAACCCGACCGCCAACCAGGCCGTGCGGCGGTCGGCGCCGCCCCGCAGCCCGCGGTACACGAACAGCAGGACGGGGATCACGGCCAGGTTGGCGACGACGGGCCACCAGCGCGCCACCTGCAGCCCGCTGTGCAGCCCGAACAGGTCGGCGATGGCGCTGGTCAGGCTGAAGAAACCAGGCCAGTTGTGGTAGACGCCGAGCGGCCCGATGGAGGAGTCGACAGAGCCGTGGCGGTGGATGTAGTCGAGGATCCCCAGGTGCTTCCAGGCCCACGAATAGCGCAGCGTGCCGTAGAGGAGCGCGGGCGTGCCGTGCAGCAGGCACACCAGCGCCACGACCGGTGCGGCCAGGCGCCACGTGACCGGGCGGGCACTGACCACCTCCGACCCGAGGCAGATCAGGAGCACGGCCAGGCCCAGGAAGGCGGGCGGCCGCATGATCGACAGGAGCCCGAGGTCGGTCATGGCCCGCGTGTCGATGCCCCAGACGCCGACCAACCACAGCGTGACGCCGAGCCCGACGCCGGCGAGCGTCCGCCGGTTCCGGACGCGCTCCCGCGCGAGGTCTGTGCTCCGCTCCGTCGCCACGGCCACGGCGCCGGCGGCGCGCGCCGCGGTCGACGCCGGCGTCGGGCTCGGTC
>JAODBM010000038.1 GCA_025463985.1 Acidimicrobiales bacterium
TCTGGGCCACGTCGCGCGCCTCGTCGAGCGTGGCCACGTCGGCCGTGAGCCCATCGCGAAAGCGGGTGGCCTCGGCGAACAGGGAGGCCTGGATCTCGTCGAGCAGCCCGGGGGTGCGGGCCGCCACCTCGGACAGAGCGACCTGGTCCTTGGCGCCGGTGTCGCGCCGCACGAGGGTCACCTCGCCGTTGGCCAGGTCCCGCGGGCCGACCTCGATCCGGACGGGCACGCCCTTGAGCTCCCAGTCGGTGGCGCGGCGGCCGAACGAGACGTCGGTGCGCGCGTCGAGCCGGGACCGGACGCCGGCGGCCACGAGCTCGTCGTGCACCTGAGCGGCGGCGTCGGCCACGCCCTCGTCGTCACGGATCACCAGCACGACGGCCTGCGTGGCAGCGAGGCGGGGCGGGATCCGCAGGCCGGCGTCGTCGCCGTGGGCCATGATCAGCCCGCCCATCATGCGGGTGGACGTGCCCCACGAGGTGGTCCACGCGTGCAGCTCGCCGCCGCCGGCCTCGCCCTGGAACGAGATGTCGAAGGCCTTGGCGAAGTTCTGTCCGAGCTCGTGGCTCGTGCCCATCTGCAGGGCCTTGGCGTCGCGCATCATCGCTTCGCAGGTCATCGTGTTGACGGCACCGGCGAACCGCTCCTGCTTGGTCTTGCGGCCGACCAGCACCGGGATGGCCAAGACGTCGACCATGAAGTCGCGGTAGACGTCGGTGAGGATCCGCCGGGCGTACTCGCTGGCGTCTTCCTGGGTGGCGTGCGCGGTGTGCCCTTCCTGCCAAAGGAACTCGCTGGTGCGCAGGAAGAGCCGCGTGCGCAGCTCCCAGCGCACGACGTTGGCCCACTGGTTCAGCAGTAGCGGCAGGTCGCGGTAGCTCTGGATCCACTTGGCCATGAACTCGCCGATGACGGTCTCGCTGGTGGGCCGGATCACGATCGGCTCCTCCAGCTCCTTGCCGCCGGCGAACGTGACGACGGCCAGCTCAGGGCTGAACCCCTCGACGTGCTCGGCCTCTCGCTTGAGGTAGCTCTCCGGGATGAACAGCGGGAAGTAGGCGTTCTCGGCGCCGGCCGCCTTGATCCGGGCGTCGACCTCGGCCTGCATCCGCTCCCACTGGGCGTAGCCGTACGGGCGGATGACCATGGTCCCGCGCACCGGCCCGTTGTCCGCCAGCTCCGCCTTCGCCAGCACGTCCTGGTACCAGCGGGGGAAGTCGTCGGCCTGCGGGGTGAGCACGGGGGGCTTGGCCATAGGCGGGCGATGCTACCGGTGGCCATCCGCCTCTCCGGGAGTTTCAACCGCGGGCTGCCGCTGGCGCTCGGTGCGAGCCGAGCGAGCGGCCGCAGCATCTGCCCCACGAGCCGGGCGCGCGGTCAGGACGCCCGATCAGGACGTGAGGGCGGCCTCGATGGCGTCGATGCCGGCGACCAGCGCCGTGCGGCCGTCGTCGTCCAAGACGGAGTACGCCGGGCGGACGAGGTCGTCGGTCAAGGACTCGGCGGCGGCGTGGCGGGCGCGGGCGTCGTCGTCGATCACGGGCGTGTCGTCCTCGCTCCAGCCGAACATCGCGCCGTCTTGGGGCCGCTTGACGAAGTTGGCGGTCTTGGCATCGAGCCCCGACGCCCGCACGGCGAGCAGGTGCGCGCTCCCCCGCAGCTCGCGCAGCAGGGCGGTCAGCTGCATCGCCCGGGCCGGCGCGTCGTCGGCGCGGGGCTGGAGGCGCGCGCCCGAGTAGAGCGAGAGCGCGATGGGGTCGGCGGCGGCGTTCACGGCCTCGGCGGCCGCGCAGTAGGCGTCCAGGCCCGGGATGTCGGCCAGCTTCTGGCGCCCCAGCGCCGCCGCGCACTCGGTGTAGGCCAGCGCCGCCTTGCGCGGATCGAGGACGGCGCGCCCGGCCTCCCACATGGGCTCGAGGAGGGACGGGCTGAAGTAGCCGAAGGCGCTCGTGACGACCGGCCCCTCGACGTCACCGAGCACGCCGCCACGGCCGAGGAGGTAGAAGGTCACGACGTCGACGCCGAGCTCGGCGCCGCGGGCGATCGTCTCGGGCACGAAGTAGTGCGTCCAGCCGACGTCGCGGATCTTCGGGCACGCGGCGTCCATCAGCTCCTGCGGTGTCATGGCCGCGCATCGTACGCACGGCACCCCCGCCGGGTGGGTCCGAGGCCCGGACACCCGAAAATGGACCGGGGCGAACGCACCCGACTGCGTAGCGTCGGCGCTCCCGATCGGCACCCGGCCGACGGGTCGACGCCTCGAGAGGAGCGCGGCCATGGCACCTCAGAAGATCACCGACCGGCTCTGGTCCTGGGCTTCCGACCTCGATGCCTCGACCCGCCAGCAGGCCGAGCGCACCTCGCGGCTGCCGATCGTGCGCGGCCACGTGGCGCTCATGGCCGATGCCCACCTCGGCCTCGGCGCCACCGTCGGCTCGGTCGTGCCGACCGAAGGCGCCATCATCCCGGCCTGCGTCGGGGTCGACATCGGCTGCGGCATGGCCGCAGTGCGCAGCGACCTCGTGGCCGCCGACCTCCCCGACGACCTCCAGCCGCTGCTGCGCGACATCGGCAAGGCCGTGCCTGCGGGCGTCGGCCGCGGCCACACCGGCCGCGCCGTCGATGCCCCCTCCGAGCGCCGGACCAAGGCGGCCGAGGCCTGGCTGCGTGATCACCAGCCGCGCACCGACCTCGACCCCAAGCAGCGCCGCACTGCCCTCGACCAGCTGGGCACGCTCGGCTCGGGCAACCACTTCGTGGAGGTCAGCCTCGACGAGGAGGACCGCGTCTGGGTCGTCCTGCACTCGGGCAGCCGGGGCATCGGCAACCAGCTGGCGATGGGCCACATCGCCCGCGCCCGCAAGGTCGCCAAGCGGCTCGAGATCGGCTTGGAGGACCCCGACCTCGCGTACCTGCTCGAGGGCACGCCCGAGTTCGACCACTACGTCGCCGACCTCCTGTGGGCGCAGGACTACGCCGCCCGCAACCGGGAGGTGATGCTCGACGGCGTGGTCACCGCGGTCTTCGCGGCCGTGGGCCGAGGTCGCGCTCGCGAGCGGGTCAACTGCCACCACAACTACTCGGTCCGCGAGGTGCACGAGGGCCGTGCGCTCTGGGTCACCCGCAAGGGCGCGATCCGCGCCGGCGTGGGCGACCTCGGGGTGATCCCCGGCTCGATGGGAACCTCGTCGTACATCGTGGAGGGCCTCGGGAGTCCCGCCAGCTACGAGTCCTGCTCGCACGGAGCCGGCCGGCGGCTGTCGCGGACGCAGGCCCGCAAGCGGCTCACGCCCGAGTCGCTCACCGTGGCCATGGGCGACCGGACCTGGCTGGCCGACCGGGCCCGCCACCTCGTCGATGAGCACCCCGATGCCTACAAGGACATCGACCGGGTGATGGCCGACCAGGCCGACCTCGTGCAGATCCGCCACGCGCTGCGCCAGGTCCTCAACTATAAGGGCTGAGGCTGAGCCGTCGGCGGCGTTCAGCCGTCGGCGGCGAGGCGCCCCTTGCGGATCAGGTCGACCCGCTGCTCGCTGGCGTTGGCGTCGTCGCCCTTCTCGTCGAGGAGCGCCGCCCGATCGGCCTCGGCCTCGGCGGCGGCGCCGGCGTCGGCCCGGTCGAGCGCGCCCGCCACCCCCTCGGCGGCGATGACGTCGGCCCACTCGACCAGGGCGGCGACCATCTCGTCTTCGGGCACGACCTTGACGACCTTGCCCTTGACGAACAGGTGGCCGCGGTGGCGGCCGGCCGCGATGCCGAGGTCGGCCTCGCGTGCCTCGCCCGGGCCGTTCACGACGCAGCCCATCACCGCGACCTGGATCGGGCTCTTGCGCCCTTCGAGGGCGGCCTGCGCCTCGTTGGCGATCTTGATGACGTCGACCTCGGCGCGGCCGCAGGACGGGCAGGCGATGAGGTCGAGGCCCTTGCGCTCACGCAGGCCAAGTGCTTCGAGCAGTTGGCGGCCGGCTCGGGCCTCCTCGACCGGATCGGCGGTGAGCGAGTAGCGGATCGTGTCGCCGATGCCCTCGGCGAGCAGCGCGGCCATGCCCGCCGTGGCCTTCACGAGCCCGGCGGGGGGCGGGCCGGCCTCGGTGACCCCCAGGTGCAGCGGATGGTCGGTGACCTCGGACAGCTGCCGGTAGGCCTCGATCATCAGCGGCACGCTGGAGGCCTTCACCGAGATCTTGACGTCGTCGAACCCGACCTCCTCGAAGAAGGCCAGCTCGCGCTGGGCGGACTCGACCATGGCCTCGGCCGTGACCTGCCCGCCGTACTTGTCGTACAGGTCGGGGTCGAGCGAGCCGCCGTTGACGCCGATGCGGATCGGGACGCCGCGGTCCTTGCACTCCTGAGCCACCGCCTTGATGTGCTCGGGCTTGCGGATGTTGCCGGGGTTGAGCCGCAAGCAGTGCACGCCGGCCTCGAGCGCCTCGAGCGCCCGGCGGTACTGGTGGTGGATGTCGGCCACGATCGGCACGGGCGAGCGGGGGACGATGCGGGCCAGGCCCTCGGCCGCTTCGGGCTCGTTGCAGGTGCAGCGCACGATGTCGGCGCCGGCGCCGTGGAGGGCGTAGATCTGGGCGAGCGTGCCCTCGACGTCGGCCGTCTTGGTGGTGGTCATCGACTGCACGGTGATCGGTGCGTCGCCGCCGACCGCCACCGGATGGCTCGGGTGGCGCAGGAGGATCTGGCGGGTCGGCCGCCGCGGGGCGAGGCTCATCCCGAGACCAGCGGGTTGGCGAAGTCGAGATAGATCGAGGTCACGAACAGCAGGCCGAGCAACAGCACCACCGCGTAGGTCAACGGCATGAGCCGGGCCATGTCGGTGAAGTAGCGCCGCCGCCTCAGCCGCTTCTCCTGCACCTTCTCGTAGATGGCCACGACGACGTGGCCGCCGTCGAACGGCAGCAGCGGTGCCAGGTTGATGATGCCGATCGAGATGTTGACCAGCACGAACAGGTCGAGCAGCGCCGCCGCGGACACCGAGCTGCCGATCTGGACGATGCCCACGATCGACACGATGCGGTTCGAGCCCCTGGACTGCTGGGCCGCCCGGCCGGCCGGGGTGACGGGGCCGTGGCTCAGCCGGCCCTGCGTGGACGCCGCCTTGTCCTTGTTGGCGCTGGCCACCTGCGACGCGAAGTTCGAGATGCCCGACGGCGAGAAGAACCGCCCCAGGCCGCTGAACGACAGCCGGGCGATGTCGACGAACTCCCGGGGGGCGGCGACCACGCCCGAGAGCGCGTTCAGCCGCTTGGTCGGCGCCGCCGACTGACCGACGCCGAAGCAGCAGCCGTTGGTCTCCGGCGTGATCTTGGCCCGGGCCACCGGATCGCTGATCTTGGCCCGCTGCTGCTCGGCCTGCGCAACGTCGAGCTCGTCGGAGAACGGGCGCAGCGCGGCCATGGTCGTGTACTTCACGCCCTTGCGCTCGTAGACCACCGGGACCCGCTTGCCCTTGAGCGGAAGGACGATCAGCGCCATGTCGTTGAACGTGCCGACGGGCTTGCCGCCGATCGACACCACCTTGTCGCCGGCGCGGATGCCGGCGGCCTCGGCGCCGCTGCCCGGCACGACGCTGCCCACGACCCAGTTGCGCTCCAGCGCGGTGGGGTTGATGGTGCCGCCGGGGGCACCGACCGCTACCAGCGAGATGAAGATCAGCCCGAGGGCGAGCAGGAAGTGCATCGTCGAGCCGGCGACCGCCACCGCGAACCTCTGGCCGAAGGTCTTCTGGCGATAGGTGCGGGCCTCGTCCTCGGGCGCGACCTCGTCGAGGCTGTGCATCCCGATGATCTTCACGTAGGCCCCGGCGGGGATCAGCTTGATGCCGTACTCGGTCTCACCACGGCGGGTCGACCACAGCTTGGGGCCGAACCCGAGGAAGAACTCGGTGACCTTCATGCCGGCCCGCTTGGCCATCAGGTAGTGGCCGAGCTCGTGCAGGAAGATCATGAGGACGAGCGCCGCGATGACCAGCAGCATCCATGGCCGGGTGATGCCGACCAGCAGCAGCACGCCGATGAGGCCCGCCAGGCGGAGCCCCGCGTGCGCCGCCGGCTCGTCGCGGGGACGGCGGGCCGAGCGTGGGTCGCCCTGCGGCGGCCGCGGCGGCAGCGGCGGCAGGTCGCCAGGGCGCTCGGTGGTGTCGGTCATGGGGGGTACGGCATCCTTCCTCAGGCCGCCGCCTCGACGAGTCGACGAGCCTCCTGACGAGCCCACCCGTCGACCGCGATCACGGCTTCTGCGCTGTCGGCTCGGGTTCCATCATGCCGGTCGAGGACCCGCGAGAGGACCTCAGGGATGTCGATCCAACGGATGGCCCCGTCGAGGAACGCCTGCACGGCGACCTCGTTCGCGGCGTTGAGGGCGGCGGGAGCGGTCTCACCCAGGCGACCCGCGGCATACGCCAGACCCAGGCAGGGGAAGGCCTCGTGGTCGGGGGGCTCGAAGTCGAGGCGCCCGAGGGTCGACCAGTCGATGGCGCCGAAGGGCGTGGCGATGCGGTCCGGCCAGGCCATGGCGTAACCGATGGGAAGGCGCATGTCGGGCTCGGAGAGCTGCGCGATCGTCGAGCCGTCGCTGTAGGTGACCATCGAGTGCACGATCGACTGCGGATGCACGACCACATCGATGGCGTCGAAGCCGATCCCGACGCCATGAGCGCCGGCCGGCGCTCCGAACAGCTCGTGGGCCTCGATCACCTCCAGGCCCTTGTTCATCAACGTGGACGAGTCGACGGTGATCTTGGGGCCCATCTTCCACGTGGGGTGCGCGAGCGCGTCCTCGACCGAGACCGACGCGAGGTCGGCGCGCGTGCGGCCGCGGAACGGCCCGCCGCTGGCGGTCAGCACGAGCTGAGCCACCCGGGCCGGGCCGTCCGGGTCGCGCGCTCGCAGGCACTGATGGATCGCGCCGTGCTCGCTGTCGACGGGGAGCAGCTCGGCGCCCGGCGTGCGCCGAGCGCGTTGCACCACCGGACCGGCGGCGATCAACGACTCCTTGTTGGCCAGCGCCAGCCGGCGGCCCGCGGTGAGCGTGGCGAGCGTGACCGCGAGCCCGGCGAACCCGACCACGCCGTTCACGCAGAGGTCGGCCTCGGCGCCGATGCTGGCCAGGCCGTCGGTCCCCAGCCGCAGATCGCAGGGCGGCAACCGCTCCTCCAGCTCGGCGCGGGCGGATGGATCGGCCACGGCGACGATGGCGGGGCGGACGGCTCGCGCCTGCGCCACCAACGCGTCGACGTTGCGGCCGCTGGCCCCGAGCGCGATCACGCGGTAGCGGTCCGGTTCGGCGGCGACGACAGCGAGGGTCTGCGTGCCGATGGAGCCGGTCGAACCGGCGATCGCAACGGTGATGGTCACCGCGGACGGGCGATCACGCGCCCCAATGGCCGATGGCGTAGACCAACCAGAAGACCATCGGGAGCACGAACAGCATCGAGTCGAAGCGGTCGAACACGCCGCCGTGACCGGGCAGCACCGACCCCATGTCCTTGATGCCGAGGTCGCGCTTGACGAGCGACTGGCACAGATCGCCGAGCGGCGCCGCGACGGCGGCCCCGATGCCGAGCAGCAAGGACGCGCTGAGCGTGTCCCACGGGCCGAGGCCCATGAAGCCGACCGCGATCACGGTCACGACGATCGCCGCCGCCCCGCCGCCCAGCAGGCCCTCGATGGTCTTGTTGGGGCTGGCGCCCGAGAGCGGCCGCCGGCCGGCCTGGCGACCGACGAAGAAGCCGCCGACGTCATAGGCGACCGTGGCGAGGATGCCCGTCAGGAGCACGCCACGCCCGTCGGGGAACGTGAGCATCAGGGCGGCGAACGATCCGAGCGCGCCGATCCAGAAGATCCCGAGCAGCGTCGCCCCCGCGCCCTCGACGACGCGCGCGTCCTCGCCGGCCGCGCCGACGAGGTACCAACCGAGCGTGGCCGCCACGGTCAGGAAGGCCATGAGGCCGAAGGCGACCGGGCCTCGCCAGTACACCGCCAGGGGGAAGGTGACGCAGGCGGCGATTCCGACCAGCGTGGCGGCCTCGTAGCCCGCCCGACGCAGGCCGTTGAAGTACTCGGCCGCCGCCAGCGCGAGGACGGCCACCACGAGGATCAGGGCGAACTTCGGCCCGAGCTTGAGCGCCACGAGCGCGGCCACGGCGAAGACGACGCCGACGACCACCGCCGTCTGCACGTCTCGCTCGCCGCCCCCGCCCCCGCTGTCCGAGGTGACCCGGCGGCGGGGCCGCTGGCGCGTGGCCACCGGACAGGCCGGCTGGTCGTACTGCTCGTCGACCCACTGGCCGTGCTCGTCGTAGTAGCCCTCGGCATAGGCCGGGTCGGGCTCGATCCAGTTGCCGTGCTCGTCGTAGCCGCCTTGCGCGTAGGCGACTTCGGGCTCGAGCCAGTTGCCCTGTTCGTCGTAGGCGCCTTCGGCGGCCCAGTCGTCGTGCGCCGCCGCCGGCTCGGCGGCGTACCCGCCGGCCGGGCCCGGCTCGTGGGCCGCGACGTGCTCGTCGACGTGGGTGGCATCGGCCGCCGCGGGGTCGAGGTCGGCGGCCGACCACGTGTCGCCCTCACGGGACACGAACAGCGGCACCTCGCCCGAACGCGCTTCGCGCCGCTCCTCGACCCGCTCCTCGAGGTCGTCGAACGAGTGGTACTGGTCGTGGGTCAGCTGGTCATCGGTGTCCTGCAGGGCGCCGATCAAGGGCTCGTCGTCCCGCAGGGACTCGACGAACTCGCCGTTGTCGTCGTCGGCCCAGTCGTCGTCGGCGTCGCGCCAGCGGGGTGCGCTGGTGGCGAACGATGACCAGGCATCGAGATCGTCGCCGTCGTCCTCGATGAGCGGTGCGTCGTCGCCGATCAGGACCTTGGGGACCTCGCCGGTGGCCGGCTCGGTCCAGTGGGGCAGCTCGACCGGACCCGTCACCGGGTCGGGCGCGGGCTGGACGGGCGGCCGTTCGATGCGGGCCGGATCGGCGCTGGCGTCGAGGGGGAACCGCAGTGCCGGGCGCGGACCGGCGGGCGGCGGCGGCGGCCGATCGCCGAAGCGGGGCTCGTCGTCGCTGCGGCGCGCCGCGACGTCACCTCGCTCCATGGCCTCGGCGGCCTCCTCGGCGCCGATGATGCGCACACCCTCGGTGGGGTCGCCGGGCCGATCCTTCTGGTCGTCCATTCGTGACCTCCTCGTCGTGGGACCTCCCGGTCCCCCTGCTCTCAATCCTCGAGCAGCTCTTGCTCTTTGAGCTGAAGAGCGGTGTCGATCTCGGCTTCCTGAGCGTGGATGAGCTTGTCGAGCTCTTTCTCGGCCCGGGCGAGCTCATCCTCGGAAAGGTCGCCATCGCGCTCCAACCCTTCCAGATCGCGGCGAGCGGCACGGCGAAGGTTGCGCAACTTCTGCCGCCCGTCCTCCGCCATGTGCTTGACCACCTTCACGAACTCCTTGCGACGCTCGGCGGTGAGCGGCGGGAAGTTGAGGCGGATGTTGTTGCCGTCGTTGCTCGGGTTGAGGCCGAGGTCGGAGCTGCGGATGGCCTTCTCGATGGCCCCCATGGAAGCCTTGTCGTAGGGGTTGATCACCAGCATGCGGGCTTCGGGAACCGAGAAGCCAGCCAGCTGTTGGAGCGGCACCTCGGAGCCGTAGTACTCGACGATCAGCTTCTCGACGAGCGCCGGAGCGGCCCGGCCGGTGCGGACGTTGGCGAACTCCTGGCGCGTGTGGACGACGGCCTTTGCCATCTTCTCGCGGACCTCGTCGAGGACCATTGCCTCAAGACCATCGGTCATCGCGCCGACCCCATCGTCATCGGACCAGGGTACCGATGCCGGCCTGGCCCGTGAGGACGCGGCGCAGGTTGCCTTCGCGCAGCGCGTCGAAGACGACGATCGGCAAGTCGTTGTCCATGCAGAACGTGATCGAGGTGGGATCCATCACCTTGAGCCCCCGATTCAGCACGTCCATGTAGCTGATCTCATCGAGCTTGGTCGCGCTCGGATCGAGCTTGGGGTCGGCGGTGTACACGCCGTCGACCCCCGAGTGCGTGCCCTTCAGCACCGCGTCCGCCGACAGCTCGGCGGCGCGCAGGGCCGCGGGCGTGTCAGTGGTGAAGAACGGCGCGCCGAGGCCACCGGCGAGGATGACCACGCGGCCCTTCTCGAGGTGGCGCATGGCTCGGCGCCGGATGTACGGCTCGGCGATCTGCTCCATGTGGATCGCCGTCTGCACGCGGGTCGGCTGGTCGAGCTGCTCGAGCGTGTCCTGCAGGGCCAGGGCGTTGATGACCGTGGCCAGCATGCCCATGTAGTCGGCCTGGGCCCGGTCCATGCCGGCGCCCGCGCCGGTCATGCCCCGCCAGATGTTGCCGCCGCCGATGACCACGGCGACGTCGACGTCGTGACGCCGGGCGTCCACGATCTCGGTGGCCAGCTGGCGCACGACCCGACCGTCGATGCCGTAGGGCGCGTCGCCGGCAAAGGCCTCGCCCGAGAGCTTGAGCACGATGCGCTTCCAGCGGACGGCGGCACCGGCCGCGACGTCCTGCTCGGGCTCGAGGTCGGCCACGGCCTAAGCGCCGATCGCGACCTGGGCGAACCGGATGATCTTGGCGTCGCCGAGCAGCTGCTCGATCGTGACCTTCTCGTCCTTCACGTAGCTCTGCTCGAGGAGGACGCGGTCGCGGAACCAGCCTCCGAGCCGCCCCTCGACGATCTTGTCGACGGCGGCCGCGGGCTTGCCCTCGGCTCGGGTGATGTTCGTGAGCGTCTCTCGCTCCTCCGCGATGTCGGCGTCGGGGACGTCCGAGCGGGAGAGGAAGGTGGGCTTGGTGAAAGCCACGTGCACGGCGACCTCGTGCGCGAGGTCGGGCGTGCCGCCCTCGAGCTGGACGATCACGCCGTTGACGCCGCGGCCGTCCTGATAGTGCAGGTACGTGTCCACGACATGGCCCTCTGGCGCCTCGATGCGCACGACGTCGCCGAGCTCGATGTTCTCCTTGAGCACGACCTTGAGGTCGTCGATGGCGTCGGCCTTCTGCTGCGCCGCCTCGGGCCCGTTCGCGGCGACGAGCGCGGCGATCTCCTGCACGAGGTTGGTGAACTGCTCCGACTTGGCCACGAAGTCGGTCTCGCTCTTGAGCTGGGCGATGGCAGCGACGCCCCCGATGGTGGAGACGGCGATGGCGCCCTGGCTGTTGTCGCGGTCGGACCGGTCGCTGGCCTTGGCCAGGCCCTTCTCCCGGAGCCACTTCTTCGCCTCGTCCATGTTGCCGTCGTTCTCTTGGAGCGCCCGCTTGGCGTCCATCATCCCGGCACCGGTGGCTTGGCGAAGGGCTTGCACGTCCTTCGCGGTGAAGTCAGGCATCGGGTGTGGGCTCCTCGCTGGGCTGGGGGGCGGGCTCGGCGGTGGTGGCGACGTCGGGCGCGTGGGCGGCCGGCGGCACCGGTGGGGCGGGCTCGTGCACGCCGGCGTCGGCGCGCACCGCGGCCTCGGACTCGGTGGGCGCTGACTCGGGGGCGTCTGCTTCCGGCTCGGGCTGCGGAGCGGGATCGGCGACCACTGCCGCCTCGGCGGCCTCCGGAGCGTCTGTGATCGGGGCCGGAGCGGCGGTCGGCTCTGCGGCGGGCGCCGGGACCTCGGCGTCGGGCTGGGCGGCAGCGGTGGGCTCTGCGGCGGTCGCCGGGACCTCGGCGTCGGGCTGGGGGGCAGCGATCGGCTCTGCCGCTGCCGCCGTCGGGGCCTCGGGGTCGGGCTGGGGGGCGGCCGTGCGCTGCGCGGCGATGCGGGCCTCACGCTCGGCGGCGGCGGCGGCGGCCTGACGGCGGGCCTCGGCCTGCTGCGCGGCGACCGCGGCCTCCTGGTCGGCCGTGCGCGCGGCGGGGGCGCTGCCGCCGCCCCGCTTGGAGGCGATGAGGCGGCCCTCGTCGACGGCGTCGGCGATCACGCGGCAGAGCAGCGAGCCCGAACGCATGGCGTCGTCGTTGCCCGGGATGACGTACTGGATGACGTCGGGGTCGCAGTTGGTGTCCACCACCGCGACCAGCGGGAGGCCCAGCTTGTTGGCCTCGGTGACGGCGATGTGCTCCTTCTTGGTGTCGAGCACGAACACCGCGCTCGGGAGCTTCTCCATCTTGGCGATGCCGCCGAGGTTGCGCTCGAGCTTCTCGAGCTCGCGGCTGATCAGCAGCGCTTCCTTCTTGGGCATGGCCTCGAACTCGCCGGAGGCGCGCATGCGGCGGTATTCGGCCATCTTCGACACCCGCTTGGAGATGGTCTCGAAGTTCGTGAGCATGCCGCCGAGCCAACGCTCGTTCACGTAGGGCATGCCGCACTTCTCGGCGTACGACTGGATGGGATCCTGCGCCTGCTTCTTGGTGCCGACGAACAGGATCGTGCCGCCGTCAGCGACGGTGTCGCGCACGAAGACATAGGCGGTCTCGATGCGCTTGAGCGTCTGCTGCAGGTCGATGATGTAGATGCCACCGCGGTCGCCGTAGATGAAGCGCTTCATCTTCGGGTTCCAGCGACGGGTCTGGTGGCCGAAGTGGACTCCGGCCTCGAGCAGCTGCTTCATGGTCACGACGGGCGTGGACATGGTGGTTCCTTCTCCGACGGTTGAGCGAAGCTCGGGCCCGAGCGCCGACGCGGCAGGTGCCGGGCCGGCGACCGTCAGGTGGACGCGAGCGAGGGTGGAAGGGATGGCACACCGGTGGTGGGCCAGCGCACGAGTGTAGCCACGCCACCTCCGGGCGCCCAAAGCCCCGAGCCGGCCGCCGCGGCGGGCGGGCCCGGGGCGGGCAGGCCGGCTGGGCCATGGCCGTCGAGCGGCACGAGGATCACGTGCGGCGGCCCGACGGGCTGCCCCCAAAGCGAGGCGGGGTCGATGTAGGTGTCTCCCCGGCGGGCGCCGAGGTGCAAGCGCTCGGCTGCGAGGCCGATCACCGTGGACCCGGTGACCGCTTGGTCGCGGGCCACCAGGATCGTGGCCAGCGAGGTGCTGGTGCGGATGCCGTCGGGGTGCCGAACGGTGACCCACAGCGTGCCGGCGACGGCACCGGCGAACGAGACCACCCCCGGGCCGACGGCCAGGACCGGGGTGCCGGCGACGGTGGCGTACTTGAGGCCCCGATTGCCAGGAGCCCAGGGCACCGGAGGGGGCCGGAACGGGTCGATGACCGGTGCGTTCACCGGCGGGTGGTAGCTGACCCTTGGCGGCGCCGCGGGCCGTGCCATCCGGGCGGCGGTCGCCCTGGTCACGGACGCCCTGGCGGCGCTGGCGGCTGGTTGGTGGACGGTCGAGAACGAGGCCAGGGGTACGACGAGCGCCAGCGCAGCGAGGGCCGCCCTCGCCCGGTTCGGGGGCAGGAACATCCGCTCTTCCCTTCACTGATCGACGGGATGCGGGCCGGCCGGAGCCGGCGAGGGCCTCAGGCCGGTTCGCGCTCGGCGGCGGCCATGCGGCCCCGTAGCTGGAGCACGGACTTCGTGTGGATCTGGCACACCCGGCTCTCGGTGACGCCCAGCACCTTGCCGATGTCGGCCAGCGTGAGACCCTCGTAGTAGTAGAGGGTCAGCACGATCTTCTCCCGCTCGGGCATGCGGTTGATGGTCTCAGCGAGCAGGTGGCGCATCTCTTGCATCTCGAACATGGCGCCCGGCCCGTCGGACGCATCGGCGATGGTGTCGCCCAGGGTGAGCGAATCGGCCCGATCGCCCACCGAGAGCATCTCGTCGAGGGCGGCCACGCCGACGAACGACAGCTGGTTGAGCGTGGCCTGCAGCTGGCCCTCGCTGACGTCCAGCTCGTCAGCGAGCTCGGAGTCCGTGGGCGTGCGGTGCAGGGTGGCCTCGAGCTTGCCGTAGGCGCGTTCGACGGCACGGCCCTTGGCCCGCACCGACCGCGGCACCCAGTCGATCGAGCGCAGCTCGTCGAGGATCGCACCCTTGATCCGAGCGATCGCGTAGGTCTCGAACTTGTAGCCCCGGTCGAGGTCGAACTTCTCGATGGCGTCGATCAGCCCGAAGATGCCGTAGCTCACGAGGTCGGCCTGCTCGACGTTCTGCGGCAGGCCGACGGCAACGCGGCCAGCCACGTACTTGACCAGCGGGGAGTACTGCAGGATCAGGCGGTCACGCTGGTCGCGGGTCCCTGCGCTCTTGTAGTCGCGCCACAGCGCCTGCAGCTCCGCCTCGCCGTTCATCGCTGCTACGCCCTCGGATGGGTCGAGTCGAACACCTGACGCAGCCGCTCGCGGCTGACGTGGGTGTAGATCTGCGTGGTGGCCAGGTCTTCGTGACCCAGGAGGTCTTGCACCGACCGCAGGTCGGCGCCGCCATCGAGGAGGTGGGTGGCGAAGGTGTGCCGGAGCGCGTGCGGGTGCGTCGGGCTCGGGGCGCGACGGTCCAGCAGGCGACGGACGTCGCGGGGCGTGAGGGGGTTGCCCCTGAGGTTCACGAAAACCACGTCGGCCGGAGTGCTGCCAGTCATGAGGTTCCGGCGCCCCTCGCTGATCCAGCGTCGCAACGCCCGGCAGGCGGGATCGCTCAGGGGAACGGCCCGTTGCTTCGCGCCCTTGCCCCACACGGTGGCGCGTTTGGCAGGGAGATCGAGATCGCCCACCCGCAGGCCACAGAGCTCGGAGACGCGCAGTCCGCTGCCGTACAGCACCTCGAGCACGGCATCGTCTCGGAGGCGGCGAGCCGTGGTGCGGGCGTCGTCGACCGTCGCCCCGCCGGGCCGCGCCGCCTCGTCGAAGAGGACCCGCAGCTCGTCCTGGCGCAGCACGTGGGGCAGGCGCCCCTCGCCCTTCGGCGCCGAGAGGTGGACGGAGGGATCGCGTTCGAGGACGCCCGTGCGCACCAACCATTGGAAGTAGCGGCGCAGCGAGGACGCCTTGCGGGCGATGGTGCGGCGGGAGCGCCCGCAGCTGCCGAGAAAGGCCAGATAACGGCGCAGGGTGCGGCGATCGACGTGCGCCGGGTCGTCGAGCCCGAGGCGCCCGCACCACCCGACGAACCCATCGAGGTCGCTGCGGTAGGCGCCGAGGGTGGCGGGGGCGACCCCGGTGAGCGAGGCGGCGAACGCGTCGAGCGACCAGGCCACCTTCGAACCTTACCCGGTGTACCCGCACGCTGACGGAGCGTGAGGAAGACGGCCACCGCACGGGGCGGGCAGCTGCTGTTGGACCGGCGCCCGCGAGATCAGCCACGACGAACCTCCACCCGCTGCAACCAGCCGTCGCTGCGCTCGATCCAGCCCTCGGCCTCGAGCCGGGCGACGCGGACCGCGACGGTGCCCAGGTCGCCGCCGAACTGCCCCACGAGGTGGGCGAAGGTGGCGGGCTGCCAACCGATGGCGTCGAGCACCGCGGCATCGCCCGGGTCGGCGGGCCGGCCCGGCCTACGACGCTGGTGGCCTCCTCCACGACCGATGGCCACGAGCACGTCGTCGAGGTCGCGGGCGGGATGGGCGCCGTCGGCGAGCAGCCCGTTGGTGCCCGCGGCGGCGGGCGCACGGACGTCGCCGGGCACGGCCAGCACCGGAACGTCCCGGTTGGCGGCCGCCTCGGCGGTGATCATCGAGCCGCCCTCGGCCCGCGACTCGACGACCACGACCGCATCGGCCAAGGCGGCGATGATGCGGTTGCGGGCGGGGAATCGCCAGGGCTCGGGACCGACGCCGAGCGGCACCTCCGAGACGAGCACGCCGCAGGACTGGACGGCGGCATGAAGCTCGGCGTGCGCCCGCGGATAGGTGATGTCGAGGCCCGCCCCGAGCACCCCGATCGGCAAGCCCACCAACGTGCCCGTGGACGCGCCGGGGTCGAAGCGGTCGATGCCGGCCAAGGCGCCGCGGTGTGCCGCGCCGTCGATGCCGAGGGCGAGACCGGAGACGACGCAGACGCCGGCCTCGACGAGGCCTTGGCCCAGCTGGAACGCGAAGTCGCGCCCGGGACGGGTGGCGTTGCGGGTGCCGACGAGCGCCACCGCTTGAAGATCGAGCAGGCGCGGCTCGCCGGCCAAGAACAGCACCGCCGGCGGCTCGGGGTCGCGGGCCAGCCGGGCCGGATAGCCGGGAGCGCC
>JAODBM010000105.1 GCA_025463985.1 Acidimicrobiales bacterium
GTCGATCGACGCGTCATGGACGACGGCGCTGAACCGCTCCATGCCGTCCTCGAGCACGGCGAGCATCAACGACTCCCGGGTGCCGAAGTGGTGCTGGATCACGCCCCACGTGACCCCCGCCCGGCGCGCGATCTCGTTGCTGCTGGCCCGGTAGAAGCCCCGTTCGAGGATCGAGGCGACGGCCGCGTCGATCATGACCTGCCGGGTCGCCTGATCGTTCTTGCCCACGCCATCGCTGGCCCGCTTGCGGGCACGGGGTCCGCCTTGGGCGCGGTCGGGGAGGGAAGTAGGCACTATGGCGAACTCTACCGAGTGTCGAATCGCCCGCCGGGACGCCGCCGCGTCACTGGGTGGCCAGGTCGGCGCGGTCCTCGAGGTCGGAGTCGCTGCTGGCCACGGCATCACGGACCGCGTCACGGCCCTTGGCCTCGACCACGAGCGTCCCGAGCACGCCATCGGGGATGGTGGCCCGACCCTCGAGGTCCGGGTCGATCGGGCCGAACGGCTGGTAGCCGACCGCGAACCCTGGGGTGCCATAGGTGAGGAGCGTGGTGTGGGGCACGGTGCCCTGCCCCACCGGCACGTCGTCGTAGAAGAGGGCGATGTCGACCGGGCCCCCGGGCGTGCCGCGGTGGGTGGCGACCACGCGGGCCACGAGCACGCCGGGGGGCAGCTCGATGCTCGCGGACACGGTGGTGATCTCCGTGCCCACGAAGTTGTAGGTGTAGTGGAGGCGCCGCCCGCGGATGTGGAGCACGTAGCCCCCGGCGTGGCCGCCGTGAGCCACCAGCACGCCGTCGACCGGACCGTCGCCTTCGGGCACGTGGAGGTGCGCCGCGATGGCGAACGAGCGGTTCTTGAGGGCGGGCGCGATGGCTTCGGGGAGGGGGCCCACCCCGGCGTAGAACACCTGGCGGTCACGGCGATGGCGCGGGTCCACGAAGCGGCCGGGCTGGTTGTTGAGCGGCAGCACCTGGAACCGCTCGGCCTCGGACCACCACAGGGCCTGGAGCTCGGCCAGCTTCTCGGGCTCGGACGCCGCCAGGTCGTGGACCTCGGCGAAGTCCTCGCTGACGCGGTACAGCTCCCAGACGTCGTCGTCGAAGGGCTTGGTGGTGTCGGTGCCGTCGTAGGCGAGGAACGGCGGCGAGTGGAACACGACCGCCTTCCACCCGTCGTGGTACAGCGCCCGCGAGCCGAGCATCTCGTAGTACTGGGTGACGTGGGCGCTGGCGGCATCGGCGTCGTCCAGGGTGCCGGCGAAGCTGATGCCCTCGATCGGGGCCTGCTCGATGCCGGCGATCACGTCGGGCGCCTCGATGCCGAGCAGGTCCAGCACGGTCGGCGCGATGTCGACGGCGTGCACGTACTGGTGGCGGGTGCCGCCGGCCGTTCCGAGCCGGGTGGGCCAGTGCACGATCAGCGGATCGGCCACGCCGCCCTCGTGGGTGTCGCGCTTGAACCGCTTGAGCGGGGTGTTGCCGGCCCAGGCCCAGCCCCACGGGTAGTGGTTGTTGGCGCGAGGCGTGCCCAGGTCGTCGATGCGGCGAAGGTTCTCCTCCAGGCTCTCGGGCACGAAGTTGAAGAAGTACTGCTCGTTGAACGAGCCCCGTGGGCCGCCCTCGGCCGAGGCCCCGTTGTCGCTCATGAGCAGCACGAGCGTGTCGTCCAGCTCGCCGAGGCCGTCGAGGAAGTCGAGCATCCGCCCCACCTGGGCATCGGTGTGGGTGAGGAAGCCGGCGTAGACCTCCATCATCCGGGCGTACAGCCGGCGCTCGTCGTCCGACAGCGCATCCCACGCCGGCACCCAGGACGGACGCTCGGACAGCTCGGTCGTCGACGGGAACAGGCCCGACGCGAGCTGGCGCTCGAAGACCTCCTCCCGCCAGCGGTCCCATCCCTGGTCGAACTGGCCGCGGTAGGCGTCGATGGAGGACGCGGGCGCCTGGTGGGGTGCATGGGCGGCACCGGGCGTGAACCAGAGGAAGAACGGCTTCTCGGGGGCCGCGGCCCGCAGGTCCTTCACGAACCCGATGGCCCGGTCGGCCAGGTCCTCGGTGAGGTGGTAGCCGTCCTCGGGGGAGCGCGGCGGCTCGATGGGGTGGTTGTCGTAGACGAGGTCGGGCCGGTATTGATCGGTCTCGCCGCCGAGGAAGCCGTAGAAGCGCTCGAAGCCGCGTCCGAGCGGCCACTTGTCCCGCGGGCTGCCGAAGGTCATCTCCGTCGCGGGCGTGAGGTGCCACTTCCCGACCGCGAAGGTCGCGTAGCCGTTGCGGACGAGCACCTCGGAGAGGAAGCCGTTCTCCTTCGGGATCGCCGAGTTGTAGCCGGGGAAGCCGGCGGCCAGCTCGACCACCCGGGCCATCCCGTTGGAGTGGTGGTTGCGCCCGGTGAGGAGCGCGGCGCGGGTCGGCGAGCACAGCGCCGTGGTGTGGAAGTTGCCGTAGCGGCGGCCGTGGGCGGCGAGCCGGTCGAACGTGGGCGTGGCGATGTCGGAGCCGAAGCATCCGAACTGCCCGTAGCCGACATCGTCGAGCAGCACCACGACGACGTTCGGGGCACCCTCGGGTGCGCTCGGCAGAGCGGGCCACCACGGCGTCGAGTCGTCGAAGGTCCTGCCGATGGTGCCCTCGAACGGTGGCCTCGCGCCGTGGGCCACGCGGGTCCCGTGCGTCGGGTCGGTCATCAGGTCTCCTCGAGGTGCCGGCTCGCCGGTACCCTACGCACACCGCAGCCGATACCCGACAAAACTGGTCAGATTTAGGGGCCGAGGCCAGGCCGGTTGCCTCCCGGCTGGCGGGGGCGGCAGGCTGGCCGTCCCATGTGGCCCACCTGGCAGCAGGCTGCGATCGCGGCCACCCTCCTCCTGCTCGTGGCCGCGGCCACCCGGGGCCGCTCCTTTCGCGGCGCCCTGATCACGTCGGCTCTCGCGGCCGAGACGGCGTTGATCGCCGTCCTGTACGTCATCTGGCAGATCGGCGACGCGCTCCCGTTGGCCCACAACCAGGGGGCGTCCCAGCGTGGCGAGCAGCTCTACCGATGGGAGCAGGCCTGGCATCTGCCCAGCGAGCTCACCATGCAGCGATGGGTGCTGCCGCACCGCTACCTGGCGGAGACCTGCAACGTGCTCTACGCCACCGTGCACGGCCCCGCGCTGATGGTGTTCCTGCTCTGGGTGTTCGTGCGTCACCGCGAGCGCTACGGCCATTGGCGCAACACGCTGGCCATCCTCACGGCCTTCTGCCTGTTCATCCGGTTCGTCCGCGTCGCGCCGCCGCGCCTGTTGCCGCACCTGGGGTTCGTCGACCTCTCGGCGGTGTACGGCCAATCGGTGTACGGGCCGGTGGGCACGGGCATCTCGGACCAGTTCGCGGCCATGCCCTCCATCCACGTCGCCTGGGCGGCGCTGGTCGGGGTGGGCATCGTGTCGGTGAGCACCAGCCGGTGGCGGTGGCTGTGGCTGCTGCATCCCGTCCTGACCATGTGGGTCGTGATGGTCACCGGCAACCACTGGTGGCTCGACGGCCTGGTCGCGGCGGCGCTGCTCGGGCTCTCCATGCTGATCGACGATGGGGCCCGCAAGGTCGTGGCGCGAGCGAAGGGCCGTCCTCGCGGACCGCGGCGGCCTGCCATAGACCTGAAGGTCGAGGTGGATCCGGTCGAAGCCGACGCGCGCGTGTGAACAGCGTGGTTGACTTGCCCGGTGGCGCGGCCCGGGCGGGTGTCAACAGCAGTTCTCGTGTTCGTCGTCATGGCGACGACCGTGGTGCTGGTGCGTCCGGGCCCGTCGGCGCTGGCGGCACCCGTTCAGCCGGCTCCCTGCCCGGGTCCATCGGATCCGCCGGCGACGTCGCCGTGCCTCCGCCAGCCCACGTCCGACGCCAAGGCGTACGGCCAGGTCCGCCCCTCGCAGTCCGGCTCCGCGCCACAGGTCGACGACTACAACAACTTCCGGATGCACCGCACCAACGTCACGCCCGCCTTCGAGCTTCCGGTGTGCCCATCGTCGACGGCGTTCGGTGAGGAGCCGCCGATCGCCGAGATGCCCTGCTCGAGCCCGGCCTTCATCAACACGTGGGGCTTCGACCCATACATCGGCGGTCGGGTCCCCGCATGCCGGTCGACCTGTTCCATCGACATCACGCCCGGGGCGACGATCGAGGAGCAGATCGTCGTGACCCAGGTCGATTGGAAGACGTGGGAGCGCAAGCCGGCCGCGCTCGGGTCGGGCACGACCATCGTGACCGAGGAGCACCAGGTCGCGTACGACATCGCGATGGACCTGCCGGCCGCCGCGCCGAGCACGCCGCCGGTCGCCAACGTCGACATCACGCCCACGACCACGCCGAACCGCTTCCGGTTCTCGGCGGCCCGCTCGTACAGCACCACGGCCCACGCCCTCGTCTCCACCACCTGGTACAAGTTCTCCGACGGCGGGCAGGACGTGCGCCAGCTGCCCGACCAGGAGGTGTTCCACACCTTCACCGGGCCCGGGCCGTACTCGGTGAACGTCACCGTCGAGGACTCCCGCCTCACCAAGGGCACCATCGACCGCGTCGTCGCTGATCACCTGTCGGTGCCGGGCGTGTTCCTGCAGCCCGTGTCGCCCGATCCCAACGCGGACGCGACGGCCACGGTGGTGGTGACCAACGACGGGATCGGGCCGATCACCGGTGTGGTGCCCACCCTCACCGCCAGCCCCGCGGCCCGGGTCGTCGTGAAGTCCGGCCCCGTCCCTGCTTCCACGACCCTCGCGCTCGGCGCGACCCAGATCTTCACCTACACCGTCCACACCGGTACCGGTGGGCCGGTGCAGCTCACCGGGGGAGCGGGCGGCCAGGGGTCGAAGGGACCGGTGCACGCGACGGCCAAGGTCGTCGACTACACGGTCGGCGCCGCTGACCTCGCGGTGACGTTGCAGGTGCCGGACCGGGTGGCGCTCACGCGGGACCCCAGCGGGAAGCTGGTGCCCAAGGACGTGACCATCAGCGTGCTCGTGGAGAACGTCTCGGTGAGCGAGCTCCGCGCCGTCACCCTGCGCGACGGCGACCCGACGCAGCTCCCCGATGCCGGCGTGGTCGGGCTGCCGTTCGAAGCCAAGCCCGGCGTGGTGGTGCGCACGGTCGCGAAGCTCGCGCCCCACCAGAAGGCCACGTTCACGTTGCCCTACCGCGCCGTGCTCGGCGGCGCGACCGGTTGGCTGGCCCGCGTCGACGCCAAGGCCGGCTCCGGTGCGACCGAGCACACGATCACGCGGACGGCCGAGGGTCGCTCCGTGGTCAGCGACGAGGGCGTGGTGCTCATCAAGCTCAGCCCGCAGGCCTTCCCCGTTCGAGCCGGCGACGACTGGATCGTGCGCGGGACCCTGAAGAACATCACGAACGACGCCACGCTCAAGCTCGACTGGGTGCGCACGAAGCAGCTGGGCAACGCGGCGGGCGCGTGGGTGGTCGACACCAAGGCGCCGCCGCTGATCGGCGCCTCGATCCCGCCCGAGCTGAAGGCGGGTGAGACCTGGTCCTTCCAAGCGACGGTGCACACCGCGGTCGGGCTCGATGCGCTGTCCGCCGTCGAGCTCGCGCTGACCGGCAAGGTGAAGCGTGGGACCGCCACCACCGACCTGAAGCCTGTCGACGTGGCTTACGACGGCCCGAAGCGGGTGCAGGCCGCGATGATCACCCCGACCTTCGACCCCAGCGAGCAGCTGACGTTCGGTTCCGTGCTCGGCAACTTCGAGTACAGCGCGTTCAGCACGATCTACGAAGGCCTGGTGGGGCTCAAGGAGCTGCCGGCGCTGATCGGCAACGTCGCGCTCAACGCCATGGCCATCTATGGCACGACCGAGCGCATCGACTACCTCCTCACGAACTACGAGCTGCTGCCGCAGGCGGGCCGCGACGAGTGGATCGACGACGCCTACAAGTCGCTCGAAGACCAGTACGGCAAGGGCAACGCCGTCCTCGACGGCCTCAAGGGCCAGATGGCCACGTTCCTCAGCGACCTCCGCTTCGCCGTCGACACCGGCGACCTCAACATGCTGTCCCGTCTCGGCGGGTCCGCGGCGGCCAACCTGTTCGACTCCGAGCTGTTCGGCGCGTTCACGAAGCTCATCCAGCCGAAGTGGCGCTCGTTCCTCGTCACCAAGCTCGCCGGCTTCGAGGACGCGGCCAAGGCCAAAGCCATCACCAACGCCGACATCGCCCTGGCCCGCATGGACGCCGCCGCCACCCCCGCCCTGGCCGAGGTGGCGGCCGATGACCTGCGCAAGAGCCTGGCCTCGTCCACGCCGATCAACGCCCAGGCCGCGAAGATGTGGGGGGTCTCGGCGGAGACCCACGACTTCCTCGCCGCGCTGGCCAAGAAGCGTGGCTACCTGATCACCCTGCGGGCCCGCGGCATCGGCGCGCTCGAGAAGCTGCGCGCCGGCTTCCTCCCGAAGATGGAGCTGATCAAGCTCAAGAACGTCGACGCCATCGACACGACGTATCTGGGCTACCTCGACCGCGACCTCAACACCGTCGTGCTGAAGCAGCCGCCGGTCACCAGCGTCGACCAGGTCGGCACCTGGGTCGACGCCCATGTCGGCGACGCCGCCGCCCGTCCCGGTGTGGCTGAGCGCCTCAAGACCCGGGTGGAGGAGTGGGCCAAGGTCGAGCAGCGCAAGCCCGGCTACGAGTACCTCAAGTACAAAGAGCAGGGCTACATGCCGGTGCCGTTCAACCTCGCCGACAACCTGGCGTTGCCGTTCAACCAGGCGTGGAACAAGCGGGCCGTCCAGTTCCTCAAAGGTCTCCAGGACCGCGTCGCCGGCAAGGCCAAGTTCGAGCTCGTCGCGGACCTGAAGCAGCCGGGCTACTGGCGCCTCGAGGTCAACGGGCACGGCATCACCGGCGACATCGACTTCATGGACTTCCGGAAGGCCAACGGCGAGCCGCTCTCCGACCTCGAACGCCTCCGCCTCTACCGGGACCTGGCCGACGGCAACCGGGCCGGACTGGCCCAGCTCCAGCACCCCGAGACCATCACCTGGTTCCTCGACGGGCTGCAGTGGTTCAAGGCCAAGAAGAAGTACATCGAGGAGTTCGCCGGCCCCGGATCCGACACGCTGCTGCAGTACTCGCCCGAAGCCGGCGGCTCGGCTCGCGCCGTCCGCTACGACCCGGCCCGCTCGAAGATCACGCTCGCAGGCGGCGAGAACATCTGGCGCTACGAGGGCGGGTTCACCTCACCGGCGCGGTTCCGCGTCGGGGTCAGCGACCTCACGTTCATCGGCGCCATCGCGGCCCGCCTGCGCGCCGCCTGGAGCACCATCTGGGGTCCGCCGACCGTCTGGCTCGTCGACCCGGGCCAGCCCGGCACCGGCGGACGGTCGACGACGCGGTCGCCGAGGGCCTGGTTCGCCGGCGGTGACGACGGCGGGCGCGTGCCCGTCCACTTCCGCTACTCGACCGCCGCTGACGCGGTGGTCGCCCGAGCCGGTTGGCACCACCTCGAGTACTGGACCGAACCGGGCGGCTGGAAGGCGGCGCCGAACGCCAACATCGCCGTGCTCGACCTGATGCCGCAGACCTCGCTCAGCGCCGACGCCGGGCCCGGGGCGCTGCAGGTCGCGCTCACCGCGCCCTCGGCGGCCACCACGGGCGCGGCGCCGGCGGCGTGGTTCGCGCCGGGGCAGCGCGTCGTGGTCCACCCGGGTGAGGCGACCCAGGAGATCCGCACCGTGGCCGGCGTCGACCCGTTGCGCTTCGCCGTCCCGCTGGCGAAGGCGCACTTCAGCGGCGAAGTGGTGTCGGTCGTGACGGCGTCACCGGTGGTGTCTGCGTCCGCCGGCCAACGCACCCGCCCCCTTTCGGGGACGGCCGACATGACGTTCCTCGTCCGGATCGACCGCGTGAGCGACCAGCCCGTGACCGTCCATTACCAAGCCGTCGACGGCACCGCCATAGGGCTCGTGGACTTCACCCCCACGTCCGGCACCGCGACCATTCCCGCGGGCACGACCGACACCCGGGTGTCGGTCCCGGTGATCGGCAACCAGTCCGACGAACCGCAGAAGACGTTCAGCCTGGTGCTCTCGAACGCGGCGTTCGCCGTGGCCGGCCCACCAGCGGTCGGCACCATCGTTCCGAACCACGTGCTGGCTGGGTGCCCAGCCAACCCCACCACCAACCAGCGCTACGTGTGCCGCATCTATTGGGACGCCCTTGGTCGGGGCGCCGAACCCGCGGGCCTCGCCTATTGGGTCGACCAGCTCGACCACGGAACCGCTCGCATCACCATGGCGCGCTCGTACCTGCACACCCCCGAGGCCAGGCATGTGCTCGTCGACCGGCTCTACGTGTTCTTCCTCGGGCGCCACGGCGACAGCGGGGGCATCGCGTTCTGGGCCGACAAGCTCCAGCACGGCGCCACGCCCGATGACATCCGCGTCTTCCTCGCGAGCGGGCCGGAGTTCTGGACCAAGGCCGGCGCCACCAACTCCGGGTTCGTGCGGCTGCTCTTCGCTGACATCTTCCGCCGGCCAGTCGACGCCGGCGGCCTCGCATACTGGACCGACCGACTCGCCCGAGGACAGAGCCGGGCCAGCGTCGTCACGTCGTTCATCCACACCGTCGAAGGCCGGGCCCACGTCGTCGGGGACGTCTATCTGCGGTTCCTCCGCCGGTACCCGACCGCCGCCGAAACCCAGGCGCTCACCACCCAGCTCGACCATGGGACCCCTGAAGTCGACATCTACTGCCAGACCGTGGCCACGGTCGAGTACTACCAACGCCCGTGAGCGTCGAAGAGGGTTGTGACGCTTGCTTGGCGAAAGCACACATCCCATGGATCGGCTGAGCCCACTCGACGTCTCGTTCCTGCACATGGAGGACGCCGATCGCTCCGCCCACATGCACATCGCCTCGATCGGCATCTTCGAAGGTCCGGTGCCCGCGCACCACGAGATCACGGCGGCGTTCGCCGATCGACTCCATCTCATCCCCCGGTATCGGCAGCGGGTCGAGCGCGTCCCGTTGCAGCTGGCGCGCCCGGTGTGGGTCGACGCGACTGACTTCGACGTGGACTACCACGTGCGGCGCACGGCGCTGGCCGCGCCGGGTGGCGAGGCCGAGCTGAGCCAGCTGGTCGGTCGCATCGTGTCGCAGCGGCTCGATCGCACGAAGCCGTTGTGGGAGATCTGGGTGGTCGAAGGGCTCGCCGACGGGCACTGGGCGACGATCGGCAAGGTCCACCACTGCATGGTCGACGGCGTGTCCGGCGCGGAGCTGATGGTCGTCCTGCTCGACCTGACGCCGGAGATCACCACCTATGGGCCGGTCGAGTGGGAGCCGCAGCCGATCGGGACCGGTGAGGTCGTCCGCGACGCGGTCCGCTCGCTGGCCACGGACAGCGTCGAGCAGGTCCGCGCCCTGCGCCGTGCGGTCCGACGGCCGGCGCAGGTGCTGCACGAGGTACGTGAGGTCGTGAGCGGTGTCCGGTCGATGTCGGGCGCGGTCAAGACGCAGGGCGACGGCGAGCTCACCGGGCCGATCGGGTCGCATCGGGTCGTGGCCTGGGCCGACGCGTCGCTCGACGACGTGAAGGCCGTCCGTGCGGGACTGGGCGGCACGGTCAACGACGTGGTCCTCGCGGCCATCACGAACGGGTTCCGCAGGCTCCTCGTGGCCCGGGGCGACGAGGTCGACGGCCGGGTCGTGCGCACGCTCGTCCCGGTCTCGGTGCGCGGCACCCGCGACGATGGCGCCGCCGCCGGCGACGGTTCGTTCGACAACAAGGTGTCGGCGATGTTCGCCGCGCTCCCGGTCGGCCTCGACGACCCGGTCGAGCGCCTCGCCGCGATCCGTACCGAGCTCGCCGACCTGAAGGAGTCCAAGCAGGCGCTCGCGGGGGAGGCGCTCACCTCGCTGGCCGGGGTCGCGCCCGCCGCGCTCCTGGCCCTCGGTGCCCGCGTGGCCGGACGCGCCGTCGCCTCGGGGCCGACGCCGATCCAGACCGTCACCACCAACGTGCCCGGCCCGCAGCTGCCGCTGTACTCGCTGGGCCGGAAGATGGTCCGCGCCTACCCGTATGTCCCCGTCGCCGCGCCGGTGCGGATCTCCGTGGCCATCTTCTCCTACGACGGCACGGTCACCTTCAGCGTCACCGGCGACCGCGACACGTCGCCCGACATCGACATCGTGGCCGCGGGCATCACCGACGGCATCGCCGAGCTCGTCAAGCTCGCAACGCCCTCGAAGCCCGTTCGTCGGCCGGCAAAGCGCCGAGCGGCGAAGTGATCAGGGCCCCGGCACGCGGTCGGCGGCCTGCCGCGCCGTGAACGGCGGGGGACCGAGGATCTCGGTCGCGCCCGAATCAGCCGCCGCCTGGCGGACGCGGTCGAAGTCGACCGGCCCGGTGGGCTCGGTCTGCGTGGTCGGGTCGCTGGCCCCTTCGTAGAACGGCTGGCCGCTACCGGGCGTCTGCATGCAGAGCAGCCGCACCATGGGCGACGTGACGGTGAACGCGTGCGGCACGCCACGCGGGGCGAACGTGGTGCCGCCCGGGCCGACCGGCTGATCCTCGCCGTCGATCTGGATGAGGATGCTGCCTTCGAGCACGTAGAGCATCTCGTCGAACTCGGGGTGGCGGTGCAGGGGGGTGACCTTGCCCTCGGTCATCTGGTCTTCGAACAGCACGAGCGCGCCGCCCGTGTCGTCGGCGATGAGCTTCCACGTGTGGAGCCCGCCGCCGTAGAACCAGCGCTTGTCGCCCTCGCCGTCGTTGCGCACGATCCGCTTGCCGGTGCTCATGGCCCCTCCTCGAGGTTCGTAATGGGACTGGTGTCCCATGACGAACGTAAGGTACCATGAAGCTCATGTCAACGGGCTACGTGGAACGTGGGCGAACCCAGCAGAAGCAGCGGACGCGCGAGGCGTTGATCGCCGCGGCCCGGCGGCTGGTGGCGGAGGGGTCGACCCCCACGGTCGAGGAGGCGGCGGCCGCGGCCCTGATCTCGCGGACCACGGCGTATCGCTACTTCGCCAGCCAGGCGGCGTTGCTGGTCGCCGCCCACCCCGAGATCGACACGCGGTCGCTGCTGCCCGCTGACGCGTCCGACGATCCCGCCGAACGCCTCGATGCAGTGCTCGACGCGATCACGGAGATCATCGCCGACACCGAGCCGCAGCAGCGCACCGTCCTCCGCCTGTCGCTCGACCCCGATCCACACATCCGCGCCGAGCTCCCGCTGCGGCAGGGCCGGGCCATCGGCTGGATCACCGAGGCGCTCGAGCCCCTGCGCGACCAGTTCGGCGACGAGGACCTGCTGACGCTGGTCCACGCCATCCGCAGCGCGGTGGGGATCGAGGCGCTCGTCTGGCTCATGGACGTCGCCGGGCACTCGAAGGAGGAGGCGGTCGCGATCCAGCGCTGGTCCGGCCGAGCGATGCTCGCGGCCGCCTGCGACCCGTCCGGGCCGCGACTACCGGCGCCCGCGCCACCGCCTGTCGGCTGAGCCGCGCCTGCCCGATTTCAGCCGGCGGATCTGGCCAGAGGCCCTTGCCAACCGCCAGGTGCCTCCGCTGTGCGACGGAATGGGCCCGGTCAGCCTCGCTCGACCGCGTCCACGAGGCCCTGGGCCTTTGCGCCGGCAGCCTTGGAGAGCTCGCTGGCTCGCTCGACGAGGTGCTGCCCCGCGTCTGACCCGCTGGCCGTGACGCGGTGCCGCAGGTCGGGACGGCCCTCGGTGTCCAGCGCCGCCAAGAGCAGCCCGCCCAACATCGCGAGGTTCTTGGTGAAGTGGATCTGCTGCGCGGTGCGCTCCTCGCCTTCGAGCTCCCAGAACCGGTGGCCAGCGATGGTCGTCGGCACGAGCGTGGCCGCGAGCGCGACCGAGGCCAGTCGCGGCGCCTTGCCGGCGGCCAGGAGCAACCCCGCGCCGAGCTGCACGGCCGCGTTGGCCTTCACGTAGGCCTCGGTCTCGAACGGCAGCGGGTGCCCGGCGGCCACGTCGTGGACGGCGGTCGGCACCTCGACCGGCACCGACCCGAGATCCTCGGTGACCCCCTCGATCTTGGTGGCGAGCTTCCGCGCCGCTGGCGTTGCCGCCTCGACGAGCCGGTCGACGATCGGCGCCGCGACCGCCGCCCGCGCGCTCGGGTTGCGGAGCGTGTCGAGCCCACCGCCGATGAAGGGCGATGCGAGCATCGTTCGGGCCAGCCGTCGAAGCACCATCCGAGCGTCCCTTCCCGGCCCGCGCTCGGTCCAGACTCGGACGGGCGACGCCTTCGGGGCTCCAGCGCCGTCATGCGGAGATTCGGAGGGAAGTCCAAGGTGGCTCCAATCGTCGGGTTCCACGCTCGCCCCCATGACCTCCACGCTCGTCCCGCCCGCGCCGACCGAGGCTGATCGCCGGCCGGTCCCGGCACCGGTCGGCGGTGGTGCCGCCACCCGTCCCACGCCGTTCAGGCGGCTGGTGCACGGACCGGCGGAGGATCCCGCGTGGGCGCGCCCCGCGCTGCTGGCACTGCTGGCGGGCACCGCGGTGCTGTACCTGTGGGGCCTGGGTGCCTCGGGTTGGGCGAACAGCTTCTACTCGGCGGCCGCACAAGCGGGCGCGACGAGCTGGAAGGCGATGTTCTTCGGGTCATCGGACGCGGCCAGCTTCATCACCGTCGACAAGATCCCCGGGTCGATCTGGATCATGAGCCTGTCGGTGCGGATGTTCGGGCTGAACGCCTGGAGCATCCTCGTTCCCCAGGCGCTCGAAGGGGTCGCCACCGTCGGCGTCCTCTACGCGGCGGTACGGCGCTGGTCCGGCCCGGCCGCCGGGCTGCTGGCCGGCGCGGCGATGGCGCTCACCCCCGTGGCCGCCCTGATGTTCCGGTTCAACAACCCCGACGCGCTGCTCGTGCTGCTGCTGACGCTCTCGGCGTACGCGCTCGTGCGGGCGTTGGAGTCGGCGCACACCCGGTGGGTGGTGCTGGCCTTCTCGCTGGTCGGGTTCGGGTTCCTCACCAAGATGCTGCAGGCGTTCCTGGTCGTCCCCGCGTTCGGGCTCGTCTACCTGCTGGCCGCGCCGACCCCGCTGCGCCGCCGGATCGGCCAGCTGACCGCGGGTGCCGCGGCGATGCTCGTGAGCGGCGGCTGGTGGGTGGCGATCGTCGAGCTCTGGCCGAAGTCGAGTCGCCCCTACATCGGCGGCTCGCAGAACAACAGCGTGCTCGACCTGCTGTTCGGCTACAACGGGCTCGGGCGGCTCAGCGGCAGCGAGACCGGCAGCATCGGCGGCGGGAACACGGCGGCGGGGCGCTGGGGCCCGACCGGCATCGGCCGGCTGTTCAACAGCTCATGGGGTGGCCAGGCGTCGTGGCTGATACCGGCCGCGCTGCTGTTCCTGGTCGCCGGCGTCGCCTCTCGCGGTCGGGCCCGGCGCACCGATCGCACGCGGGCCGCGCTGCTGCTGTGGGGCGGATGGCTGCTCGTCACCGCGGCCGTGTTCAGCT
This sequence comes from Acidimicrobiales bacterium, assembly GCA_025463985.1. GTDB lineage: Bacteria > Actinomycetota > Acidimicrobiia > Acidimicrobiales > Iamiaceae > JAODBM01. The sequence goes on from JAODBM010000105.1 coordinate 13,485, forward strand.
TCAGCCAGGGGATCATCCACGAGTACTACGCGGTGGCCCTCGCCCCCGCGATCGGCGCCATCGTCGGCATCGGCGTGACCACGTGGTGGCGGCGCCGGCACGAGATGGCGGCCCGGGCGCTGCTGAGCGTCGTGCTCGTGGCAACGGCCGCATGGTCGGCTCGCCTGCTCGGCCGCACCCCGACCTGGTTCCCCGCGCTGCGCGGCACCGTGTTCGTGCTCGGCTTGGTGGGCGCGACCGCGCTGCTGATGGCCCATCGCCTGCCCCGCCCCGCCCGCGCCGGGCTGGCCGCGCTGGCGCTCGGCGT
>JAODBM010000045.1 GCA_025463985.1 Acidimicrobiales bacterium
TCCTTGCCGCCGCCGGCGATCCCGCCGTCGCCGCCTTGCGCCGCCGGTGGCGCCTGCGGGGAGTCTCCGCCCGGCCCACCGGCCCCGCCGTCGCCGCCCCGCGCCGTGCCGTCGACGAAGGATGGGCCCGTGATGGTCACGTGACCCGTCGAGGCGATCCCTCCGCCGGTCGCGGCCGCGGCCGGCGCGGCGAGGCCACCCTTGCCCGCGATCCCTTCAGGACCGTTCGCGGCGCCGCTTCCCCCGAGCCCGCCGGAACCGCCGCCCGACGAGCCAGGCCCTCCGTTGGTCCCCGTACCCCCGGACCAGCCGCTGCCCGGCGCGCCGCCCCGGGCCCCGGATCCGCCGCTGCCGCTCACCGCCAGGCCTCCGAGGATGCCGGTCGTGTCGGCGGTGATCGTTCCGCCGACATTGTCGATCTGGCCACCGGTGGCGGCGCCGCCGACGGCACCCTTGCCCGCATCGCCGCCGTTGCCGCCGCCGATCCCCTTGCCGGAGGCACCGGAGTCGCCGCCGTCGTGGCCCGCGCCGTCCGAGCTCGTGGTGCCCGGGCCGCCCTGCCCGCCGGCAGCGCCGTTGAAGAACGTCCAGCCCGCTCGGTAGCCGTTGCCGCCGTTGCCACCGTTGCCACCGACGCCGCCGTGGGCCTCGTTGGACTGGAGGGTCGCGCCCGACATCGTGACGGTGCCGTCGTTGTAGATCCCGCCGCCGGTCGCCGCCCCACCCGTGGCGCCGTTGCCGCCGATGCCGCCGTCACCGTTCTTGCCGGCGACTCCCGCGTTGCCGCCGTTGCCGCCCTTGCCGCCATCGGGCGTGATGCCCTTGCCACCGTTGCCACCGTTGCCGCCGATCCCCCCTGGGCCGCCGAACCCGGCGGCGGCGCCGAAGCCGCCTGTGCCACCGATCGCCGAGTTGCTGGTCAGCACCGACGAGATCAGGTGCAGCGTCCCGTGGTTGGTGATCGCGCCGCCGGAGGCTGAGCCGCCGGCGCCCGCGCTGCCGCCCGCCCCGCCGGGTTGGCCATCGGCGCCCTTGCCGCCATTGCCGCCCCGTCCGCCGGTGGGGCATTTCTTCTGCGTCAACGGGTCGATGTTGCCGTCCTTGCCGTTCTCGGCGCTGCTGCCGTTGCCGCCGTTGCCGCCGGCTCCTCCCGCGCCGCCGTTGCCGCCGTTGCCACCGATCGCCTGGCTGTTGCTGACGACCACGTGGTCCAGGGTCACGGTGCCGCTGGCGACGAGGATCGCCCCTCCCGAGGCGCTGCCGGCGCTGGTGCCGTTGGCGCCCGCCCCCCCGATGGTTCCCTTGGTCGCGTCCTTGCCGTCCGCACCCGGTGCGCCGACGGTGGTCGTCACGGGATCGCACACCGCAGGTGTCCCACGCGGGAACCCGCCGTCCGCGCCGACCGTACCGGCGCTCGCGGCCGGCTGGTTCGTGCCGTCGCTGCCCTTGGCCCGGCCGTGGGTCAGCGTGAGGCCCTTGAGGGTCAGCGTGCCGCCGTTGACCTGGAAGAACCGCACCGTGTCGTGGCCGTCGATCGTCACGGTGAAGCCGGCGGCATCGACCGTGACCGTCTTGCCCGAGGCGACGGTCATCGATTGCGTGATGACCAGGTCGGTGCAGTCGAGGCCGAACGTGACCGTCCCGCCGCTGGCGACAGCAGCTCGAAACTGTGCCTCGTCGCACGAGTGCAGCGTGGTGTCGGTCGCGCCCACCGGCCCAGCGGTAGCGACGACCGCCATCGAGGCGGCCAGGATCGCCGCGGCCGCGAACCGTGCCAGCACCCGCATCACTCTGCGCTCCCCCACACAGCCTGGCGCCCGCCGGGCGTCGCGTTGGCGGTAACCGTACCTTCGGCGCCTCGACGTTGCCCGAACGGCTCCGTTGCGTTGAGCGCGACCGGTCGCTCGGCGAGGCTGTCGAGATGAAGCGCCGCCGGACGAGCCGGCCGATCGCGCCCAGATCGGCGGCCTTCGCCGGCTTCCGGTTCCCGCCGGATGTGATCCTGCTGACGGTGCGGTGGTAGCTGCGGTTCGGACTCTCCTACCGCGACCTCGAGGAGCTGCTCGCCGAGCGCGGGATCGAGCTCGATCAGGTTCTTAGCGCTCGGGTCGCCGGGGCGTCGCCGGAGTCAGAGCAGGTGCACGGCCAGCGCGGTGGCCGCAGCGGTCACCACCAGGGCCAGCACGGCGCGGGTTGCGGGACGCTGCGTGGCGAGGACGAACCCGTCGAGGGGTTCGGTGGGCAGCAGGGTGTACGCGGTGACGGCCAGGTTGACCTGCGCCGTGAGCAGGAGCACCGGAGCGGCTACCACCAGGTACGCGGCGTAGGCCAAGGCGGCCATCCCGAGGTTGGCTACCGGCCCAGTCAGGTGGACCCACCACATCGTGGCGTCGTCGACGCCCTCGAACCGTTCGGCGAGGTAGGGTCCGAGGCCCACGTGCAACGGGACCATCGCTACGGCAGCCACGCTGCCGGCGGTCCAGTGCCGGGGCGCGAGGCGGGCTCCTGTGCGACGCATTGCCAGTAGGTGCCCGACTTCGTGAGTGGCGAGCGCCGAGGCCAAGGCCAGCGTGAGCAGCGCCAACACGGCGGGCAGGGCGGCGCCGTCAGTGGTGGCCACTGTCCACGTGCTCACGACCATCAGCGTCAACCCGGTCACCACCCATGGCAGCCAGCGACGCGCCCGGGCACCCAGGCGGCTGTGCAGGCTCCGAGCGCGTCGTCGGACCGCGGGCGCGCCGGGCACGCTGCTCACGATGTTGACCGGCAGCGTCACGACCGCGCTCCAGAGCCCGCCGACGAATGCGTCGCCGAACGCGCCGGCCGCACCGATGAGGCTGACTGCGCCGAGCGCGGCCGCGCCGATCGCGTAGCCCCGCCCCACCGGCCAGCCGGTGGGGGCCGGTTGGATTCCGTTGAAGGTGACGCGGTAGACGCGCTCGTCGGTCTTGTAGTCGAGCTTGTCGCCGGCGAAGGACGCGTCGTTGCGGACTGCGGAGGCCAGCTCGCCCTGAGCGGCCCGCAGCCCGCCGAGCCCCTCGCGGAGCGCCAACACGCCGAGGTTCCACCGAGCAGCTGCGTAGTGCGGGCTGGCGGCCAACGCCGCGGCGAATGCGCTGCGGGCGGCCGAGCGGTCGTGGGCCCGCGCGGCCAGCACACCCAGGTCGTTCCATGCGGGGTACAGCGTCGTGTCGGCGGTGACGGCCCGGCGGAGATCGACGGCGGCGGCCCGGACGTCGCCGAGAGACCGATCGGCCCACCCCAGGTTGATCGCGGCGACGGGACTCGACGGATCGGCCATCAGCGCAGCGCGCGCATCGGCCCGCGCGGCGCGACAGACCGCAAGCTGGGCACCGCGGCAGGTCGGCGGCGCGGTCGGATCCGGCTGTGCCTGGCGCAGGCCGACCACCGACAGGTTGGCCTGGGCGTGGGCGACGACGGCCTGGCTCTGCGGCAGGCTGGCCAGGCCGTAGGTGCCCAGCGCCACGAGTGCGAGGCGGTAGTGGGCCGCGGCGGCGCTGAGCTGATCGTCACGCAGATCGAGGTCGCCGAGCACGACGAGCGCAGTGACGTTGGCCTGGCTGTCGGTCGTCCCGGCAACCGCCAGCATGTCGAGGTCGTTGCGGGCCACAGCCAGCTCGCCTGGCCGTCCGGCGGCCAGGCGAGCGGCGATGAGCGCGAGTCGCTCATGGCCGGTGAAGCCGGCGGACCCAGCGCCGGCGGCGGCCAGCAACGGCACCGCGGCCCGGGCGTCGCCGGCAAGGAGGGCGGCCTCGCCCTCGCAGCGGCTGGCGTCGAGGCGATCGATCCGAGGGTCGGTCGAGGTGGCGAGCGCCCCGCAGGTGCGGCGGGCCAGGTCGAAGCGGCGCACGCGACGCAGCGTGCTCTCGGCCCGCGCCAGCTCCTTCTGCACATCGGAGGCCAGGCCGGCCCCCGGCGGCAGCTGCTGGTCGACGACCAATTGCGCCGCCCAGTACGTGTGGCGGACGAGCTGCATGCCAGCGCGCCGACCGAACAGACGGTCGTTGCCGATCCGGTGCTCCCAGCGCGCCTCGTCGGCCGCCGCGCTCGGAAGATCGAGACGGCCGATGGAGGCCTCCAGGAGGAGAGCTGCTGCGGCGTCGGGTGCGAAGCCGCCCGTGCGCCAGTCGTCGAGCAGCGGATCGTTGCGGGCCGGCAGGAGGTCGATGTCGAGGGCGAGCGCCCCGCCGCCGAGCCCCTCCGCCTTCGGGAAGATGCCGACATGGTCCAACTCGCTGCCGATCGACGTCCCGAGCCAACCCGGGTCGCCTGCGGGTGCGTCAGAGATGTCGAACACACCGGGATTGACCGTGCCCACGAAGCGGACAGCACTTAGTCGAGGGGACCAGCCGACGGTGGAGCGGTCGAACGCCCGTCGCGCCTCGGCGGCCATCGCCCCGAGGCGACCGTCCTCCTCCGCTATCGCCGCTGCGTTGAGCCGCAGGTCGACCGAGCCCGGCGCCCGACGGACGCCCTCCTCCACGGCGCTCCACGCGTCGCGCGGATGGCCCAGCAGGACCAGCGCCCGGGCCCGCCCGGCCCACAGTCCCGGATCGGGGGCAAGACCGAGCGCCCGGTCGTAGGCGTCGAGCGCGCGCCTCGCCAGCACCGGCACGCTCCCCACCGCGACCTGACGGTGGACCAGGGCGTCGCCGAGGAGGGCATCACCGACCAGCGCCCAGCCCAGCGCCTGGGTCGACGGTCGGACGAGCAGGGGCTGGAGCGTGCGTAGTGCGGCCTCCGATCCGACATTGTCGGCTGGGTTGCGGGCCTGGAGGCTGGCCAGCAGCGCCCGGGCTGTCAGGTCGGTGGGGTCGAGCCCCAGCGCCTGGACCGCGAGGTCGACCGACCGGCTCGACCCGCGCGGATCGGTGACCGAACGCACGAACGCCAAGTCGATCAGGCCCTCGCGCTGGCGGGGGAAGGCGCGGTGGATGGCCTCGAGCAGCGTCCGGGCGGCGTCGACCGCCACGTTGCCGGGCGAGGCGGTAGTCGTGGGTGCCACGAGCTCGAAGGCGCCGAGGTCGAACAACGCGACTGCCACGTTGACCAAGCGACCGGCATCGGCCGGATCGTTCGCGTGGGAGCGCAGCAGCGTCGACATGACCGGCGTCGGGCCTGGATTGACGCTGAAGGGTATGGGTTGGAGCAGCTGTGCGCGCAGCCCGGCCACGTCGGCCGCTCGGCTCGTCACCGCGCGGAGGGCCAGATCCAGTGCCGCCTCCCCCTGGCCGGGGTCCAGCAGCGACAAGTTCGGTTGGACGCGGACGAACTCGGCCGACGCCGCATCCGGCAGTCCTCGCACGACCATCGGCAGCGCCGCGAGCCCGGCCGCCAGCTCCCGGCTGCCCCGCGGGGTCAGCGGCGCAGCCGGGACGGAGCTGGCCTGGGCTAGCGCCGGCGCGGGGCTGGAGTGCGTGGCGCCCAGCCCGAGGGCGAAGGGAGCCAGCACCAACACGACCAGCACGGCACCGACAACCCGACGTCGCACCGAACCGCCGTGTCGATGCTCCTCGTTCCCCGGCTCCATAAGCCCTCCACCCCACCGACGCACCCTCAGCCTGCCAGGAGCGGCCTTGCCCGTGTCAACGTCCGGATCGAACGCCTCGGTGGAACGGGGCAGCCGCCAATCACCTGACCGGGCGCGGCGTCGGCGTCGCGCGACCTCCGGTCCGGCGCCGCTTTGGCAGCGCCTCTACACCGTGTTCTGGACCTGGTCGAAGATTGCCTGGACGTCGGCCTGGTGCTTGCCAAACGTGCCCGACTCGTACGACATCTCGACCACGATCGCGGTCGAGTCGGTGCGCACGAACACGAAAAACAGCGACGTGACGGGGAACGTGCCGCCGCTGGAGGAGGCCACGACACTGTCGCCCCGCGCCTGGATGGCCTCGATCACGTGCGCCGAGGGAGCCTTGGCGGTGGTCACCCCCGTCACCTTCAGCTGCAGGTAGGCATGCATCGCACCCTGGACGTGCCGCTGGAGCACCGAAGCGGCGCCCTCGTGAAGCTGAAGCGCGTAGTAGGTCAGGTCGAACACGGCGCCACCGCCGGACAGGTAGGCCCAGCTGGGACCCGAGCTGGTGAGCTTCCAGCCCGCGGGCAACGTCGCGGAGATGCCGTGGCCCAGGTTGACACCGTTGCCCCCGCCGGTGCTCGGGGTGGTGGTGGTCGTCTCCGGGGTGGTGGTGGTGGTGGTAACCGGGGCCGACGGCTGCGGGCCGGGAATGGGCACCGTGGTAGGCGGCGGAAGGACCCGCGGCGGCTTCTTGTCCTGCGTTGTCTTGATCTGGCTGGCGTCCTTCGAGGAGCTTGCATTCTTGCCCGAGCTGGCGACCACGGCGCCCACGGCCGCGGCTAGGACGACCAGCAGGACCACTCCGACCACGACCAGCACCGTCCGGTTGCCGGTGGGCCGGGGGGGAGGTATCGCGACTCCGGGAATGTCCGGCGGCACGCCGCCCCCGCCCCCGCCGTAGGGCGACGGGACGCCCGGCGTCGCCGCTGCGTAGACCGGCGCGGCGTACGCCGGCGCCTGCGGAGCGGCGAAGCCGGGAGGCGGCGCGGGGACAGGAGCCGGCGCGGGGACAGGAGCCGGCGCGGGAGCAGGAGCCGGCGCGGGAGCAGGAGCCGGCGCGAGAGCAGGAGCCGGCGCGGGGACAGGAGCCGGCGCGGGAGCAGGAGCCGGGGGCGGGGTTGGGGGCGGCTCAGGAACAGGAGCCGGAGCCGGGCCGGGGACGGGGTTGGTGGGGTACCTGGTTCGTGCGGTCGGGCCGCGACCGCACGAGCGGCAGATGGCGCCTGGCTGGTCGAGCGCTGACCTCGGGCGGCACGCCGGTGGCGCTCATGGCAGCAAGCAGCGCGAGCGCGATCAGCGCGACGCGCCCGACCGAACGTCGCACGGATCGCGGGCCGTGTCCGTGGCGCTTCGACGCTGCCATCCCCGCCCACCTCCAGTCCGCCGCATGTGACATGCGCGCGCCCGGTCCTCGCCGTGGGCGATGATCGACAGATCGACGAGCGGCTGCTCGCCGGCAGGCAGCGGCGGCGACGTCACTCGGTTCGGAGCGTCGAGCTCACGGGCGTGCGGGCGGCGAGCCACCCTGGGACCGCGGCCACCAGGTTCGCGACTGCTAGGACGCCGATCGCCAGGAGGGCCAGAGCCGTCCAGGGGAGCACCACGTGGGGCACCACGCTCAGCTGTTCGGCGAAGCGGGTCCACACCGACCGCCCCATGAGCAGTCCGAGCGGGAGACCGACGACAAGACCAGGCAGCACCGTGACCGTCGACTGCCAGACGACGGTCGCCGCGATCTGGCGACGGGTCAGACCCAAAGCCTTCAGGACCGCGAGGTCGCCGCGGCGACGTCGCACCGAGGCGGCGAGGGTCACCGCCAGGGCGAGGACCGAGCCGCCGACGAGCAGTCCAGATAGGACGGCGGGCGCGCCACCGAGATCGGTCGTGTTCACGATCTCCGCCGGCCGCTGGACACCGTGGAACGACACCAGGCCCCCTTGGCCCATGCCGGACACGAGGCGCTTGAGCCTGGCCATCTCCCGCGGGCCGTTGCGATCGTTGCCGAGCCTGATCAGCACCGCGTTCGGGCCGCTCGCGGCCTCCGGCAGTCCCGCCTGGCGGCGGTCGACGCCGGGGACGTCCGCGGCACTCACCCACGCACCCGTGCCCAACGAGGTGTGCGCACCGTGGACGATGCCGATCGTCGGGAACACCATGATGCCCACCACCGTCCGCCGCACGGTTCCGTGGTCGGCCGTGAGCCGTACCGAGTCGCCGACATGGCGACCAAGCTGACCGGCGGTGTCGGACCCGAGCGCGACCTCAGTCGGCGACTCCGGCGCCCGACCCGCGACCAGCGGGGGAACGACGAGGGCACCCGGGTCGAAGCCGAGCAGCGGAACGTTCTGGCCGTCGATCGAGCCGGACCCGAAGTGGACACCGCTGGTGGCCACGATGTCGGGGTCGGATCTCATGAGCTTGGTGACCTCGCCGCGGTCGACGTTGAAGTAGCCGGCCCCGGCGAGGGCGACGCCGTCCCAGGTCCACCCGTAGAGGGCCGGATGTCGGACCAGCGCGGTCAGGCTCGTGGAGAACGTGAGGGCCGCGACGAGCGCGGTGATCGCGACCGCTGACCCGAAGACCACCGACCGGGCCGATGCCGCGGCGCGCGCCACCCCGTGTCCGAACGCGAGCCAGAGCCCGATCACCAACGGCGGGCTGCCACCGGCTCGACCGGCGGCCGCGCCGATGCGCGAGACCCGCCGGTGTGGTCCTCCGGGCATCACCGCAGCGGGCCGGGTTCGCCACCCGATGAGCAGGCCGACCGCACCGAGGACCAGGAGGATGGCGGCGGCACCCAGACCGAGCACGACCAGGTCGACATCCACGCCGCGGCGGACCTCGACCCTGCGCACCTGACCCAGCGGCATCGCGGGCGAGGCGGCTGCTGCGACCACGACGGCCACGACGGCGCCAACCACGATCGCCAGGAGTGGGCCGAGCACGGCGATCGCCAAGCCCGTGCGCGGCGCAACCCCGAGGGCCCGCAGATCGCGGCGGAGCCCAGCGACCGCCGCGATCTCCCGGCTCACCCCGAGCGCGGCCAGCACCAGCCCGACACCGAACGCGATGACCCCGAAGAGGCCGAGCGCGATCGACAGTGGCCGCACCGCCTGCTCAGCGTGGAACGTGTCGACGGAAGTGACCCGGTAGAACTCGGGGAACCCGCTCGTGATCAGCGCGTGGTACCGGCGCTTCACCGCCGCCACGTCAGCATCACCATGGCGCAGGATCAACCCCTCCCAGGAGTACGTGCCGAACCGCGCAACACGCCGATAGAAGGCCGGCGTCAGGAGCACCAGGGAGCTTCGGTCCGACTCGTCCTGCACGACCTCTTCCGGAAACGACCCGATGCCGACGACGACAGCGGTCATCCGGAAGACCGGCTTGAGCTGGCTCGGCGGCGTTCCCCCGCTCACCTGGGCATCGTCGAACGTGCCCAGGTCGAGCCGCTGGCCGACATGGAGGTGGTGGACGCGCGCAGCGTCGCGGTTGACACCGATCTCGTCGATCCGGGTCGGGTCGGGGCGCCGCCCGTCGACGGCCACGAACTTGTCCTGGTCGAAGTAGCGGCCGTCGGCGCTGGCCAGGGCCTCGATGTCGAGGCTGGCGGGGTCGGGCCTACCGTGCGTGAGGAACGCCAGGTCCACCGCCGTGTAACGCCGATGCCGGATCACCTCGGGGAACCGCTCCACGATGGCGAGGAAGTTGCGGTCGCTGCCCGCGTCCACCGCCATCGTCGACACGTTCGCCCAACGGAGGAACCTTGGGTAGGCCGACTGCGTCCGGCGGGCGCCGGCCATCGAGGCCATGCCGGCCCCGCAGAGCACACCGAGCACGAGCACGAGCCCCACCAGCGGCCGCCACCGTTGGCGAAGCACCGAGCGGCCGACGGACGCCACGATCATCGCGACTGACCCACGAAGGGTGCTGAGCGTGTCGTTCGCCTGTCGCGCACCCGGACGTCTCCCTCGAGGACGACCAGATCTCCGCCCGGGACCACCCAACCAGCCCCTGCCCATCCCGGCAACCAGGGCACCTTGCCAGGTCAGGTGATGGTGGCACGACCCCAGACACCGACCCGCGGGCGCTCCGCCGATCCCTGCGGGCCGCGTGGGCGATGAAGGCACTCGCGTCCGGCTCGCCCCGGAGCCAGGTAGTCCGACCCCCACCAACAACAGCGTGCCCGTCGTCGCGATCATCAGGCCCGGCAAGTGCAAGACGTGCCAGACGGCGAGCAGCAATGGCTCGTGGCGAGATTCGGCCCAGCCCACAATCGCGGCCCACCCGTGGGCCACGATCAGGCCGATGACGAGTCGGCCGCCGCGGGCATGCCAACGAGCCGGCAGGTCGGCCCCGACACCTCGCTCCAGCGCCGGCGAACGTGACATCAGCGCGACGAGCACCAGCACGCTGTACACATCTGCGGCTGCGGTCACCCGACACGTCGAAGACGCTGCGCGACATCTAGGTGTACCGGCCCGGCGGACTCGCCGACATCTCCAAGATGCCGGTCGTCTACATGCTCCACGGCCTCCCCGGCGACCCCGCTGCCCTTTGGACTCAGCACGGCGAGGCCGCGGCACTCGACACACAGTTCGCGCGAGGCGCCTTCCCCTAGCTCCCCGCGCTCGCCGACTTCCTGGACACCGGCTGGAGGCCTTAGGCCAGGGCGCCAGAAGCTCGCCGTCGCTGGTGACGTCGAATCACGCGTCCGCCGATCGTGCCGGCGAGCCAGCGCGCGCCCTCGCTGCGGTTCACGCCGCGGCCGCCATCGATTGCGCCTGATGGACCATCTGACGCAGGTGCGCGAGCTGCGCTGCGTTCCACACGGGCAGCTGCGTCACGTGCTGCAGATTCCCTGACTGCACCGAGACCTCGAAGTATCCAGTCGTGCGCTCTTCCTTGACCATGAGGAAGAACAGCCCGACGAGGCAGGCCAGCGCAAAGATGATCGCCATCACGATGGCCCACGACGGGGTCTTGCTCTCGGTGCGTGAGAGGTCTCGTCCGATCCAGCGGGAGCCCGCCAGCGGTGCGGAGCCGTTCGGCGTGACGACCCAGTAGCGGCTCACTCCGATGTCGCCGATGGCGAAGAGGATCGGATCGGTCGCTGGGACCCCGAGCTGAGCGGGAGGAGGGTTGCTGGCCAGAGGACGGCTCAACCAGGCACCGCTCGCCGATGGATCACCTGTCGGGGGCGACTGCTGTGGAACCACGTGCCCAAACTCCGGCTTCATCGGATCAGTCATGTGTGGTCCAGGTCCCTGGTCGATGTCGGTCGGACGGATCTTCAGTGGCTGGCGGATCTGCGAGCGGCGTCGGGCTCCAGCTCGCCATGACGTGGCTCCGTGCGACGTTCCCCGAACGCCACCAGGTGAAAACTCGGGGCGGTCGACGCAACAACGCCGTCGTTGGCCGACGTTTGCGTGACGAGCCGGATCCCCAGCCCAGATCGACCCGGGTGTGGCTTAGGGTTCAGCGGGGCTGGGCTGCATGGGGGGCGCTCGTGGGCGATGACAGAGGTCAGCGACGTGCGCCACCGCGAGCGCGGGGCGCTCTGGTCCGGGTTGGCTTGGCGTACCTCGCGGTCGACGCGCTGGTCATCGGGGTCTGGGCGACGGTCGCGCCGCGATCGTTCTTCGACTCGTTCCCGGGCCGGGGGCATCACTGGGTTGCCGTGGAGGGCCCCTACAACGAACACCTGGCCGGTGACGTGGGCGCGCTGTTCCTTGCACTCGCAATCGTGACCGTCGCCGCGCTCGTGTCGCGATCGCAGAGCTTGACGCGCGCCGCCGCGGCAGCCTGGGTCATCAGCGGCATCCCGCATCTGATCCACCACATCGGCCATCGGCGAGCCCTGCCGACGATCGATCAGGTGGTGTCACTGGGCGGGCTCGCCTCATTCGTCCTCGTCGGCCTGGCCTGCACCGCGCTGGCCCCCTCCGACGTCACCCCAGCGACGAACGCGACCTCCGTCGGCTGAAGGCGGCATGGCGCCCGGCGACGCGACGCCCGTGGCCGGAGGAGCCGACCGGAGCTGTCTCGGAGCCACGGCGACGAGGACCGCGAGGGCCACGAGCACGAAGAGCGCGTTGCGGATGCCGACCAGGTCGGCGGCCAACCCGAACACCGCGGGCCCGACCACGAACCCGACGTAGCCGGTGGCCGTCACACCGCTCACCACCCCTGCCGGCCGGTCGAGGCCCGCGCTGGCGTGCGCGATGAGCATCGGCCAGCACACCGATATCCCGGCCGCCGCCACGATGAGCCCCGCGACGGCCAGCGGTGTGGCCCCGACCGCCAGCAGCGTGAGGCCGCCCGCGGCGACGCCGCCGCCGAGCGCGATGCCCCTGGTCGTCCCGAGCGCGCCTGCGGCCGGGCCGAGGATGGCGCGCGACGCGGTCGCGATGACCTGGGCCGCGACCTGCGCCGCCGCTCCGAGGACGAGACCGGTCTCGAGCTGGGTCCGCAGCACGAGCACGCCCCACGTGTCGATGCCGCCCTCGACCATCGCGCTGCAGGCGAAGATGGCCGCCAGCACGACCAGCCGCTCACGCCTGACCGCGCGGAACGAGTGGAGCAGCCCGTGGTGCTCCCCCACCTCGCCAGCCGGCAGCTGCGCCGTCCGGCACCGCGCGGCGACGAGCAGCATCAGGGCCATCGGCCCGAGCAGCGCGAGCCGCCAGTCACCGGTGAGGCGAGCGATGAGCGCCGCCCCCGCGGCACCGGCGGCGGCCCCCGCGTTGAAGAACGCGTGGAACCGGACCAGGTGGCCGGGACGGTGGGCGAGGGCCGCGGCCGACGCGATGTTCATGGCCACGTCGAGCACGCCGGAGCTGGCGAACACCACCACCAGGGACAGCCCCAGCAGCAGGCGCGGCCCGTGGCCGAAGGCGACCATGCCGCCCAATGCCGCGGCGAAGGCCAGCGCACCTCCGGACGCGACCAGCGCGGTGCCGAACCGCTCCGCCAGCGCGCCGGCGAGGACGCTGGTGACCGCGGTGCCCGCCAGGGCTAGGGCCAACAGCGAACCGAAGCCGCCGTGCCCGAGGCCGAGGGCGCGCTCGAGATCGGCCGTGAGCACGGCCCAGCAGCCCATGAAGGTGCCGAGAGCGACGAAGGCCAGGGCCACGGGACGGAGGTTCGTGGTCACGGCCGACCAGCCTGGTACCCGCGGAACCCGGGCGCGCGCCGAGTTGGGCCAGATCCCGCCGGCCGCCACGCGTCGTACAACATCGTCGGCCGCTGCGGGTCAAGCTGCTCGGCCGCGCGCCCGACGCCCCGGGCGCCGACTACTGGGCCGGCCAGGTGGCCACCAACGGCGACATCTCGCTCGCGACCAATCTGGCGTCGAGCGCCGAGCACTACCAGCACGCCCGCACGCGCTTCCCCTGAGGGCTCAGGGCACGAAAGAGGGTGAGTGGGCCGCCGTCGCGCTGGGCGACGTGGTCAAGCCGGGATCAGCGTCCGAGCTGTGGGCCGCGGCTCCGGGACCGGGTTCGAGAGGACCATCGCGTCGTCGACCAGCGCGCTGCGCTTCAGGTTTCGGTAGTCGCGCAGGTAGCTCTGGTGGAGCTGCCACGGTGCCCGCGAGCCCTGCTTGGGGAACAGGTGGGCCGCCCGCTGCACATAGCCCGAGGTGAGGCCGAGGAGCGGCTCGGCGCTGACCTCGGAGCCGGCGTTGGTGGGCGTGCACTGGCGCAACCCGGCGGCCCGCATGTGGTTCAGCAGCCGGACCACGTAGTCGCAGGTGAGATCGCACTTCAGCGTCCACGATGCGTTGGTGTAGCCAACGGCCATGGCGAAGTTGGGCACGCCCTCGATCATCATGCCCTTGTAGGTCAGCTTGCTGGGGAGGTCGACCGGCGCACCATCGACCCGTATGTCGATCCCCCCGAGGAAGAGCAGCTCGAGCCCGGTGGCGGTCACGACGATGTCCGCGGGAAGCTCGACGCCCGACGCCAGGCGGAGGCCCCGGTCGGTGAACGTCTCGATCCGATCGGTGACGACCGACGCCCGATCGGCGCGGATGGCGGTGAACAGGTCGCCGTCGGGGACGACGCAGAGCCGCTGGTCCCACGGGTCGTAGCGGGGGGTGAAGTGGGTGTCGACGTCGTAGCCGGCGGGCAGCAGGCGCGCGACGCCGTTGCGCAGGATGCGCTTCATCAGGTCGGGGCGTCGCCGGCTCACCTGGTACGACGCCTGCGTGAGCAGGGCCTTCACCCAGCGGATGGCCGGGCCGGACCAGCGCTTGGGCAGGACCCGCCGGAGCAGCGCGACCAGCGGGTCCTTGGCGGGCAGCGAGGCGATGTAGGTCGGCGACCGCTGCAGCATGGTGACGTGGGCGGCGTCGGTGGCCAGGGCCGGCACGAGCGTCACTGCGGTGGCGCCGCTGCCGATGACCACGACGCGCTTGTCGCGATGGTCGAGGTCTTCGGGCCAGGCCTGGGGATGCACGATCGTGCCCTCGTAGGCGTCCATGCCGGGGAAGTCAGGGGTGTGGCCTCGGTCGTAGCGGTAGTAGCCGCTGCACGAGAACAGGAACCCGGCGGTGAGCTCGATCGTGTCGCCGGTGTCGCTGCGATGGGCGGTGATGCGCCAGCAGCCCTCGTCGGTCGACCAGTCGGCGGCCACGATGCGGTGGTGGAAGCGGATGTGCTGATCGATGCCGGCCTCGGCCGCCGTGTCCTTGATGTACTGCAGGATCGAGGCGCCGTCAGCGATGGACTTCTCGCCGTCCCACGGCCGGAAGGAATAGCCGAGGGTGAACATGTCCGAGTCCGAGCGGATGCCGGGGTAGCGGAACAGGTCCCACGTGCCCCCGATGGCGTCCCGCGCCTCGAAGATGGCGTAGCTGGCCCACGGGGTCTCGGTCTGCACGTAGTGGCCGGCGCCGATGCCCGACAGGCCGGCCCCGACGATCAGGACGTCGAGGTGCTCGACCTCGCTCATGCCACCGCACCGACGAGCTTGTCGTTGAGCGACCCGTGATCGCCGAACAGCTCCTCGCGCCATTGCTGCACGAGGTCGTTCGTGTCGTGATCGTCGGGGTGGAAGCCGGGCCGGTCGTAGTCGCGGAGCCGGTCGAGCAGGTCGCGGCTGATGAGCGGCGAGCGGCGGAACGTGCGCCAGCTCTTGCGGAGGTTCCCTCGGCGGTAGGTCGCGCGATCGCCGAGCAACGAGCCCACCACCTGGATCGTCATCCCCACCAGGAAGCTGACCCGCATCACCTTCATCGTGATGATGCGCATGCGCTCGCTGCCGCCGGCCGCCTTGTAGACGTCGAACGCCACGGCCTTGTGCTCCGACTCCTCCAACGCATGCCACAGGAACAGGTTCCGCACCTCCTCGTGGCCGAACAGCTCCCGCGTCTCCTCGCTCGTCAGCAGGAGCTCGGCGAGCGTGGCGGTGAAGTGCTCGAGCGCCGCAGTGGCCGCCAGGTTGGAGATGGGCGGGAGGAGGCGCTCACGGATCTGGAGGCCCTTCTTGGTGAACCGCTCGATGCGCTTGGCCGGGTAGCCGAGCTGATCGAGGCGGTCGTTGAACACGCGGTGCTCGCGCCCGTGCATGGCCTCCTGGCCGATGAAGCCGGCGACCTGGCGTTTGAGCTCGGGCTCGTCGATCTGGTCTCGGTAGTACCTGACCGACCGCACGAAGAAGTCCTCGCCGTCGGGGAACACCGCGGACAGCGAGGCGGCGACGTGGCTGCCGATCAGGTCACCATCGGCGGCGAAGTGCTTGGGGAGGCCCCGGAGCGACTCCTCGAAGGAGATCCGGCGCGTGGGGACCTTGCGCGTGGAGGCGGGGGCTGGGGAGGAGGTCACGGGGTACAGAATAGAGTGTTTCTGGATTTCATTCAAGTCTTCAATATGGTAAACTCGGGCACGTGAAGCGCAAGGGAGAGGCCACGCGTCAGGCCATCCTCAACGCCGCCACCGTGCGGTTCGGCCGCGACGGCTACCGGGCCACGTCCATCGCGGACATCGCCCGCGATGCCTCGGTCGGCGGAACCTTGGCCTACGCCTACTTCTCCAACAAGGAGGCGCTCTTTCGCGCCGCCCTCGACGAGGACGCGGCCGCCGTCATCCAGGAAGGCGTGTCGAGCCTGCTC
Source organism: Acidimicrobiales bacterium (assembly GCA_025463985.1). Lineage (GTDB taxonomy): Bacteria > Actinomycetota > Acidimicrobiia > Acidimicrobiales > Iamiaceae > JAODBM01. Next base: position 15,714 of record JAODBM010000045.1, read on the forward strand.
GACCAGCCGGCGCTCGACGACTGGCTGCCGACCCTGATGACCACGCTCGTCGGTGCCATCGAAGGTCACCCGCTGGCGCGGCGCGTGCTCGCCGGGCTCGAGCCCGACGTGACCCCCCGCGTGCTCGACCTCCCGGCGTTGGAAGAGCTGCGCCGGGTCCTGGCCGAGCGGCTGCGCGACGGTCAGCTGACGGGCGCCACCTCCTCGAGCATCGACCCGGCCACCATGGCCAACGGGGTCGTCGCGATCGTCCTGTCGCTGCTCATGTCGGTGGTCCAGCTCGGCCTCGAGGCCACCGCGCCGTACCAGCTCGACGTGGCCGCGGTCCTGCGTGCCGCGCTCAGCGGCGCGCCGCACGATGCCGCCCTGCCCTCGCCAGCCGGGTCGTGAGTGGCCTACCGACGACTACTCACGATCAGCGTGACGGACCTTGGGCTTGTTCTTCGAGGGCGCGCGTCACGACGGTGAGATCTTGGTCGCCGAGCCCCTGGTCCACGACCCGTTGCCATTCGTCGGCCAGGCACCCGAGCGCGTCGAAGCGGGCCCCGGCGGCCGCCTCGAGCGCGAGACGCGCATCCTTGAGCGCGAGCGACAGCGCGAACTGCGGCGAGAAGTCGCCCGCGGCGATGCGCTGCAGCTTGGCGGCCTGCCATGCGGACACCAGCGGACCGCTTTCCAGCGCCTCGATCACCGTCTCGGACGCCAGCCCCAACCGGTGAGCGAGCGCCACCGACGCGGCCACCGCCTCGGACGAGAACGCGAGCCAGGTGTTGTTCACGATCTTGAGACGCGTGCCGCTGCCCACGGACCCGACCCAGATCGTGCGCTGGCCGAGCGCGTCGAAGAGGGGCGCGACTGACGCACGCGCCGAGTCCGGGCCGGACGCGAAGATCGTGAGCTGGCCGTGCTCCGCCGGGTCCTTGCTCCCTGACACCGGCGCGTCGAGGAGTGCGATGTCCGGACGCTCCTGCTCGACGAGCGCGGCGACCCGTTCGATCCCGGCGACGCCGATCGTGCTCATCTGCGCCCAGATCGCGCCCGGCGAGAGCGCCGCGAGCATGCCCTCGTCTCGCGCGATCGAGATGACGGCATCGGCGTCGGTCACCATCGTGACGACGATCGCGGCGCGCCGCGCGGCGTCGGCCACGCTGTGGGCGACCTCGGCACCGAGCTCGACGAGGTCTCGGGTCGCCTCTGGCGTGCGGTTCCAGACGATCGTGGGGATGCCGGCGCGCAACGCGCTGGCGGCCATGCCGTGACCCATCGCTCCGATGCCCACCACCGCAACCGGGCCTTGCGTTCGTGCCATTGGTCTGCCTCCTTGGGCGGTCCAGCTGCTAGCGGCAGCGCGTCACCCAGGCATACCCGACGCACACGATCGCCGTGCGGTGGACGGGTGCCGCGCGGCGCGCTCGCCGCGCGTTCGTGGATGATCTTCTCGCGCGCTACGACGTGGCGGCGCCGAGGTTCGGACTGAGCTGGGAGGCCCGACGATGAGCACTGAACCGCAGCCCCGAGGGTGGCAGCAGGCCAGCAGGCGAGAGCGCTCATGACCGCGGAGCGCAGGACGACGGCGCTGGGCCCTCCGGCGCGAGAACGGCATCGTGGGGAGCGCTCCGGCTGGCTTCGAGCGGCAGTGCTGGGGGCGGACGACGGGATCGTCTCGGTCGCCAGCATCGCGATCGGGGTCATCGCCACCGGCGCGGCGCGCAACGCGGTGTTCGTGGCCGCGCTCGCCGCGCTGACCGCGGGCGCCATGTCGATGGCCGCGGGCGAGTATGTCTCGGTCAGCTCGCAGCGCGACACCGAGCTCGGCGACCTGGCCCAGGAGCGCGACGAGCTCGACCGCGATCCTGCGGGCGAATCCCGCGAGCTGGCGGGCATCTACCGGCAACGCGGGCTGTCGCCCGAGCTGGCCAGCCAGGTCGCAGCTGCGCTCATGGCGGCGGACCCGCTCGCGGCCCACGCTCGCGATGAGCTTGGGCTGAGCGAGACGACCCGCGCCCGCCCGCTGCAAGCAGGCCTGTCGTCGGCGGCCAGCTTCATCCTTGGCGGCACCCTGCCGCTCGTCGCCTTCGTCGCCGCGCCGACGTCCCTGGCCACCGCAGCCGTCATCGTGAGCGCGATCACCGCGCTGGTCATCCTCGGCATCGCCGGCGCCAGAGCAGGTGGCGCTCCCCTCCTGCGCGCTGCGCTGCGGGTCGGAGTCGGCGGCACGCTGGCGATCGCCGTGACCGCGGGCGTGGGTCGTCTCTTCGGCAGCGCCACCGGCTGACGTCACCGTCGGTCGGTGATCAGGTCGCGACCTCGACCGCCGTCCAGGCGGGCGCGGAAGGCGACCGCAGGGCGGCCCGCCTACATTCCTGGGATGGCGTCGGGCGAGCCTGAGGGGGACGGGGCGGGCGACGGCGCTCCCGCGGCAACGTGGCTCGCGTGGGCGATCGACGCGGAGCGGCGCGGCGACCTGCTCACCGCGGTCGACCTGGCCGAGCGCGGGCTCGACGGGCATCCCGACGACCTCTGGCTGCGGCACCGGCTCGTGCTGGACCTCGCCCGCGCCGGCGCCACCGAGGAGGCGCTGCGCCGCTTCGAACAGTTCGGGCTCGACGCATCCGGCGAAGAGGACGTGGCCGCGCTCGGCGCGCGCCTGGCGAAGGACGTGGCGCTGGCGGCGACGGGTGAGGAGCGCCGCCGGGCGGCGGCCGTGGCCCGCGACCGGTACACCGCGGTCGCGGCCCGAACCGGCGGCTACTACCCGGCGATCAACGCGGCGACGTTGAGCCTCGTCGCCGGAGACGCTGCGGGTGCGGCGACGCGGGCCCGGGGGGTGCTCGATCTCCTGCGCGGCCGCGAGACGCTCTCCTACTACGAGGCCGCCACCGAAGCCGAGGCCCACCTGCTTCTGGACGACCACGCCGCGGCGACCGCCGCCCTGCGCGAGGCCGCCGGTCGGCACGACGGCGACCTGGCCGCGGTCGCCACGACCCGCCGCCAGCTCCGGATCGTGTGCGAGCTCCGCGGCAGCGACCCGGCGGTGCTCGACGTCCTCAAGGGTCCCGCCGTCGTGCACTTCTGCGGGCACCGGATCGCGGCCCCGGGCGCACCGGGCCGGTTTCCGGCGGACGCCGAGCGCGCCGTCGCCGCGACGATCGCCCTGGAGCTGGAGCGCGACCCCGCCGGCTACGGATACGGGGCCCTGGCCGGCGGCGCCGACATCATGTGGGCGGAGGCGCTCCTCGCGAGCGGCGCCGAGCTGCACGTCGTCCTCCCCTTCGCGGTCGACGCCTTCGTGGCGAGCTCGGTCGCGCCATCGGGTCCTGGCTGGGTCGAGCGTTTCCAGCGCTGCATCGGCGCCGCCACCTCCGTGCGGACGGCCACCGATCACAAGTTCGCCGCTGACGACGTGCTCTACCGCTACGGCAGCGAGCTGGCGATGGGGCTTGCCCTGGTGCGAGCCCGCCACCTGGACGTCGACGTCCGCCAGCTCGCGGTCTGGGACGGCGGCCCCGCGCACGGCGATGCCGGCACCGCGATCGACGTCGCGACCTGGCGCGCCGCCGGACGCGCCGCACGCATCGTCGCGCCGGCCGGACCTGCGCCGGCGCCGGCGCCGGCCACGCCACAGGAGGATGCCCGCCCTGACGATCGATCGGTGCACGTGGTGCGGGCCATGCTGTTCGCTGACGTCAAGGGCTTCAGCAAGCTCACCGACGAGCAGCTCCCCCGGTTCATGACCGTGGTGTTCGGCGCGCTCGCCGAGGTGCTCGGCCGCTTCGACGAGCGCATCCTCTACCGCAACACCTGGGGTGATGCCGTCTATGTGGTCATCGCCGACGCCGTGGAGGCCGCCGAGTGTGCGCTCGCGCTGCAGGAGGCGCTGCACGCGATCGACTTCGACGACGCGCGGCTGCCCGCGCACCTCGCGCTCAGGCTCGGAGGCCACGTCGGACCCGTCTTCGAGACGCTCGACCCGGTGCTCGGTCGCTCGTCGTTCGTCGGCTCGCACGTCAGCCGGACCGCCCGGATCGAACCGATCACGCCGCCCGGCGCCGTCTACGTGACCGACTCGTTCGCGGCCGCCCTGGAGCTGAGCGGGGACCGCACCATCACGTGCGACTACGTGGGCCACATGCCCGCGGCCAAGGACTTCGGCCGCCTGCGCATGTACCGACTGCACCGTCGCCCCTGACCGAACGAGCTCCAGCCACCTCCCAGCCGCAACCCTCCCTATGCTCTCCCGACGGAGGTACCGGGCGGGTGGCCTACGACGCGTTCATCTCGTACTCCCACGCAGCCGACGACGAGCTCGGTCCCGTGGTCCAGGACCTCCTGCGCCGGCTGGCCAAGCCCTGGTATCGCCGCCGGGCGCTGAACGTCTTTCGCGACGAGACCGGCCTGTCGGCCAACCCCGACCTCTGGAAGTCGATCGTCGCCGTGCTCGACAGCAGCGAGTGGTTCGTGCTGCTCGCCTCGCCCGCCGCGGCGGCCTCACCGTGGGTCAACCGCGAGATCGAGCACTGGCTGACGCACCGCGATCGGTCCCGCATCCTCCCCGTCCTCACCGAGGGCACGTGGGTGTGGGACCCGGAGCGGGGCGACTTCGACCGCGAGCGCTCGACGGCCCTGCCGGCGGCGCTGGTCGGAGCGTTCACCGACGAGCCCAAGCACGTCGACCTGGCCTGGACCCGCAGCGAGCAGGCGCTGGACGCTCGCAACCCGCGCCTGCGCGACCAGGTCGCGGCGATCGCGGCCCCCATCCACGGCATCGCCAAGGACGAGCTGGAAGGCGCCGACCTCCGTGAGCACCGGCGGAGCATGCGCGTGGTCCGCGGCGTGGTCGCGGCGCTCGTGCTGCTGGCGGCCGCCGCCGTCGTCGGTGCTGTCGCCGCCACCCACAACGCGCAGCGCGCCCGCGCCGCGCGCGACGACTCCGACTATCGGCGGATCGTGGCCCAGTCCCGCGACCTGCGGACGACGAACCGGACCCTCGCGCTGCTGCTCGCGGTCGAGGCCCGCCACCTCCGCGACACGCCCCAGAGCCGCAACGCGCTCGAATCCGCGCTGGTGGCCGACCAGCGCTACCTCGGTGCGATCGGCGACGGCTCGAGCTACCCGGGGTCGTACACGCTCTGCCTCCTCGACCATGACCGCCTGGGCGTGACCGGCGGGTTCGACGGCACGATCGGGTTCGCCGACCTCACGACGGGCACGCCGATCGGGAGCCGACAGCGGCTGCCGGGAGCGCCGCCCGCGGGTGCCGATCGTCGGTACGTCGGCTGCGCCACGTCGGACGATCGGCAGCACGCCGTCGTGACCGCCGGGAGCCGCGTGTGGCGCCTGGATGCGAGGTCCCGCCGCGTGTCCGGGCCGGGCCGCGACCTCGGCAGCCCGCCGAACCAGCTGGCCGTGTCAGCCGATGGCCGGTCGCTGCTGGCCGGCACCGTCGCCGGCCGCGTGGTCACGGGACCGGTCGATCCAGGGGATGGACCGCTGCGCGTCCTCGCCACCGTCGATCGACCATCGGGCGCGGCGTTCTCGCCAGACGGGCGCACCGCGATCACGACCACCCGCACCGAGATCGTGGTGTGGGACACCAGCACCTGGACGGTGAGCCGGCGGTTCGCCGACCTCCCCGACGACCAGGGCGGCGGGTTCGTGGTGCTGAAGGAGGACTCGCGGCTGGTGCGCTTCAGCCCTGACGGTCGCTCGATCGGCGACTCCCGGCGGGCGGTGTTCCGGGTGCTCGACGCGGTGAGCGGCACCGAGCGCTGGCGTGCGCCGTCGATCTACACCGCCGCGACGCCGTTCGCGTTCGCGCCGGACTCGCGCTCGGTGTTCGAGGCCGGCAGCTCCGGCCGCATCGACCACCGCGACGTCCGCACGGGCACGTCGGCCGAGACGAGCTACGACACGCAGGAGGCGGGCTTCGTGGTGCCGGCGGTGACGCTCGACGGCGCGACCCTGCTGATGGCCTCCTCGTCGCGGACCCTCGTCCAGCGCTGGGCGCTGGACGGCCACAGCCTCATCAGCCGGCTGATCCCGGGGGCGGGCATCCAACCGTTCGGGTACTCGCCCGATGGCCGCTCGCTGCTGGCCGTGCCCGCCGGCACCAGCGCGGTCGTGGCCTCCAAGGTGTTCGACGTCGACAGCGGCCGGCTCCTGGGCGCGGTGCCGAGCGCCGCCCTGCCGACGCTGGTCAGCCGCGCCGTCGTGGGCGCGTTCTTCATCGACGAGCTGAAGGTGGACCGGCTCGATCTCGGCAGCGGCCGGCGGGTGGGTCCGCGGTTCGCGGTCGACATCAGCCGCGTAAACAACGCGGGGGTCGACCGGGCCGGACGGATCCTCATCGCCAACAACGACGGCACGGTGGACCGCTACGAGCCGGACGGCAGACGTCTCGGACCGCCGTGGCTGAAGCTGCCGCGAGCGACGTGGTTCGTGGCCATCAGTCCGCGCGGCGACCTCGCGGCCTTCATGGACGACACGGCCATGACCCGGGTCGTCCGCATGAGCGATGGCCGGGTGATCACCGCGATCGCCGATCTCGCCAATCCCAACTTCAACGGCGACGGGTCGCTGCTGACGGGGTTCTCGAAGTCGAGCACGTTCCGGTTCGTCGACCCGTCGACCGGCCACGACGTGGGCGCGCGGGTGGCGGTCACGGGTCGGGTGTCCTACTCCGACTTCGCGACGGCGCAGATGTTCGTGCTCGCGGGCGCCGCGGACGCGCAGGTCTACGACCTGCAGACCCGCCAGCCGATCACCGACTTCTTCCCGAGCGCCGGCTCGCCCGTCGGCCGACCCGGAGGTCGCCAGCTGGCGACCTCGGCGGCCAGGGGCATCGTGCTGTGGGACCTCGATCCGGACCACTGGGAGCGCGCGGCCTGCACCGCCGCCGGACGCAACCTGACGCCCAGCGAGTGGTCGACGTACTTCCCGAGCTCGGCCTATCGCCGCTCCTGTCGACCGTGACAGCAGCGCGCGGCCCCGCCGCGGTCAGACCGACGGGGGCGCGGGCGGATCGGTCGGGATGCGCCGCCGGAAGCGGTGCTCGGTGTAGGCGGTGAGCCGGGCGTCGGTGGCGGCCCGCGCGGTCGCGCTGCGGGGCAGGTTCAGCATCGGGCCGAGCTCGCCGAAGTAGTCGCCCGGCCCCACCACGGCGACGGGCTCCTCGGTCCCGTCGGCCCGCTGCCGGAAGACCTCGATCTGGCCGGACTCGACCGTGTAGATCAGGTCGCCTCGGCTGCCCTGCTCGAAGACGATCGCGCCGGCGGGCAGCTCGAGCAGTTCGGGCTCGCGGTCGGGGCTGGAGGTCGTCGGGACCAGCTCGACCACCCGATCGGCGAGCTGGGTCACGCGGTCGTCGTGCGTGGAGACCACCACGACCCGGCCCGGCGAGGCCAGGTCCCGCAACAGGGTGAGCACGCCCTCGACCTGGATGTGGTCGAGGTGGGCAGTCGGCTCGTCGGCCAGGAGCAGCGGCGGGTCGTGCACGAGGGAGCGGGCGATCGCGACCCGCTGCTGCTGTCCGCCCGAGAGCGCCCCGGGGCGGTGGTCGACGCGCTCGGCCAGCCCCACCTGGCCGAGCAGCGCCTCGGCCCGCGCCGCCGCCTGCCGGCGGTTGATCCCGGCCAGCCGCATCGGTGCCATGACGTTTCCCTTGGCGGTCAGGCTCGGGATCAGGTTGAAGGCCTGGAAGACGACGCCGTCGGTGTGGCGCCGGTGAGCGGCCAGGTCCACCCCGGTCAGCGCGCTCGTCTCCCGCCCCGCGAACCGGATCGTGCCCGAGGTGGCGGTCAGCAGGCCGGCGATGCACGACAGCAGCGTCGTCTTGCCACATCCGGACGGCCCGAGCAGCACCACGAGCTCGCCGTCCTCGGCGTCGACGTCGAGACCGTCCAGCGGCCGCACGACGTAGCCGCCCGAGTTGAACTCCACCGTCAGGTCGCGCACCTCCAGCATGGTCATGTCGCACCTGCGAACGCCGCGGTCGGATCGACCCCGACGGCCCGCCGCAGCGCCACCAGGCTCGACAGCACGCCGACGACCACGGCCACGATCGGCAGCACGACGTACGAGCTGGCCGGGATGCTGACCGGGAGGGCGAACATCGGCCGCATGAAGGTGGATGCGGCGACGGCGAACACCGCGGCCAGCAGAGTGACCAGCACCGCCTGCGCGGCCACGCCGAGGAAGAGCTTCATCGAGGAGCAGCCGATCGACTTGAGCACCGCGAAGTCCCGGACCCGCTCGAGGGCGGACACGTACACGAGCGCGGCCACGATGATGGCGGCCACGATCCACATGAGCGTGCGGGAGTTGTCGATCGACGAGATCGCGTCGCGCATCGCGTGCACGGTGTCCTTCACCACCTGCGCCGCGCTCAGCACCGTGAACGAGCCGGTGGCGCCGGTCGGGACGCCCCGGGTGACGATGGCGGTGAGCAGCGGCTGGCCGTGGAACGCGATCGCCTGGGCGTCTCGGAACGACATGTACGCGTTCGGCACGCCGCCGAGCAGCGACATGCCTTGGGTGCGCCCGACCACGGTCAGCTCGGACCCCGAGAGCCGCAGCTTGTCGCCGACGTGGAGCTTGAGCCGCTTGTCGGTGACCACCTCACCCTCACGCGCCGCGGCGCGGCCGTCGACGATGCGCGGCGAGCCGAGGCCTCCCAGCCGATGGCCGAACACGCGCAGCGTGCGGGTGCCGCTGCCGATCACGGCGGTGGAGGGGATCACCACGAGCGGATCAGCCGCTCGAACCCCGGGGCTCGACCGGACGCTTTCGAGATCGCTCTGCGCCAGCGCGCCGAAGGCGGTGAAGGGTCCCGTCGACCCCTTGGGGACGACCCACGCGTCGGCGCCCACGGCATCGACCGTGCGCCGGACCTCGGCCCGGAAGCTGTTCGACAGCCCGGTCAGGAGCAGGGCCATCGAGAACACGAGCCCCGCACCGACCACCGCGATGAGGAACTGCCGGTACCGGTAGCGGAGGTCGTGCAGCGTGATGGCCAGCATCAGCGCGGCCCCGTGCTCGCCGGCCCCCGACGACGATCCGGTCGCGCCGGGGCGGCCGCCGTCATCAGCGCATCCCCCGGCCCGTCATCGCCCGCACGTCCGCACGATAGATCGTGATCTCCGACCCCGCGTCGGGCAACGCTCGACGGCTCATCGCGTCCAAGCGTGCAGTCCGACGTCGCCGCCGTCGATCAGCGCGTAGGAGCCGGTCGTCATCCAGTCGCCCGCGTTGACGAACAGGCCGTCGGGGAGGACGGTGCGCTCTGGGTGGTGCGTGTGGCCGAAGACCACCGCGTCGAAGCCTCGCTCGAACAGCGAGGACGCCGCCTCGTAGTGGGGGTACCTCGTGGTCGGACGACCGCGCCGGCGCCGGTCGACCACCGCCTGGAGCTGGGCCCAGAGCTTGTACGTGTCGGCGTTGGCCACCAGGACGCCGCTGGCAAGGCGGCCGCCGAGCTCGTAGAGCTGCGGGTGGCGGGCGTAGAACGGCTCGTGCAGGTGGCCGTGCTCGACCCGGATCCGGGCGGTGCCGGACGTGACGTTCAGGAAGGGGGTCACCGTCATCGGCAGATCCAGCAGCAGGTGCTCGATGGCCAGGTCGTGGTTGCCGACCGTGTAGTACACGTGCCGGCCGGCCTCGATGAACTGCTTGAGCCGGCGCACGGTGGGCAGCGACGCCGCCACCAGTGCCGGGAACGTGCTCTGGAGGAGATCGAAGCCGTCGCCGTTGATGCAGAGGTCGGCGTCGAGCTCGTGCACGTGGTCGAGGAAGGCCGGGAAGTGCCGCCACGCGACCGAGGCGGGACTTCCGAGGTGCAGGTCGGAGACAACGACCAGGCGCTCGAGCGACGCGGCGAGGATCATTCGACCTCGAGAGACGAGCCTTCCAGCGCCACGGCCAAGCGGTCGTTCAACCGGCGCGTCCGGGCGCTCAGCTGGTGCAGCATCTCGAGGGCGAACGAGGGGTCCTGCCGGATCCGCAGCAGGAGCGCGCCCGGTCCGAGCACGAGCAGCTTGGTCGGCCCGATGGCGCGGGCGTCGGCGTCTCGCGGCAGCGACTCGAGCAGCGACATCTCGCCGAAGAACTGGCCCCGGCCGAGGTCGCCGAGGTCGACGACCTTGCCGTCCATCCGCTTGGAGATCCGGACGCCGCCCGACTGGATCACGAACATCTCCTCGCCGAGCGCGCCGTCACGGACGATGTACTCGCCGTCGGCGAACTCGCGGACGTCCGAGAGCGCCTTGGCCAGGCGGCCGGACATGCCGGTCATGAGCGACGATCCGATCGCCACGACGGTTGGCGGAAATGGCCCTGACGAACCCCGCCCGAGTGGGTTCCCATCGCCCGGCAGTCTCGCGCGGCGCGACGGTGTCCGGCTCGACCATGCGCGGCGGTGCCGTCGCGGCTCGATCGCCGGTGCTCGGTGGCGCCGCTGCGAGGGGCGGCCGTCGCGAGGGGCGGCGCCCGGACGACGAGCGGCCGGGCGCGATCTTCCGTAGCCTGCGGCGCGTCCATCCGGGGGCGGTGGGGGAAGCGGGCGAGGAGCATGGGGATCTCGGGCGGGATGCGGCCGACACGACGTGTCCGCGCGAAGCAGTTGAGAGAGGACCGCGCATGACCTTCGTCGCGACGCACGTCGTCGGCCCACAAGGTGCGTGGGGGTGGTCCGCACCCGACGCCCAGGCCCAACCCGCGAACGCGCTCGATCCCCGGCTCGAGGTGCAGGTGCTGGAGGCGCAGGGGCCTTGGGTGCGGGTTCGGTGCTCGAACGGTTGGGAGACCTGGACCGACGCCGGCTACCTCAGCCCGTGCGCCTGGCCGCCGCCGGCCCCGCAGGCCACGGTCATGGGCGTCGGGCCACCGGCCGCCGGTCCCGGCCTCGGCCCGCAGTACGGCGCGGGCGCAAGCGCGGCGTACGGCCCCGG
>JAODBM010000061.1 GCA_025463985.1 Acidimicrobiales bacterium
GCCGGGTCGCTGATGGCCGGCGCGGGCACGTCCTCGGCCGGCGCCGGCGCCGGCGCCTCCTGCGCGGCAGGCGCCTCCTGTGCCGCCGGCTCCTGCGCTCCCCCACCGCCGGGCGACTCGCTGGACACCACCGCCAGCTTCGTGCCGACGTCGACCGTGTCCCCCTCCTCGACGAGGATCTCGGCGAGGTAGCCGCTGACCGGCGATGGCACTTCGGAGTCGACCTTGTCGGTCGACACCTCGAAAAGCGGCTCGTCCTCGGCCACCTGATCGCCCACGGCTTTGAACCAGCGGGTGATGGTGCCTTCGGTGACGCTCTCGCCAAGCTGCGGGAGCTCGATATCGGCCATGCGCCGATCTCCTTGTGTGGTGGTGGGCGGGATCAGCTGTTGAGGCTGCGGCCGGTGAGGCTCAGCACGGTCTCGCCGAAGTTCTCGGACAGCGATGGATGGGGCTGGATGAGGTGGGCCACCTCGGGCACGGTCGCCTCCCAGTTCACGGCCAGGTAGCCCTGGCCGAGCTGTTCGGTGACCCACGGGCCGGCCATGTGCACGCCGAGGATGCGCCCCGCGGCGCCGTCGGGCCCCTTCTCGGCGATCACCTTCACCAGGCCCTCGGTCTCACCGACGATGAGCGCCCGGCTGTTGCCCATCCAGCGGTGCTTGGACGTGACCACGTCGTAGCCGGCGTCCACCGCCGCCTGCTCCGACAAGCCCACGAACGCCACCTCGGGGTGGCAGTAGATGCACCAGGCGACCTTGCCGTAGTCGACGGGCACGGCCGGCTCGCCGAGCAGCTGCTTGATGACGAGGATGGCTTCGGCGTAGCCGACATGGGCGAGGCCCGGCGTGGCCACGAGGTCGCCGATCGCGAAGACGCCCTCCGCCGCGGTGCGGCAGAGCTGGTCGACGACCACGAACCCGCGCTCGTCGACGGTGACGCCCGTGCCGTCCAGCCCGAGGTTGTCGGAGAGGGGCTTGCGCCCGACCGACACGATCACCGCGTCGACCTCGAGGTCGTCGCTGCCCTCGAGCTGGATGGTGGTGCCGGTGTGACCAGGGGTGTGGCCCAGCACCCGCACGCCGGTGCGCACGTCGATGGCGCGCCGCTTGAACGAGCGGAGGATGACGCTGACGACGTCCTTGTCGACGCCCGGAAGGATCTGCGGCAGGGCCTCGAGCACCGTGACCTCGCTGCCCAGGTCGCTCATCATCGACGCGAACTCGCAGCCGATCGCGCCGCCGCCGATGACGGCGACCCGCGCCGGCAGCTCGGTCAGCTCGAAGACCTCGTCGGAGGTGAGCACCACGCGGCCATCCACCTCGAACCCGGGGATCGTGCGCGGGACCGAGCCCGAGGCGAGGATCACGACGTCGCCGCTGATCTCCGCCGAGGAGCCGTCGGCGCCGGTGACGGTGACCGAGCGCCCCGCGCCGAGGCGGCCAGTGCCGGCGTACGACGTGATCTTGCGGCTCTTGATGAGTCCGGAGAGGCCGTTGAAGAGCTGGTCGATGACCTCCTGCTTGCGGGCCATCGTGGTCGAGAAGTCGAGCTTCGGCTCGGACGACACGACGCCGTACTTCGCCGAGTCGGTCACCGTCCGGTACACGTGGGCGGTCTCGAGCAGCTCCTTGGCCGGGATGCAGCCGCGGTGCAGGCAGGTGCCGCCGACCTTGTCCTTCTCGACCAGGGCGATCTGCAGGCCGGCCGCGGCGCCGTACAGGGCGGCCGCGTAGCCGCCGGGTCCGCCGCCGACGATGACGACGTCAAAGTGTCCTTGGTTCTCGGCCGTGGGGACCACCTCCAACTGGTTGCGCAGCGAGCCTACCGAGCCGGCACAACGTGGCTCAGCGGGAGATCAGGAGCAGCTGGAGAGCGGACGCGGCCAGGATGGCGAGCCCGCAGATGAGGGCAGCGACGATCAGCTTCCGGGTGCTCATGGCGTGATCGAGCGTACGTGCACGCTGCGGCGCCGGAGAACCTGGCCGCGGCCCGACCGTGCCACACTGTCCGCTCGTTCTCGACAGGAGGCTCGGCCATGCGTGACGCGCTCGGTGGCGTGCAGTCGGTGCTGGTGCTCGGTGGTGGTTCCGAGATCGCCCGAGCCACCGTCCGCAAGCTGGTGGCCGACCGCTGTCGCACGGTGATCCTGGCCGGACGCCGGCCCGCGGCGCTCGAACCCGTCGCCGCAGAGCTGCGCGACGCCGGCGCCACGACCGTCGAGGTGGTGGCGTTCGACGCGCAGGACACGACCAGCCACGCGACGGTCCTGGGCGACGTGTTCGACCGCCACCCCGACCTGGACGTCGTGCTTCTCGCGTTCGGCGTGCTGGGCAGCCAGCCGGAGTTCGAGGCCGACCCGAGCGCCGCCGCGGCGGCCGTGCAGGCCAACTACGTGGGCGCCGTGTCGTCGGGCCTCGTGGTCGCCGATCGCCTGCGGCGCCAGGGGCACGGCCAGCTCGTCGTCTTGTCGTCGGTCGCCGGCGAGCGGGCGCGTCGCGACAACTTCGTCTACGGCTCGTCGAAGGCCGGGCTCGATGCCTTTGCACAGGGTCTCGCCGACTCGCTGACGGGCAGCGGGGTCAGCGTGGTCATCGTGCGACCGGGGTTCGTCCGCACGCAGATGACCGAAGGCATGACCGACGCCCCGTTCGCCACGACCGCCGACGCCGTGGCCGACGACATCGTCGCCGGCATCCGCCGCGACGCCCCCGTGGTCTGGTCCCCCGCCAAGCTCCGGTGGGTGTTCGTGGTGCTGCGCCACCTGCCCCGGCCGATCTGGCGCAAGGTCGCCAACCGCTGAACCTCGCCCGTGGACGGCCCTCGCCGGCATCGCGCGACGACCAGGCGGCAGCGGCCCGGAGCGACCCCGGTCCCAGATCGGCACCCCCGCTCCCGTAGGATCGTTCGGTGACCAGCGAGGAAGTCGAGCTCGACCGACCCGCGCCCGCGCCCCCCTCGAGGCCCCCTCCGGCGGTGCAGGCTGCCCCCGCCGCCGCGCCCGTCGCGCCGCCTCGGCGGTCGCGGGCCAAGGCGCTGCTCATCGAAGCGCGCCCCAAGCAATGGCTGAAGAACGTGCTGGTGTTCGCCGCGCCGGGCGCGGCCGGCGTGCTCGACAAGGGCGGCGCGCTGTGGCGCTCCGGCATCGCGTTCGTCTGCTTCTGCCTCGCCGCGGCCGGCACCTACTACCTCAACGATGCGGCCGACGTCGAGGCCGACCGCCGCCATCCCACGAAGCGGTTCCGGCCGATCGCGGCCGGCGAGATCCCGGTCCGCGTGGCCCGCATCGTCGGCGTGTCGTCGATCGTCGCCGCCATCGGCCTCGCGTTCGTCGCCCGCTGGGAGCTGGCCGTGGTCGTGGCGTCGTACGTCACCATCACCACCGCCTACACGACCTGGCTCAAGCACGTGGCCATCGCCGACATCGTGGGCGTGGCCGCCGGCTTCGTGCTTCGAGCCGTGGCCGGCGGCGCCGCGGACCACGTGCGCATCTCGAACTGGTTCTTCATCGTGACGTCGTTCGGCTCGCTCTTCATGGTGGTCGGCAAGCGCCGGGCGGAGGCCAGCGAGATGGGCTCGGCCGCGGGCAGCGTCCGGGCCACGCTCGACGACTACTCCCCGGCCTTCCTCGCCTACCTCCAGGCGGTCACCTCGGGCGTGGTGCTCATCGGGTACTGCCTCTGGGCGTTCGAGAAGGCGGCCCTCACCGACGCCCGAGTGCCCTGGTTCCAGCTGTCGATCGTGCCGTTCGTCATGGCCATCCTGCGCTACGCGCTGCTGATCGACTCCGGCCACGGCGGCGCGCCGGAGGAGGTCGTGCTCCGGGATCGCCCCATGCAGGTCATGGCCCTCGTGTGGGGCCTGCTGTTCGCGCTCGGGGTGTACTTCACGCGATGAGCGCGCACCGTCGATCGCTGACCGGGTGGGGGCGCACGTCGCCCAGCGTCGCCGAGGTCGTCCCCGTCTCGGCGATGGACGACATCGCCGCGGCGCTCGACGGCCTGGGCCCACGCGGCGTCATCGGCCGCGGCCTCGGCCGGTCCTACGGCGACCCCGCGCAGAACGCGGGTGGGCGGGTGATCGACTTCACGGGCCTCGTCGGCATCCACCAGCTCGACGTGGACGAGGGCCGGGTCACCGTCGAAGCCGGCACCAGCCTCGACGACCTCATGCGCTGGCTGGTGCCGTTGGGCTGGTTCGTGCCCGTCACCCCCGGCACCCGGCAGGTCACCGTGGGCGGGGCCATCGCCAGCGACATCCACGGCAAGGACCACCACGTCACCGGCTCGTGGTGCCAGCACGTCGAGGCCCTCACGATCGTCACCCCGCAGGGCGGCAAGCGGCGCATCACCCCGAGCCAGGACCCCGACCTGTTCTGGGCCACCGCCGGCGGCATGGGCCTGACCGGGCTCGTGGTCGACGCCACCATCCGGCTCAAGCGCATCGAGACCAGCTCGCTCAGCATCGACGAGGACCGCACCAACGATCTCGACGAGACCATGGCGCTCATGGACGGTGGCGACGACGCCTACGACTACTCCGTCGCGTGGATCGACCTCACGGCGACCGGTCGATCCATGGGCCGCTCGATCCTCACCCGAGGCCAGTTCGCCACGCTCGATCAGCTGGACGCCAAGCGGCGACGCGATCCGCTCGCGTTCAGGTCCACCACGGTGGCCGACGCGCCCCGCCTGGTGCCGCCGCGGCTGCTCAACCGCGCCTCGATCCGCGTGTTCAACGAGCTCTGGTACCGCAAGGCCCCCCGCCGGCGCCGCGGCCAGCTCCAGTCGATCACCGGGTTCTTCCACCCGCTCGACCTCGTGGGCGAGTGGAACCGGCTCTACGGGTCGGCCGGGTTCCTCCAGTGGCAGTGCGTCGTGCCGCTCCAGGAGGAGGCGGCGCTGCGGCGCATGGTCGGCGAGCTCAGCGCCTCGGGCTGCACGTCGTTCCTGGCCGTCCTCAAGCGCTTCGGGGCCGCCAACCCGGGGCCGCTGTCGTTCCCGATGCCGGGCTGGACCCTCGCGCTGGACATCCCCGCGGACACCCGCGCCGACCTCCCCGCGCTGCTCGACCGGCTCGACGACCAGGTGGTGGCGGCCGGCGGCCGGATCTACCTGGCCAAGGACAGCCGCATGCGGCCCGAGCTGCTCGGCGCCATGTACCCGCGGCTCGACGAGTGGCGGCGGGTGCGCGCCGAGGTCGATCCCCAAGGCGTGCTGGCGAGCGACCTGGGCCGCCGGCTGGGCCTGGCCTGAAGGCGCTCAGCCCACCGGGCCGGTGGGCGTGCCCGGGCTGCTCGCGGCCCCCGGCGGGGTGACGCCCCGCAGCAGGTCGCGGATCTCGGTGAGCAGCTCGCCCTCGACCGTGAGCGGTTCGGCCGCGACCTCTTCCTCGCCGGCGCGGCGACGCGCCTGCAGCGTCTCGAACGACTTGATCATCACGAACAGTGCAGCCGCAATGATGAGGAAGCTGACGACCGCGGTGACGAACGAGCCCCACTTGATGACGCTGTGGCGGATCGTGATCGTGTAGGCGTCGAACGTCGGCTTGCCGCCGATGATCCCGATGATCGGCATCACGATGAAGTTCACGAACCCGTCCACGACGGTCTTGAACGCGGCACCGATCACGACGGCGACCGCGAGGTCGAGCACGTTGCCGCGCAGGATGAACTTCTTGAACTCTTGGAGCACGGTGGCTACCTCCGGAGAGACGGTTGTGCGGGCAGCAACCTAGGACGGCGGCCCGCGCCGATGTCGGGGCGATGCGCGCCGCCCGCCTCCGGTGCCTCGCCGCGACGGGTGGGCTGCCACCATGGACCGACCGGACGAGGGAGCGACGACGTGCAGGTGGCGATCAGCGGGGCGAGCGGCCTGATCGGCCGGGCACTCCGGGAGCAGCTCGAGACCGATGGGCACCAGGTCATCGCGCTGGTGCGGCCGGGCTCGGCCGAGGCCGGCCCCGACGACGTGCGCTGGAACCCGGCGCACGGCACGATCGACGCCCCGCGCCTCGAGGGCGTCGATGCGGTGGTGCACCTCGCCGGGGCCGGGGTCGCGTCAGGACGCTGGACCGAAGAGCATCGCCGGGAGGTGCACGACAGCCGCACGCTGGGCACCGCCCTGCTCGCCGAGGCGCTGGCCGGTCTGGAACGGCCGCCGAGCGTGCTCGTCTCGGGGTCGGCCATCGGCTACTACGGCGACCGGGGCGACGAGGTGCTCACCGAGACCTCCGGGCCGGGCGACGACTTCCTCGCGCGGCTCTGCGTCGACTGGGAGCGGTCGACGGCGGCGGCCGAGGCGGCGGGCATCCGCACGGTCCACCTGCGCACCGGGGTCGTGCTGTCGAGCGAGGGCGGAGCGCTGCAGAAGCAGCTGCTCCCGTTCAAGCTGGGGCTCGGCGCCCGGGCCGGCCGCGGTGCGCAATGGCTGCCGTGGATCACCATCGACGACGAGGTCGGCGCGATCCGCTTCGCCATCGAGCGGACCGAGGTCAGCGGCGCGCTCAACCTGACCGCACCCGAGCCGGTCACCAACGCAGCGTTCACGAAGGCGCTCGGCCGCGTCCTGCACCGACCGGCGGTGCTCGTGATCCCGAAGGTCGTCACGCACCTGCCGCTCGGCATCGGTCCGTTGGCCGACTCCCTGCTGTTCTCGTCGGCCCGGGTCGAGCCCGAGCGGTTGCTGAGCAGCGGCTACGAGTTCCGCCACCGCACCATCGACGACGCGCTGGCCCACGTCCTGCGCCGCGCCTAGCCGGCTCTACGCTCGTCGGACCATGACCGCCGATCCCGGCTCCGCGCGCCCCCGCCTCGTCGCCGCGTTCGACTTCGACGGCACGCTGACCCGGCGCGACTCGCTCTTCCCGTTCCTCGTGCACGCGCGCGGGCCGGCTCGGGTGCTGGCCGCGAGCGGGCGCGTCCTGCCCACGGCAGCCCGGGGGCGCCTGGCCCGACGCCCCGGCGGCGCGCATCCTCGTGACGTCGTCAAGGCCCGTATCCTGCACGACCTTTTCGCCGGCTGGTCCGAGGCGGAGCTGCTCGCGGCCGGCCGCACCTTCGCCGCCACCCTCGAGCGCCGCCTGCGTCCCGACGTCGTACGCCTCGCGGACTGGCACCGCGGTCAGGGCCACGAGCTGGTGATCGTGTCGGCGTCGCTGCTCGCCTACCTCGAGCCCTTCGCGGCCGAGCACGGCTTCCACCACGTCATCGGCGTGGGTCTGGAAGCCGGACCGGACGGACGGCTCACGGGCCGGCTCACCGGGCCGAACGTCCGGGGCCCCGAGAAGGAGGTCCGGCTCCGCGCCTGGCTGGGCACCGAGCCGACCACCACCCTCTGGGCCTACGGCAACTCGAGCGGCGACACCGAGCTGCTGGCGATGGCCGACCACCCAGTCCGCATCACCCGCGCCCCCACCCGCACCGACGCGAATGTGGAGTAGAAGCGGTCGCCATCACGACCGCTTCTACTCCACATTCGCAGGGGGGGGTGGTCACTTGGGCTGCATGCGGATGCCGCCGTCGAGGCGGATCGACTCGGCGTTCATGTAGCTGTTGGCCAGCAGCTCGGCGGCCATCGAGGCGAACTCCTCGGGGAAGCCGAGGCGCTTCGGGAACAGGACGCCGACCTGCAGGCGCTCCTTGAACTGCTCGGAGGCCTCGCCCTGGCCGTAGATCGGCGTGTCGATGAGGCCGGGGAGGATCGTGTTGACGCGGATGCCGACGGCTGAGAGGTCGCGGGCGACGGTCAGCGTCATGCCGACCACGCCACCCTTGGACGCCGAGTAGGAGGCCTGACCGATCTGGCCGTCTTCCGCGGCGACCGACGCGGTGTTGACGATCGCGCCCCGCTCGCCGTACTCGTCGGGCTCGTTCTGCGACATGGCCGTGGCCGCGAGGCGGATGCAGTTGAACGTGCCGATCAGGTTGATCTCGACGACCTTCCTGAAGACGTCCAGGTCGTGCGCCGAGCTGTACTCGCCGTCCTTGCCGATGGTGCGCGTGGCCCAGCCGATGCCGGCGCAGTTGACGAGGGCCTTGAGCGGGCCCAGCTCCTTGGCCGCCTCGACGGAGGCGATGACCTGCTCGGTGTCGGTGACGTCGCAGGCCACGAACACGCCGCCGAGCTCTTTGGCCAGCGGCTCGCCCTTGTCGGCCTGGCGGTCGAGGTCGGCGACGACGACCTTCGCGCCGCGGCCCGCGAGGTGGCGGGCCGTGGCCTCGCCGAGCCCGGATGCACCACCGGTGACGATTGCAGAGATCCCGTTCAGTTCCATGGCCCGGACTCTATTGACTGGTCGGTCAAGCTGCGAACTGCACGCCAAGGCGAGGGCGGAGTGCGCCACTACGCTCGCCAGTCCCGGCGAACCACCTCAGGAGCCGTCCCCGTGACGCCGCCCGCTGCCCTTCGACCCCGACCCGTCCACGCCCTCGCGAGCCGGCTCGGTCGGCGCGGCCGCATCGCCGCCGGCCTCGTGGCCGTGCTGGCCACGGCCGGCTGCACGACCGGTCCGAGCCACACGATCACCCCGATCGCGCCTCACGTTCCCGGCTCCACCTCCACCACCGCGCTCGCCCCGCCGGCCACGGGCCTCGGCACGACCGGCGCCGCGCTGCCCGCCGGACCCTTGACCATGACCGGCGACATCGCCACCCCCACCGGCGATCCGGTCGTCTACGACCAACCGAGCCAGGCGGCCACCCGCATCCCCCTGCCCAAGCGCAATGACGCCGGCGTGGTCACCACCTTCGCGATCGTCGGGCCGTCGAACGCCGCCTGGGTCCAGGTCCTGCTGCCGACCCGACCGAACGGCCGGGTCGCCTGGGTGCCGCAGAGCTCGGTGGCGGTGACGCACACGGACCTGCGGGTGATGATCGACCTCGGAGCACGCCGCCTGCGCGTGGACCGGCGCAACGTGTCGGTGTTCGAGGCACCGGTCGCGATCGGCACGACCACCAACCCCACCCCGACCGGCGCCAGCTACGTGACCGAGCTGATCCAGAACCGCGACGCCAACGGCACGTACGGGCCCTACGCCTACGGGCTGGCGCTGTTCTCCCCCACCCTGACCGAGTTCGCCGGCGGCCCGGGCCAGGTGGGCATCCACGGCACGAACCAGCCGCAGCTGATCGGCCAGCGGGTCTCGCACGGCTGCGTGCGGCTCCACAACGAGGACGTGCGCCGCCTGCTCGACCTGCAGCTCCCGCTCGGCGTCCCGGTCTTCATCAGCTGACGAGCACCCGGCGCACGGGGCACTTCAGAAGCGGCTGTACACCCGCACCCAATCGATCTCGTAGGTCGCGGGGAACACCGCCCGGCGGATGCCGGTGGCCACGCAGCTCGCCGGCGGTGTGCCGCCCTCGGAGCAGCGGTACCTCCGGGACAGGAACCCGAGCGCGTCGTCGGGGTTGCCGGACCAGTCGCCGCCCACGGCCATGTTCACGGCCACGTCCCACGTGCGCTGCGGGTCGGCGGACGCCCAGTGGTGCTGGGTGTCGACGTAGGAGTGGTACGTGATGCCGTCGAGCGTGAACCGGAACAGCACGTCCGGCCCGGTCGAGTCGATCACCGTCCCCCACGAGGGGTCGATGCGGACGCCCCACACGTGCCAGCCCGGCGTCGCCGTCGGCGGCTCGACGTACACGTACTTCTTCGACAGGTTGACGCGGCCGTCGAGGTGCAGCGTGCCCGAGGTCCAGCCCGGGTGGTCGGTGTGGAGGTACTCCATCATGTCGACCTCGGCCACACCGGCCCCGTTGACGTGGCGCAGCCAGAACGCCGGCCACAGACCCTGCCCGTGCGGGATGCGAGCGCGGATGTCGAAGCGACCGAAGCGCGGGAAGTAGCGGTTCACGTCGCGCGACCCAAGGAAGCCGGTCGTGAAGCTGCGGGCTCCGCCGCCGGGACACAGGACCGCCTGGCGCCGGGCGATGATCTTGGCCGTGCCCCCCGAGACCACGACGTTGCTCGGCGTGTTGCACTGCATGACCGACCCGCCGCCGTCGCCGTAGTTGCTGAAGTAGGGCTTCCAGAGGCCGGTGTCGAGGCCGTTGCCGTCGAACTCGTCACCGCCGATCACGCGCCACACCACGGGCGGCTTCGGTCGCGGCTTGGGCGCCGGCAGGGGCTGGCACGCCAGCAGCAGCGCCGCGCCGGCGGCGAGGGCGGCCAGCGCCCGGGCGCCATGCGTCGATC
>JAODBM010000073.1 GCA_025463985.1 Acidimicrobiales bacterium
CAGCGCCTGGAGCTCCGGCCGGCCCTTCGGTGGTCTCGAAGACGGCGAGGGCGGCGAGCTGCTGGTGGATGTCGCGCCACGTGTCGGCCAGCGACATGGCCGTGGCCGCCGGGACCGAGGGCACCGACGGTGCGGCGGCGACCGAGGTGGCCGAGGTGGCCGAGGTGGCCGAGGCGGCGTGGGCCAGAACCGGCTCGGAGCGCAGCACCTCCAACGCGGCGCGCACCGCGCCGGCGTCCGCTCCGTCGCCCACCGCGAGAGCGAGCCGGCTGAGGTCGGCATGGCGCTCTTCGAGCTCGGCCACGCGGGCCGCCACCGCCGGACCCATCACGCGCGCCGCGCTCGGCGGTGGCGCAACGGCGCCCGCCGGCACACCTACAGCGGGATCGGCACCGGGCGTGTCAGCGCCAACGTCGACGCCGCCCGGCGGGATGCCCGCGCCCGCAGCGGGATAAGCACCGGGCGCGTCAACGCCAACGTCGACGCCGCCCGGCGGGACGCCCGCGCCCGCACCGACGCCGGGATCGACCCCGCCCGGACCGCCGGGTGAGGCGCCCGTTGCGGGCTCAGCACGGCTGGCCGGGACGCTGGCGCCGACCCCAGCAGCCGGACCGGGCCCGGGCTCGGGCTCGGCCGCGGGCGGTGGCTGCGCGGCGACGGCGGCTTGGTCGGCGAGCCACTCGACCTCGGCCAGGTGGGCGCGGGCCAGCGCGAGCTCGTCGGCGGCGGCGTGGTCGAGGCTCGACCGGGCGGCCTCGAGCTCGGCGGCGGCCAGGGTCGCCGCCTCCAGTGCGAGCCGCCGGTGCTCGCGTGCAGCATGGGCGCGCTGCTCGGCACGAGCGACGACCGCAGCCACCGCCTCCTCAGCCGAGACGGCGACGGCCAGGTCGTGCTCTCGGCGCTGGCGGTCAGCACGCGCCGCAGCCAGCTCTGCTTCCAGCTGCGCACGGGCTGCCGCGGCCGCCTCGACCGCTTCGCGCACCGCGCCGCCACCCGACCGCAGGTCGTCGAGCGTGGCGGCCAGGACCGCGGTGGCCTCGTTGGCCGCCGCAACCGCAGCACGAGCGCGGTGCAGGCGCTGGAGCTCGTCGTCACGGCGGCTCTCGGCCACCCGGCGCGCGGCGGTGGCGAGGCCGACGGTCGGGTCGTGGCCCGGCAGGTCTTCGGCCTCGACCACCACGTCGAGCTCGGCGTGCAGGTCGAGCAGCGCCAGGGTGTCGGCGTCGAGGTCGAAGCGGACGCCGTGGGCCTCCACCACCCCCGCGACCCCATCGGCCCGACCCTGGGGCAGCCCCGCGAGCGCGCCGACGATCCAGGACCGCTTGGCCTGGTCCGTGCCCCGGATCACCGTGACCTGCGGGTGCAGGTCGAGCCGCCGGTGTGGTTCCGCCGAGCTGCTCAGCTGCAGGACCTTCATCGTTGCTGGCCTTCCCTCATCCGCTGGTCCATCGGCAGGTGGTCCCCGATCATCAGGAAACTGGGATGCGCAGCACCCCGTGGTCCCCGTCATCATCGTCGTCGTCATCGCCGCGGCCCGTGCCCGCGCCCGTGCGCCCCATCGTGGCCCGTCGGGCCGCCTTCGCGAGCGATCCCAGGGTGCCGACGATCGAGCCCACGGCACGCGGGTCGTCCACCAGCTCCTCGGCCACGTCGAGCATGGCCCGCGTGGCGGCGATCACCTCTCGAGCGGCGCGCTGCAGGTGCTCGAGACCTTCCTGGAGGTGCGGGTCGCCGCCAGCTCGCGCTCCGGCCTCGTGGCCAGGGTCGTCAGCGTCATCCTCGAACATCGGCGCGGCCACCTCCCCTGGGTTCGGACATGGCTCGCTCCCTCACCGGCCGCGCGCGGTCTTGCGCTTCGGGGTGCTGCGTTCCTCGTGCTGGTCGGCGGCGAAGGTGACCTTCAGCCGGCCGTCGCGCAGGGTGGCGGCGCTGACCGTGCGCCGGCGCAGCGAGTCGGGGAGGACCACGGCCCGACGATAGGGCCCGACGCGCACCAGCAGCTCGTCGTCGCGGCGGCCGAGCTCGAGGTCGTCGCGGTCGGCGAACGGCAGCTCGATGGTCAGCTCGTAGCCCGTCGGCTTGCGCACGACGCGCATCGGCTCACCCTCGTGCAGGACGCCGGCGGCGTCGAGGTCGCCGTAGAGCGCGGCCCCGAACGCGCGCAGGCGTTCGATGCCGACCAGCTCGTCACCCGCGAGCTGGGCTCGCAGGACCGGCAGCGGCGCGAACCCCTCCTCGATCGAGGCCAGGTGCTCCGCGTGCAGCGCCTTCCAGGTGTCGAACCACGGGTCGCGGACCTCATCGGGCAGGAGCCGGTTGGCGACCACGGCATCGACGCGGTAGCCGAAGAGCGAGAGGTAGGTGTAGGTGCGGCGGGCCTCGGCGATGACCATGCGCTCGGGGTTGACGACCAACCGGACCGACGTGATGGCGGGGTCGGTGAGCAGCTCGCGGACGCCGTCGAGCCGGTCGTAGAACCGGCGGGCGGAGCCGAAGACCTCGTCGCCGGCCACCGGCAGGCTGGTGACCCGGGCGAGGATGGGCGAGACCACCCGGTTCATGCGACGGCTGGCCGGAAAGATGCGGTCCATGTACCAGGAGAGGACGTCGGGCAGCGAGAGCAGCCGGATGGTCTCGGCGGTCGGTGCGCAGTCGACGACCACGACGTCCCACTCGCCGGAGTCGGCATACGCCTTGATGTCGCTCAAGCCGAAGATCTCGTCGAGGCCGGGGATGACGGCCAGCTCTTCGGCCTCGATCCCCTCGACGCCGGCCCACTCGAACACGTCGCGCAGCCAGTGCTGGATCTCGCCCCAGGCCTCCTCCATGCGCTCGCCCGCGTCGAGCTGCTGACCCCACAGGCCCTCGGCGATCTGGTGCGGGCGGGGGCCGAGCTCGACGTCGAACGCGTCGGCCAGGGAGTGCGCCGGATCGGTGCTCAACACGATCGTGCGCAGCCCGGCGTCAGCGCAGCGCAACGCGGTGGCGGCCGCCGTGGTGGTCTTGCCGACACCGCCCTTGCCGGTGAAGAGCAGGATCCTCATGGGCGCGCCGCTGCGATCACTCGCCGCCCTCGACGCGAGCCTTCAGCTCCTTCAGCGCCGTGTGCATGATGCGGGTCTGGGTGCGGCGCTTGACGAAGCCCGGCAGCGGCAGGATCAGCTCGGCCTCGAGCTGATAGGTCACGTCGGTGCCCCCGTCGACGGGCACGAACGCGTAGTGCCCGTCGAGCTTGCGGGTGATGTCGCCCCGCACCAGCTGCCACGAGAGCTTGAACGGATCGGAGTGGTCGTAGAGCAGCGTGTAGGAGGTGCTGCGGCCCATGCCGGCGGCCCGGAACTGCACCTCGCGCCCGCGGCCCTCGTCGTCGGTCTCGAGCACCTCCACCGCCTTGAGGTCGCGAGCCCATTCTGGGTAGCGCGCGAAGTCGAGGAGCACCTCCCGGATCTCTTCGGGGGTGGCGGCGATCGTCGTCTGCTCGGTCACGAAGTCGGCCATGCGTGGAACGGTCTCCTGCGGTCGGGCCAGCCAGATCGGGTGACGTGCCATTGTGGCCGATAGCGCGCAGCGACGGGCGCTTTGCGTGCCTCGGGTCCTCAGGACTTCGCGGGGAACCGGCCGTGCTTGGCGGCCCACAGGGTGACCACGCCCAGGCCCCACAGCGGGGCGAGGACGCAGAACGCCAAGACCGTGAACGGGCGGATCGACGCCACCACCAGCGCGACCACGATCTGCGCCCACAAGAGCCCGATCAGGGGACGGCGCGCCGCCGGCGGCGCGCTGCCCTTCAGCCAAAACAGGCCCGCGAGGTCGATGGCGTCGTGGCGACTGCGCCTGACCGCCACCAGGTAGCCCCAGCCGAATGCGATGCAGCCGGCGATGGCGAGCAGGCCGGCCAGCACGGCCGCCGGATAGGCGGTGGCCGGGTGGGCCCAGGCGGCCGCGGCGACGGCGCTCACCGCGAACAGGCCGGTGACAGCGGCGTCGGCCCGCACGAGAAGTCCACCATCGATCGGCCCGTCGGGCCACGGCTTGGCCGGGGCGACCGGCTCGCCCCCGCCATCGGCTGCCGGCTCGCGCTCGGCGGCTCGATCGGGATCGGGCTGGGGCTCGCGATCGGGACCGGATTCTGCGCGGCCATCCGGCTCGGGAGCCGGATCGGCGCGGCGATCGGGATCGGGAGCGGGATCGGACTCGGCGCGGCGGTCGGGATCGGGATCGGGCGCCACGGCCCGATCCTTGCGTCGGCCACGGGCGGCCGACGAACCGGTGGTCATGGCGCGCCCGCGGCGAGGCGCGCCCCGGCCGCGTCGAGCGCGGCGGCCAGCTGCGCCGCCAGCACGTCGTAGGACAGCTCGCGCTGGGCCCGCTCTCGCGCCAGGCGGCCCATCGACCGGCGACGGTCGTCATCGATCAGCAGGTCCCGCAGCGCGGCCGCGACCTCGGCCACCGAGCGGGGGTCGCGCACCACGAGCCCGGTGTCCCCGTCGGCCACGGCCTCGGCCGCGCCGCCGCTGTCGCCGGCGACCTGCGGGACGCCGCACGCCGCGGCCTCGACGAACACGATGCCGAACCCCTCCTGCTCCAACCCGGCCCAACGGTTGCGGCACAGCATGGCGAACACGTCGGCACATCCGAAAAGGGCGGGGAGGTCCTCGTCGGCGACCCGACCGAGCATCTGGACGGGTGCGCCCGTGCGCTCGATCAGCCGCTCGAGCCGCGCCCGTTCGCGGCCGGTGCCGCCGATCGCGACGACCAGGTCGGGGTGCACCGGGCCGAGCCGGGCCGCGGCGCGGATGAGGACGTCCATGCCCTTGCGGGGCACGAGTCGGCTGACGCTCAGGACGAGCGTCGACTCCGCCGGCAAGCCGAACCGCTGCCGGGCGGATCGGCGCTCGTCGGCGGTGAGCGGCACGAACCGCTCGACGTCGACCCCCGGCGGGACCACGACGACCGGCAGGACCCGATCGGCGGCGCGCTCGGCCTCGTCAGCGGGGTAGCCGCCAGCGGCCACGACCAGCGACGCACGCCGCAAGACGCGGGCCAGCGCGCGGCGGGGGCCGGGGGTGCGGCCAGGCACGGTGACCTCGGCGCCGTGCAGCACGAGGCCATAGGGCCGCTCGAGGGCCGGGCCCAGCAGGCCGAGGGGCAACGCCGGGTCGATGAGGACCAAGCCCGCGTCGACCTCGGCAGCGAGCCGGTCGATGCGCCGACGCAACGACGGCGTGGGCAGGAGGACCGGCTCGCGAGTGCGCTCGATGCGGTAGGGCTGCGCCGCGTCCCACGCCGCGGCGCCGTGGTAGGGCGTGGTGAGCACGGTCACGTCGTCGGCCGGGAGCCGCCGCCACAGCTCCCAGAGGTAGGACTGGATGCCGCCGAACTTGGGCGGGAAGTCGTTGGTGACCAGCAGGTGCTTCATCGGTCGTGCTCGGCGGCCAGCGCATGCCGGAGCGGTGGCGCCTCGGCCGCCAGCTCGGCGCGCACCTCGAGCGACGGATCGGCCACGAGCGACGCGAGCAGATCGGCGCGCCCGAGGCGCCGGGCCGCCCAGGCGGCATGGCTGCGCAGCAGCGGGTCGGCGTGGCGCAGGTAGCGCTCGACCACGGCGATGACCTCAGCGACTGCGGGGTCGCCGACGTTGCCCAGCACGACCAGCGCGTTGCGGCGCAGGTAGCGCACGTCGCGGTCGGGCAGGTACCAGCGGCCGAACCGCTCCAACAGGTCGGCGTCGGGTGCGTCGAGCAGCGCGAGCAGCGGCACCCATGCCAGCGCGGGGTCGGCCGTGGCCACGTCGACCGCGCGCTGCTCCCGCCGGTTGGGCGGACAGACGTCCTGGCAGTCGTCGCACCCGTAGATCCGGTCGCCGAGGGCGACCCGCTGGTCGCGCGGGAAGGCGCCCGTGGCCTGGAGCGACCAGGCGAGACAGCGGCGAGCGTCCACCACACCCGGTGCGACGATCGCGCCGGTGGGGCAGCCGCCGATGCACCGGTCGCACGAGCCGCAACCGTCGGCCACCGGACCCGAAGACGGAGGCAGCGGGGCATCGGTGAGCACCGACCCGAGGACGAACCAGCTGCCGTGCCCCGGCAGCAGCACGTTGGCGCTCTTGCCGTACCAGCCGAGGCCGGCACGGTAGGCGGCTTCGCGGTCGACGAGGTGGTTCTGGTCGGCGACCACGCAGGTGCGGTGCCCGGCGTCGACGAGCGCGTCGGCCATGGCCTGCAGACCATCGTGCAGGGCGGCGTAGTCGTCGCCGCACATGTAGTCGGCGACCCGGGCCACCGGCCCCCGATCGGCCGGAGGCGCAGGACGCTCGCGGTGGTAGGAGCGGGCGCCGACGACGAGGGCCTGGGCACCGGGCAGGGTGCGCTGGGGGTCGGTCGAGCGGGCCGGGTTGCGGTACGTGAACTGCATCGAGCCGTTGAGCCCGGCCCGCTTGCGCGCTTCGAGCACGGCGCGGGTGGCCACGAACGGCTCGGCCGGTGCCACGCCGACGGCATCGAGGCCATGGGTGAGGCCCACGGAGCGCACGAGGTCGGCGAGGTCGGTGGCGAGCACGTCGGCCATGGTCGCGCACCCGTTCGCGCTGGCCCCAGCCCGCGGACCAGCTGGATCAGCCGGTGCGCCGCACGTGGCGCAGCCGCGGCACCAGTCCGGCGTCGCCGAGCAGGCGCATCGCCCGGGCCTCCACGAGGTCGACCACGATCGGCTCGCCGTGGTCGACCTCGCAGAGGAACGTGACCAGGCAGTCGTCGCAGGCGACGGTGTGCTGCATCGCACAGGTATCGCAGTCGATGCACAACGGTTCCTTCTCGGTGGTCATCTGCAGGCCCCTCCTGGAGCGATCTCCGCCAGCTGGGGCCATCGTGCCCGGAGGCTGTGACAGCGAAGGTCAGCGACCGATGGCCGCGAGGAACCGCGCCGACGACATGACGTTGGCCCCACGGGCGCGCGCCCCGTCCGCCACCGCGCGGTCCGACGAGACGACCACGACGGGCCGCTCGAGGGGCAGCTCGACGACCATGTCGCGCACGACGTCGTCGGCCTCGACCCCGGCCGGGCTGAAGCGCACCTTCACCGTGCGGCTGAGCGCGGGTGACACGGTGGTGCGGGTGCCGGCACCGTCGAAGACGGCGATGACGTCGGCGCCGGTGCGAGCGTGGAGCCCCTCCAGGGCCGTCACCAGCCGCCGGCGCTCCTCCTCGGGCGTCAACCCCTGCCACGCCGTGCGGGCCACGTTGTAGCCGTCGACGAGGACGACGACGCCCGGCAGCCGGAACAGGTGGCCGGCGCCCTCGATGGAGTCCTCGAGGCGGCCGGCCGGGAGGGCAGCGGGCCGGCGGACGGTGCGCCGCGAGCGCGGCCAGCTCCCGCGCCCGCGCTCGTCGGGCTCGGCCGCGGTCTCGACGCGGCGCGCGGGATCGGGATCCGCCGATGCCGAGCGGACCGGCCGCAGGGCGGCGCCGGCGGCTCCCAAGGCCCGGGCCAGGTCGTCAGCGGCGCCCGACGCGGCTTCGACCGCGCGCCGCAGGTCATCGAGCTCGATCGCTGTCACCGGCGCGGCGGCGGCCGGGGGGATCGGCCGACCGGCCGAGGACACCGCCGCACTCGGATCCACCGGCTCCTGGACCGCCGCTGCGGGAGCCGCCGCGCCGCGCTCGGCAAAGGCCGCCAACTGCAGCTCCGCTTCGATCAGCGCGGTGCGCGCCACCCGGAGATCGCGCCGCGCCTCGGCCAGCTCGGCTTCGACGCCCTTGAGCGCGCGGATCGCGACCCGGCGTCCCTCCACCGCCTCCTCGACGCGCCGCTCGGTCCCTTCCAGGCGGGCCTCGAGCGCGGCCTGGGCCCGCGTCGCGTCGAGGCGGCGCGCCTCGGCCGACTCCGCGGCCTTGCGTGCCGCCCGCGCCTCGTCTCGGTGGCGCTGCGCCCGCTGTTCCGCCGCGGCGAGCGACGCGCGCACCCGGGCCAGCTCACGCTCGCCCGGTCCTTCGACCACCGCAGGGCCGGTGGCGGCCGCGACGTCGGCCAGCTCCTCGAGCCATCCCTCGGGCCGCACCAGCCAGAGCCAGCCGGCTCGTCCCAGCGTGGCCTCGTCCGCGACCGCGGCCACCCGCTCGCGAAACGCGTCGTCGTCGTCGACGACGTGGCGGATCGTGGCGTAGGCGGGCGTGCTCAGCCGAGCGAAGCCGAGGACCCGGCCGAGACCCTCCGGCGCCGGAACCGCCGGCCGGGCCGATGCCCCAGCGCGAGCGACCGACAGCGCCAGGGCGCACGCCGGGCGCAACAGCCGGTCGAGGCCCGGCGTGGTCAGCCCGTCGCCTCGACGTCGGCCACCGGTTCGACGACCCCCGCGGGGCCGCACCAGCGGCAGTCCACCGACTCGACCCGCTCGTCGAGCACCTGCTCGTCCTCGACGTTGAGCGCGCCGCCCACCGTGAAGTGGTGGAAGGCGCGGGTGCGCCGAACGGAGGTCACGTCGAAACGGGTCAGGTTTCCGCAGGACGTGCAGCGGTAGCGGACGGGCTCAGGCACGCCGCGATCGTACCGGCCGGTCGTTGCGGGCCTCGCAGGACCCGGACCTCGCGACGATCGAACACTTGTTCCCCGAACATCCGTTCGCTATCTTCCAGCCATGCAACGCAGCTTCGACGACCTGGGCACCCCGCTGCAGGACGTGACGTTCTGCGTGATCGACATCGAGACCACCGGCGGATCGGCCGCCGACGGTGGGATCACCGAGATCGGCGCGGTGAAGCTGCGCGGCGGCGAGTGCCTCGGCACGCTGCGCACGTTCGTCAACCCGGGCTGCTCGATCCCCCGGCAGATCACCGTGCTCACCGGCATCACCGAGGCCATGGTCGAGCCTGCGCCCCCCGTCGATGCCGTGCTCCCGGTCCTGCTCGAGTTCCTCGGCGACGCGGTCGTCGTGGGCCACAACGTGCGCTACGACCTCGGCTACATCAACGCCGCGCTCGAGCGCTCGGGCCGGGCTCGGCTGGCCAACCCCGAGGTCGACACGTGTGCGCTCGCCCGCCGGCTGGTCCGCGACGAGGTGCCCAACTGCCGGCTCGGCACGCTGGCCCAGCGGTTTCGGCTGGCCCACCGGCCCTCGCACCGCGCACTCGACGACGCCCTCGCCACGGGCGACCTGCTGCACGTGCTGCTCGAGCGAGCGGCGGCCTTCGGCGTGCTCGGCCTCGACGACCTCGTCGGGCTGCCGAAGATGGGCGGGCACCCGCAGGCCGCGAAGCTCAAGCTCACCGACCACCTCCCCCGCTCCCCCGGCGTCTACCTGTTCCGCGACGGCGCCGGCCGCACGCTCTACGTCGGCAAGGCCACGAACCTGCGCAGCCGCGTCCGCTCCTACTTCTCGAGCGACGAGCGTCGCAAGATCGGCTCGCTGCTGCGCGAGACCCAGCGCATCGACCACGTCGTCTGCGCCAGCCCCCTCGAGGCGGCCGTCATCGAGGTCCGGCTGATCCATCGCCTCGACCCTCGCTTCAACCGGCAGGCCACCACCTGGCGCCGCGCCACGTACCTCAAGCTCACCGTCGAGCGCTTCCCCCGCCTGTCCGTCGTGCGCGAGGTCCGTGGTGACGGCGCCTTCTACCTCGGCCCGCTGCCATCGGCGCACGCGGCCAAGCGAGTGGCCGAGGCCATCGAGACGGCCGTGCCGTTGCGCCGCTGCACCGGTCGACCAGGCCGGGCCGTGCGCTCGGGCCCGTGCGCGCCGGCACAGATCGGCGTGGCCACCTGTCCGTGCGCCGGCCAGATCGGCGAGCAGGCCTACGCGGGGCTGGTGGCCACGGTGGTGCGCGGCCTCACGGTCGAGCCGTCGCTGCTGCTGGCGCCCCTCGACGCCCGCATGCGCGCGCTGGCGGCCGCCGAGCGGTTCGAGGAGGCGGCCGACATGCGCGACCGCGCCGGGGCCCTCGCGCAGGCGCTCCGCCGGCAACGCCGCTTCGAGGCCCTGCGCCGGGCCGGGCGCATCGTGATCGAGGTGCCCGGGCGCTCGGGCGCCGAGCTGCGGCATGGGCGTCTGGTCCGGTCGTGGTCGCTCAGCGCACGTGGCCAGCGAGACACACCGCTGCCGCTCGACCTCGACCCCTCGGCGCCAGAAGCCAGCGATCTGGGCCCGCAGATGCTGCCGACGGGTCACCCCGAGCCGCTGCCCAAAGCGCTCGCCGACGAGCTCGGCTGCGTGGCCGCCTGGCTCGACCGCGAGGCAGCCACGGTGCGACTGGTCCACTGCGATCGGGGGCTGTCATCGCCCTTCCCCGCGCTGCCGTCCTTTGCCGCGGCCCGATGAACCGGCCAGGGCACCGATACTCTGGCGCCCGTGAAGTGGGCCCTCTTGCTCGTGCTCGGCACCGGTGGCGCGCTGGTGGTCGCGGCGTCGGCCACGCTCCTGTACGTCCGCCATCGGCTCCGCCGACGCAACCGCGTCGATCACCGCGTGCCGAACGGCGTCCCGCTCACGTGGCTGGTCGACCCGCGCCACGGTCCCCGCCTGCACCGGCGTCTCGTGCGGGCCGGGCAGGCCGCCGAGGTGGTCGCCGCGCAGCACCGGCCCTCCGGTCGGCGCGCTCGGCGGGTCGATCCGCCCACCATCGTCGAGCTGGCCGCCGAGCTGCGGGGTCATGCCGCCTCCCTCGATCGCCAGCTGGGCGCGGCCAGCGCGCTGCCGGCCTCGGTGCGCGGTGGCAGCGTGCGGCGGCTCGAGTCCGGGGTGGCAGAGGTCGAGATCGCGGTCAGGCGTCTCTGCGCGCTCAGCGTGGAGCTGGCGGCGCCGCAGCTCTCGCCCGGCCATGCGCGAGGTCTGGCCGATCTGGGTGAGCACATCGAGCTGCTCACCGGCGCCCATCGCGAGCTGGCCCAGGTCGACGCCGACAATGGGCTCATCACCGCCCACGTCGCCGCACCCGTACCGGTGCGGGTGCGGCGTTGATCTCGGCGTTCGTCCTCATCAAGGCGCAGCCGGCGCAGGTCGCGACCCTGGCCGACGCGTTGGTCGAGGTCGAGGGGGTGGCGGAGGTGTACTCGGTCGCGGGCGACGTCGATCTCGTGGTCATCGTCCGGGTCCGGGGCCATGACGACCTCGCGCACGTGGTCACGGGCCGCATCAGCGCGCTGCCGGGCATCGTCGAGACGCGCACGATGATCGCCTACAAGGCATTCAGCCGCCACGATCTCGACGCCATGTGGAACCTGGGTGCCGACGACTGATCTCCGGGCAGGCGGCGCACACGGGCCGGCGCGCAGGTCGCCTTCCCGCGCCGCTGCACCCGACCGTCGCCG
>JAODBM010000081.1 GCA_025463985.1 Acidimicrobiales bacterium
TCGTGCGCGTGCCTGTGCCCGTTCGCGACCAGATCGTGGTCGGCGACGCGCCGGCGGTCGCGCAGCACGAGGCCGCGGCCGAGTGCAGCGGGCGCTTCGGCGCGCTGCTCGTCGATCGCCAGCGGGCGCGCGTGATGGTGTTCGAGGTCGAAGACCTCGTGGCCGAGGTCGACCTGCTCGACGAGCTCCCGCGCGACTACGACGTCCGGGGCGACCGCGACCTCGGCGACGTCTCGAACCACGTGTCCGCGCTGGTCGACCGCCACCTGCGCCGCGCCGCGGACCTCGCGTTCCGCGCCTGGCAGCAGCACGGGTTCGACCACATCTCGCTGGCGGTGCCCGAAGAGCTGGCCGGCTCGCTCGAGCAGCTGCTCCACCCCTACCTGCGCGACCGCCTGTGCGATCGCCTCCCGATCCCGCCCACGGCCTCGCTGGCCGAGGTGTGCGAGGCCGTGCGGGCCGAGGAGGTGCGGGCCGAGCGCCGCCGCGAGGTGCTCCTGGTCGAGCGGCTCCGCGAGGCCGTCGGTGCCGGCGGCCGTGGCGTCGCCGGCACCGAGCCCACGCTGGCCGCGCTCTTCGAGCACCGCGTCGACACCATGCTCGTCTCGGACGGGTTCGTCGAAGAGGGCTGGCGCTGCGCGACGTCGGGGCGCCTCTGCGTGAAGGGCCCCCACAGCCCCGTCACCGGCGACCGCATGGAGCCGGTCGAGGACGTCGTCGAGGAGGCCATGCAAGAGGCCCTCACCCAGGGCTGCAAGGTCGAGATCTGCCAGAACGCCGACCTCGACGTCCTCGGCCGCATCGGCGCCTTGCTCCGCTTCTGAGCTAGGCGCGGGCCGCGGCGAGCAGTGCGGCGCCGATGGCGCCGGCCTGTTCGCCGAGCTGGGCCTCGACGATCGGGACCTCGTCGCGGTGGGGGCCGCCCATCACGAGCTCGCGGTAGCTGGCCCGCACCGGCTCGAGCAGGATCTCGCCGGCCTCGACGAGGCCACCGCCGATGACCACGATCTCCGAATCGAGGATGTTCACGAGGTTGGCGATGCCGAGCGCGACCCACCACGCGAACTGCCGGAAGACCGCGATGGCCTGTTCGTCGCCCTCGCGTGCCGCCTGGGTGACGTGCTCGCCCTTCACGTCCTCGGGGTCACCGCCGGCCAGCTCGACCACGCGGTCGGCGGACCCGGCGTGCGCCGCCTCGCGGCCCAGCCGGCCCAGGCCGCTGCCCGAGGCGAACCGCTCCCAGCAGCCGCGGCGACCGCACGGGCACGGCGGGCCGTCGGGGTCGACGACCATGTGCCCAGGTTCGCCGGCGAACCCGTGCGCCCCCCGCAAGAGCTCGCCCTTGACCGGGATGCCCCCGCCGATCCCGGTGCCGAGCGCGACCAGGAGCGAGTGGTTGGCCCCCCGGGCAGCGCCGCGCTCGTGCTCGCCCCAGGCCGCGCAGTTCGCGTCGTTGTCGACGGTGGCCGGTACGCCCAAGCCGTCGCGGAGGCGGTCGGCCAGGTTGAGGTCGACGACCCCCGGCAGGTTCGGGCTGTAGCGCAGCGTGCCCGAGCGATCGACGAGCCCCGCGATGCCGAGCCCGACCGCGGTGACGGGCGCGCCGAGCTGATCGCGTGCCCTGGCATCGAGCTCATGGCCCATCGCGACCAAGGCCTCGACCACGGCGTCGGGCCCGCGGGGGGTCGCGACCCGGTGCTCGATCAGCGGGGGACCGTCGTCGTCGGGGTCGAGCACGACGCCGAGCAGCTTCGTGCCGCCGAGGTCGAGGCCGCAGACGAGGCGGCGCGTGGGGTCGGTCATCGGTGGGCGGCCCGCTCGTGGCGGTCGCGGGACGCGGCGATCTCGGTCCAGGCCGCGTCGACGCCCTCATAGCCCCGCGTGTTGGCGAACTTTCCGGGCTCGAGCTGCTTGTAGACGTCGAAGAAGTGCTGGATCTCCTCGGTGAGGAAGTCCGGCAGCTCGTCGATGTCCTGCACGTGGTCCCAGCGGGGGTCGCCGGCCGGCACGCAGATGATCTTGGCGTCGGGACCGGCGTCGTCCTCCATCCAGAACACGCCGACGGGGCGGGCCGAGATCCAGCAGCCCGGGAACGTGGGCTCTTCGAGGATCACGAGCGCGTCGAGCGGGTCGCCGTCCTCGGACAGCGTGTGCTCGATGAACCCGTAGTCGGCCGGATACACCGTGGCCGAGAACAGTCGCCGGTCCAGCCGGATGCGGCCGGTGTCGTGGTCCATCTCGTACTTGTTCCGTGATCCTCGGGGAATCTCCACCACGACATCGACGATCCTCGGCTCATCCACCATGCCGACAGCATGCCTGGTATCTGCGCTCGGGCTGACAGGTTGCCGGCGGTAGGGTCGACGGCCATGGAGTTCCGCCGGATCACGAACCTGCCGCCCTACGTCTTCACCATCATCGATGGCCTGAAGGTCGAGGCTCGCAGGGCCGGCATCGACGTGATCGACCTCGGGTTCGGCAACCCCGACCTGCCGTCGCCGAAGATCGCGGTCGAGAAGCTCAGCGAGGCCGCCCACAACGCCCGCAACCACCGCTACTCGGCCAGCCGGGGCATCCCCAAGCTGCGCCAGGCGGTGGCCGACCTCTATCAGCGCCGCTTCGGCGTCGATCTCGACCCCGAGCAGGAGGTCATCTCCACCATCGGGGCCAAGGAGGGGTTCAGCCACCTCATGTGGGTGCTGCTGCAGCCGGGAGACGCCGCGCTCGTGCCGTCGCCGTCGTATCCAATCCACATCTGGGGTCCGCTGTTCGCAGGCGCCGACGTGCGCGAGATCCGCATGGGCGCCGGCGAAGACCTGTTCGAGAACATCCAAGAGGCCTACGAGTACTCGTGGCCCAAGCCGCGGGTGATCGTGCTGTCGTTCCCGCACAATCCGACCACGGCCTGCGTCGATCTCGAGTTCTTCCAGCGCGTGGTGGACTTCGCCCGCGAGAAGGAGGTCGTGGTCGTCCACGACAACGCCTATGCCGAGCTCGGGTTCGACGGCTTCCAGCCCCCGTCGATCCTCCAGGCCGAGGGGGCGAAAGAGTGCGCGGTCGAGCTGTACTCCATGACCAAGTCCTTCTCGATGGCGGGCTGGCGGGTGGCCTACCTGGTCGGCAATCGCGAGGTCGTGCAGGCCCTGGCCAAGCTCAAGAGCTATCTGGACTACGGCACGTTCCAGCCCATCCAGATCGCCGCCACCGTCACCCTCAACGAAGATCCCGGGCATCCCCGTGAGGTGCAGCCGATCTATCAGGCCCGGCGCGACGCCCTCTGCGAGGGCCTCAACCGCATCGGTTGGGAGGTCGAACCGCCCCGCGGAACCATGTTCACCTGGGCGCCGATCCCCGAGCCCTATCGCGACATGGGGTCGGTCGAGTTCGCCTCGTTCCTGGTCAAAGAGGCGTCGGTCGCCACGTCGCCCGGCCTCGGCTTTGGCCCCGGCGGTGATGGCCATGTGCGCTTCGCCCTCATCGAGAACGAGCAGCGCATCAACCAGGGCATCCGCAACCTGCGCAAGGCCCTCACCAAGCTCGGCTGAGGGTCGAGGGATCAGGCGTCGGGCTGGCCCAGCACGCCGCGCATGCAGAAGGCGACGGCGTCGTCGATGACCTGTTTGCCGCCGTCGAGCAGGTGGCGCTGCACGAGGTGGGTGGTGACGCCGAGCATGGCGTGGGCCAACAGGATCGGGTCGCCCCGCGGCACCAGACCGGCGTCCATCGCGCTCTGGATGTGGCGGGCCGCGTCGCTCACCGCACCCTTCTCGCCCTTGCGCAGGATCGAGGCGAAGCGCGCCTCGCCGGCCGCCAGCTGGAAGAGGCGGAACACGTCGCGGTGCTCGACCGACCACTCCATCGACGCCCGCACGCCTCGCTCGATGCGCACGAGCGGGTCGCTGGCATCACCGATCGCCTCGCCCTGGCGGTGCCGCAGGTCGCGGTACGCGCCGGCCAGGATCTCGGTGAACAGCTCTTCCTTGGACGAGAAGTACCAGTAGAAGACGCCCTTGCCCACGCTGAGGCCTTCGACGATCTCGGCCACCGACGTCGGGTGGTAGCCGTTCTCGGCGAAGCGCTTGGCGGCGAGCTCCATGATCTGCTGCCTGCGCTGTTCGCCCCGCCTGGTCAGCTGCCGCTCCACGAGCGAACCGTAGTGCACTTGACCGGGCGGTCAACTGATGGTGACGCGGCTCGTTGACGGGGCGATCATCCAGCCGTGTCACCCTCGAAACCGCCCGTTCACACGCTCCCCCTACCGTTCCACGCCATGGAGACCTATGTGCTTCGCCTCTGGCTGCCCGACCGACCCGGTGCCCTGGGCGCCGTGGCCAGCCGCATCGGCGCGGTCAAGGGCGACGTGGTCGGCATCGACATCCTCGAGATCGGCAACGGCCAGGCCATCGATGAGCTGGTCGTCCAGCTGCCCGACGAGTCCCTGCTCGAGCTGCTGATCGAGGAGGTGCAACAGGTCGACGGCATCAAGCTGGAGGACGTCCGGCCGATCGAGGCCGGCGGCCACGATCCCCGCCTCGACGCCCTCGAGACCGCCGCGCTCCTGGTCGCCTCGCCCGATCCGATCTCGCTGCTCGACGCGGTGTGCACCCACGCTGGCCGGCCCCTTGGGGCCAGCTGGGTGGCGGTGCTCAGCCTCGACGACGGCGAGGTGCGAGCCGCCGGCGAGGGCGCGCCGACCGCCGGTTGGCTCACCGCCTTCCTGGCCGGTTCGCGCTCGGCCGCGGCGCTGGGTGGGAGCGCCGAGGCCGGGGGCGACGTCACCTGGGCGCCGCTGGCCGGCGCCGGCCTGGCCCTCGTGGTCGGCCGGGACGGCACGCCGTGGCGAGCCCGCGAGCGTCGCCAGGTCGCCGCGCTGGCCCGGATCATCGACGCCCGCTACCGCGAGACGTCGCGCACCGACGCCCGCCGCCGCCACCCCAGCATCGGCTGGTAGGCACCCCGCGGTCACGCCGGACGGGGGCCGAGTGCCCTCCAAAGCCGAGGCAATGACCCACCGAATCGGTCTGCTATGGCCTCGGGTTTCGCGCCGAGGCAATGACGCCCCCGGGTCGTGGAGCTATTGCCTCGCCGGCAAAGCCGAGGCAATGACACCCCAGACCGGTGCGCTATTGCCTCGGGTCTGGCGCGGAGGCAATAGCGCCCCCGGACATGGGGCTATCGCCTTGCCGGCAGACCGGAGGCAATGACACCCCAGACCGGTGCGCTATTGCCTCGGGTTTGGGGCGGCGGCAGTCAGGTGGCCCAGTGGCGGGAGCGGTCGAGCGCTTGCAGCCAGCGGGCGTGGGCGCGGTCGGCGGCTTGGCGGTCGGGTGCGGGGGTGGCTTCGAGGTCGAGGTGCCAGTTGTCGGTGATCTCGTCGAGCGACGACCAGACGCCCTCGGCCAGGCCGGCGAGGTAGGCCGCGCCGAGCGCGGTGGTCTCCTGGATCTGCGGGCGGCGGACGGGCACGCCCAGCTGGTCGGCCTGGAGCTGTAGCAGCAGGTCCATCGCCGACGCGCCACCGTCGGCCTTGAGCTCGACGAGGTCGTGTCCGGCGCTGGCGGCCATGGCGTCGACCACGTCGCGGGTCTGGAACGCCATCGACTCCACGACCGCCCGCGCCAGGTGGGCCCGCGTGGTGCCGCGGGTGACGCCGATGATCGTGCCGCGGGCGTAGGGGTCCCACCACGGGCTGCCGAGGCCGGTGAAGGCGGGGACGAAGTACACGTCGTCGGTGTCGGGGACGGTCGCCGCGAGCGGGCCGATCTCGGCCGCGCTGCTGATCACGCCCAGCCCGTCGCGCAGCCACTGGACGGCTGAGCCCGTCGAGAAGATGGCACCCTCGAACGCGTAGTCGGTGCGCTCGCCGCCGGCGCCGTCGGGAATCGTCCAGGCCACCGTGGTGAGCAGGCCGTCGACCGGCGCCGGGCAGGTGCTGCCCACGTTCATCAGCACGAACGAGCCGGTGCCGTAGGTGTTCTTGGTCGCGCCGGGCTCGAAGCAGGCCTGGCCGAACAGGGCGGCCTGCTGGTCGCCGGCGATCCCCGAGATCGGGATGCCGACCGGCAGCCCCGACCGCTCGTGGGTGACGCCGAACCGGCCGCTCGACGGTCGCACCTCGGGCAGGCACGACGCGGGCACGCCGAACAGCCCGCACAGGTCGGTCGACCAGGCCAGGTGGCCGATGTCGAACAGCATCGTGCGGCTGGCGTTGGACGCCTCGGTGGCGTGCACGTCGCCGCCGGTCAGGTTCCACAGCAGCCACGAGTCGACCGTGCCGAACGCGAGGTCCGGGCCGGTCTCCACGCCACCCTCGGTGAGCAGCCACTCCAGCTTGGACGCCGAGAAGTACGGGTCGAGCACGAGCCCGGAGGCCTCGCGCACGAGCGGGAGGTGGCCCTCGGCGGCCAGGGCGTCGCAGCGGGCGGCCGTGCGCCGGTCCTGCCACACGATGGCGCGGTGCAGCGGGCGCCCGGTCCGCCGGTCCCACACGACCACCGTCTCGCGCTGGTCGGTGATGCCGATGGCGGCGACGGGCTGGTCCAGCGAGGCGATCAGCTCCGCGGTGGTCCCGACGACCGCGCTCCAGATCTCGGTCGCGTCGTGCTCGACCCAACCCGGTCGCGGGAAGTGCTGGCTGATCTCGCGGTACCGGTAGCCGGCCGGCAGGCCGGCCTCGTCGACGGCGAAGGCACGGACCCCGGTGGTGCCCGCGTCGAGGGCGATCACGACGGCCATGGGCGGCCACGTTACGCAGATCTTGGCGAGAGCTGGCCGGGGTCGAGGGCTAGCTTCGGCGACCGGAGGTTGCACATGCGGATCGGGATCCTCACCGGGGGCGGCGACTGCCCGGGCCTCAACGCCGTCATCCGCGCCACGGTGCGCGCCGTCGAGGTGGAGTACGGCGGCACGGTGATCGGCTTCCACGACGCGTGGCGCGGCGTGCTGGAGGGCCGCTTCGAGTCGCTCGACGTCGACCGCTGCCGCGGCATCCTCCCGCGTGGCGGCACGATCCTTGGCACGTCCCGCGACCAGCCCTATGCCGCCGACGGTGGCTTGGAGCGGGTGCGCGAGGTCGTGGCCGACCTCGGCCTCGACGCCATCGTGGCGATCGGCGGCGAGGGGACGATGGGCGTCACCCGCGACCTGCACCGCGACGGCGTCCACGTGGTCGGCGTGCCCAAGACCATCGACAACGACATCCCGGCCACCGAGATGACGTTCGGCTTCCAGACCGCGGTGCAGATCTGCACCGATGCCATCGATCGCCTCCACACGACGGCCGAGAGCCACGACCGGGTGCTGGTGCTCGAGGTGATGGGCCGCCACGTCGGCCACATCGCGGTGTGGTCCGGGCTGGCCGGGGGCGCCACCGTCGTGCTCGTGCCCGAACAGCCGTTCGATCTCGCCGACGTCTCCGCCCGCATCACCGCCCGCCACGATGCCGGTCGCTGGGCCACCGTGGTCGTGGTCGCCGAGGGCGCCCGGCCGGCCGCCGGCACGCTCGACCTGCTGCCCGAGGAGCGCGACCGCTACGGGCACGTCCGCCTTGGCGGCATCGGCAACCTGGTCGCGGCGGAGATCCAGCGGCGCACGGGCATCGAGACCCGCACCACGATCCTCGGCTACGTGCAGCGCGGCGGCAGCCCGAACGCCTACGACCGCGTGCTCGCCAGCCGCTTCGGCGTGGCCGCTGCCGATGCGGTGGCCGAGGGCGCGTTCGGGACGATGGTCGCCCTCCAGTCGAACGCGATCGTGCGGGTGCCGATCGAGCAGGCCACCAAGGGCCTCAAGGTGGTCGACGACCAGATCATGCGCGACGCCGCGCTGTTCCAGGCCCGCCCGGCGCCGGCGGCGGCCAACGATCAGCGGGGGTTGAGCGGCGGCTTGTAGTTGGTCGGCCCGACCTCGGTGATCGCGCCGTCGTCGGTCGACGCGTCGACCGTCTTGCCGGCGATCGAGAAGCGCACCCGGTTCACGTTCTGGGCGCTGAGCGCGGTGAAGACCATCTGCGCGTACGCCGACTTGGCCGCCCGCCCGCCGACCCCGTTCATCTCGCTCGACAGGTCGACCGACAGCACGCCGCCCTTGAGCTTGGTGCCCAGCAGCTCGGTGCCGGGGGGGACGGCCGACGTGAACCCGGACGCGGCCTGGGCGTTGTTGGGGCCGGCCAGCAGCAGCGCGAGCCCCTGATCCGGGCTCGGTCCCTTGTCGACGCGGATCAGCACCTCCTCGAGGCGGCCGTCGCGCAGGAAGTACACGGACTGGCGCGGGCCGGCGTTGGGGGCGGCCGTGGTGGTCGACGCCGTCGAGGGCGACACGAGGTCGCGCACCGCCTGGTCCGAGATCACCTGCGGCTTGCTGTCGCGGGGGATGCCGCAGCCGGCGACCAGGGCGGCGATGGCGACGGCGACGAGGATGCCGGCGCGCGCCCGGGCGCCGAGGCGTCCGCGGCTCACGACCAGGCCACCGGCAGCTCGACCACGAACCGCGCACCCGGCTCGCCGTCGGGACGGTCCTCGACCCACACGCGGCCCTTGTGGAGCCCCACGTGCTCGGCCACCAGCGAGAGCCCGAGGCCGACGCCCTCGGTGCCGCTGCGGCGGTTGGCGCCGACGCCGCGGGCGAAGCGGTCGAACACGATGTCGCGCTCGTCGGCGGGCACGCCCGGACCGTTGTCCTCCACCGCGATGTGCACGCCCCCCGCCACCTTGCGCAGCTGCACGGCCGTGGCGCCGCCGCCGTACTTCTCCGCGTTGTCGATCAGGTTCGCGATCACCCGCACGATGCGCCGCTTGTCGGCCCGGATGACGATGCCGGCCAGCTCGCTGTCGAGCTGGACGGGCACGTCACGGTCCGCCGACCAGCTCACGGCCTGGGTCACGAGCTCGCCGAGGCGCACCTCGCTGAGGTCGAGCCGGGCCGCGCCGGCGTCGAACCGGGAGATCTCGAGCAGGTCCTCGACCAGCTGCTTGAACCGGCCGACGTCGGCGACCATCAGGTCGACGGCCGCTTGGGCCGAGGCGTCGGGCATGTCGTCGCGACGCGAGGCGAGGACCTCGATCGAGGCCGAGAGCGTCATGAGCGGTGACCGCAGCTCGTGGCTCACGTCGGACGCGAACCGACCGTCGCGGTCCACGCGCGTCTCCAGCGCTTGGGCCATGTGGTTGAACGACGACACCAGCACGCCGAGGTCGGGGTCGTCCACGGCCCCCAGGCGGGTGTCGAGGCGCCCGCCGGCGATGGCCTCGGCGGCCACGCTGACCTCGGCCAGCGGCCGCAGCGTTCGCCGGCTGGTCCACCAGCCGAGGGCGGTCCCGGCCAGCGTGGTGACCACCGCGGCGCCGAACAGCGATGCTGACAGCGACTCGAGCGTGCGGTTCGTCTCCACCAACGAGCCGAACTCGTAGTACGCCGCGTCGACCCGGGGCAACGGGATGCCGACGGCCATCTGCGGCTCGCCGCCGACGTCGATGGTCATGCGCGCCGGCGTGCCCTTGTCGACGAGGGCCCGCAGCGCCGGGGGCAGCGCGTCCTTCCCGAACGTCGGCAGCTGCGCGATCCAGCGGGGGTTGCGGGTGCCGATGCGCAGCACCGACCGCGAGCCCGACTGCGTGTCGAGGGAGCTCAGGCTCGTGAGGATGGCGTCCGGGTCGCTCTGGCTGCCGCGCAGCTGGGGCTGCATGATCCGGGCGTTGAGGTAGGCCTGGCGGGTCGCGGCGGCGATGCGCTGGTCGATGAGGTTGCGGCGGGTCAGCGCCCAGGTGGTGCCGGCCAGCAGCACCGACAGCAACATGGCGCTGAGCGTGAACGCGAGCGTGATGCGCGCCCGGAGGCCCAGGTGCGGGCCGCGGAGACCGAAGCGGCGGCGAGGACGATCAGGCTGGGGGGCCGAGGTCACCATCTACAGCGCAACGCGAACCCGTCGCTACGTCTGGAGCTTGTAGCCGAGGCCACGGACGGTCACGACGTGGCGGGGGTTGGCCGGGTCGGCCTCGACCTTCGTGCGCAGCCGGCGCACGTGGACGTCGACGAGCCGGCCGTCGCCGAAGTAGTCGTAGCCCCAGACCTTGTCGAGCAGGATCTCGCGGCTGAACACCCGACCCGGGCTCGACGCGAGCTCGACCAGCAGCTTGAACTCGGTCTTGGTGAGGTGGACGTCGGCACCGCCGCGGCGCACGACGCCCTCGTCGGGCACGACCTCGAGGTCGCCGAAGCGCAGGTGCAGGTTGCCCGGCTCGCTGGTGCGGACCCGGCGCAGCAGCGCCCGGATGCGCGCTGACAGCTCCTTGGGGGCGAACGGCTTGGTCATGTAGTCGTCCGCGCCGGCCTCGAGCCCAGCGACCACGTCGTGGGTGTCGTCGCGGGCGGTGACCATGACGATCGGCACGTCGGAGGTGCGGCGGATGGCCCGGCACACCTCGAACCCGTCGATGTCGGGGAGCATGATGTCGATCAGCACGACGTCGGTCGGGGCCTGGGCGAAGCTGAGCAGCGCCTCCTCGCCGTTGGCGGCCTCCTCGACCTGCCAGCCCTCGTCCTCGAGCGCGAGCTTCACGGCGGCGCGGATGCGCTCGTCGTCTTCGACCGCCAGGATCCGGGTACCCACGGCCTGGATGCTACGGGAGTCGGCCCGTTCCGCCTCGCACCCTGGGCCAGAACGCTGCCGGCCCCGACGCGGTGGCGTCAGACGGCGGCCGCCCCGGCGCCCGCCAGCAGGTCGCGGAAGGGGCCGGCGATCGTCGGTGGGGCCGCCATCGAGAACGCGGTCGACAGCGGCCCGCCCGACAGGTCGCCACAGGTCGCGCCGGCTTCGGCGGCGATGAGCCCTCCCGCGGCGTGGTCCCAGGTTTGGAGCCCGACCTCCCAGTACGCGTCGAGGCGGCCACACGCGACCCAGCACAGGTCGAGCGCGGCGGCTCCCACGCGCCGGACGTCGGCGATGTGCGGGATCACCCGAGCCACGACCTCGGCCTGGCGGCGCCGCCGCTCGGGGTCGTAACCGAAGCCGGTGCCGACGACCGCTCGGCCGAGCTCGCGGCACGCGCTCACGCTGATGGGCCGGTCGTGGTTGTGCGCACCGCCACCCTTGGCCGCCGAGAACACGTCGCCGTGCATCGGGGACACGACCACGCCGGCGACGATCTCGCCGCCGACCTCGGCCGCCACCGACACGTTCCACCCCGGCATGCCGTGCACGTAGTTGACGGTGCCGTCGATCGGGTCGAGCCACCAGCGCACGCCGCTCGTGCCCACCTGGTCGGCTCCCTCCTCGCCCTGCACCGAGTCGTCGGGCCGCGCCGCGAGGATGCCGGCGGTGAGGAAGGACTCGGCCCAGGTGTCCATCTCGGTCACGACATCGGTCATGGTCGACTTGGTGTCGATCGTGCGCTGGTCGGCGAGACCGGCGAGCAGGCGGGCACCGCAGGCCTCCGCGAGCGGCCGGGCGAGCGCGAGCAGCTCGGCGGGAGCGACCTCCACGGGCGCGGCCATCAGCTGGGTCGCCGGGCCTTGCGGGCGGCCGCGGGATCACCGGTCTCCTGGATGATCCGCCACTCGCCCATGGCCCGCAGCACCAGCACCGCGACCACCGCCACCCCGCCCGAGGCCACGAGGGCGCCGAACAGGGCGCCGAGCCCCTTCTGGAGCGAGCAGCTGCCCGTGCACTGCAGGTTTGCGACCGCGTAGCCGATCATCCCGCCGCAGAG
Source organism: Acidimicrobiales bacterium (assembly GCA_025463985.1). Taxonomy (GTDB): domain Bacteria; phylum Actinomycetota; class Acidimicrobiia; order Acidimicrobiales; family Iamiaceae; genus JAODBM01. The sequence continues at coordinate 11,706 of JAODBM010000081.1, forward strand.
GCCCGCCACCAGGATGGCGGCGAAGGCGAGCAGGCGTGAGCCCGACGAGGGCAGCGCCGAGGTGACCCCACCCCCGCCCCCGGCCGCGGGTGACGGCTCGGGCCGTTCGGGTCTCGGCGTCGGGGGATCGGCCATGCGCGGCATCGTAGGGCGACGCACCCCGTGCGGCGGCAAGCGGAGCGGCGGGGGCGCAGTCCCGGCCCTCGGGCCGCGCCGGTCGGGTCCATCAACCGTTCAGGTGACCAGAGTTCGCGCACGACGCAATGCGTTCCAGTGTGCACGGCGTGTGAACAATGCGACTGAGTTGGTCAAGCGGACCACGCTTGTTGCATAGAGTGGCCATTCGATGCGGCCGCTCGTCGTGCTTCCCACCTATCAAGAGGCCGAGAACATCTGTGATGTGCTCACGCGCATCCGCACCGCGGCGCCTGGGGCCGACATCCTCGTCGTCGACGACGGCAGCCCCGACGGCACCGCCGACCTGGCCGACGGCGTCGGCGAGCGGCTGGGCCAGATCTCCGTGCTGCGGCGCTCGGCCAAGTCGGGGCTCGGTCCGGCCTACCGGGCCGGCTTCGCCTGGGGCCTCGACCAGGGCCACGACGTGCTGCTCGAGATGGACGCCGACCTGTCCCACGACCCCGACGAGCTGCCGGCGTTGCTGCGTGCTGTCGAGGATGGCGGCGCTGACCTGGCCATCGGCTCCCGCTACATCCCCGGGGGCGCCGTCCCCGGCTGGCCGGCGCGGCGGCGGCTGCTGTCGCGCTGGGGCAACCGCTACGTCGGCTTCATGCTCGGGCTCCCCGTGCGCGACGCCACGGCCGGCTTCCGGGCCTACCGCGGCTCGATGATCGAGAAGCTCGACCTCGACCGGGTGCGCGCCGACGGCTACGGGTTCCAGATCGAGATGGCCTATGAGGTGCACAAGGCCGGCGGCACGATCCTCGAGCTGCCGATCACGTTCCGCGACCGCATCCGCGGGACCTCGAAGATGGCGCCGAACATCGTCTACGAGGCCCTCTGGCTCGTGACCAAGTGGGGGGTGCGCGACCGATGGGCTTCCCTCCGGCGACGGTGACGGCACCATGACCGGACCGCTCGTGCAGACCACCGCGGGCCCCGTGGTCGGCGTCGACGCCGGCCGCTACCAGGTGTTCCGCGGCGTGCCCTACGCGGCCCCGCCGGTCGGCCCGCGGCGCCTCGCGCCGCC
>JAODBM010000091.1 GCA_025463985.1 Acidimicrobiales bacterium
GAGAAGAAGATCAACGTCATCAAGGAGGTGCGCGCGCTCACCAACCTCGGTCTCAAGGAGGCCAAGGACCTGGTGGACAACGCACCCAAGCCCGTGCTCGAGAAGGCCAACAAGGAAGACGCCGAGAAGGCCAAGGCGGCCCTCGAGGGCGCCGGCGCAAGCGTCGAGTTGAAGTAGTCGCCTCGGGTCAGCGACCCGACGCGTCGATGTGAGCCACGGCCCGCCACCCCCGGGTGGCGGGCCGTGCCGCGTCCCGCGCCCCGCGGAGCCAGATTTCCGCTCGCTTCGGGCCTGGTGCGCCTAGTGTGCGCCGAAATCCCCATAGAGGTGAGGTGTGCGTCATGGCCATCGACGAACCGCTCAGCCCGCCCCTCGATCCGCCCGGCCCGCCCGGCGATGCCGACAGCCGCCGGCTCAACGAGATGGGATACGCCCAAGAGCTCAGACGAGGGCTCGGCACCTTCTCGAACTTCGCCATCAGCTTCTCGATCATCTCGATCCTCGCCGGGGCGGTCACGAGCTTCTGGCTCGGCATGAACGCGGGCGGGCCGAGAGTGATCCTGCTCGGCTGGCCCATCGTCGGGTTCTTCTCCCTCTGCGTCGGCGCCTCGATGGCCGAGATCTGCTCGGCCTATCCGACCGCGGGCGGTCTCTACTTCTGGTCGGCGAAGCTCGCCCCCAAGAACGGGCCCCGCTGGTCCTGGTTCTGCGGTTGGTTCAACCTGGTCGGCCAGATCGGGGTCATCGCCTCGGTCGATTACGCCCTCGCCTCGTTCACCGCGTACACGATCACGCTGTACCGCCCGGGGTTCCGCGGTACCGCTCGCACGGTCTTCGTGATCTACCTCGTGATGCTCGTCCTGCACGGGCTGCTCAACACGTTCGGCGTCCGCATGATCAAGGTGCTGGGCGACATCAGCGTGTGGTGGCACCTGCTCGGCGTCGCCGTCATCGTCGGTGTGCTCTTCATCGTGCCCACCCACACCGAGGGCCTCGCGATCATGACCAAGGGCGCCAACCTCACCGGCTGGCACGGACCGTTCGCGAGCATCTACGTGGCGCTCATCGGCCTGCTCCTCGCGCAGTACACGATCACCGGGTTCGACGCCTCGGCCCACGTCTCCGAGGAGACCACCGACGCGGCCACGAGCGCGCCGAAGGGCATCGTGCGCGCCATCTACGTGTCGGTGATCGCCGCGTTCGTCATGAACGTGGCCATGCTCCAGGCCATCCCGAAGGGGATGTACGACCAGATCGCCGGCGGCGGCCTCACCGCGGGCGCCAACCTCTTCACGGCGGCGGCGACCGGGGCGTCCGGCAAGCTGCTCGTGATCATCTCGACCATGGGGCAGTTCTTCTGCGGCATGGCGTGCATCACGGCGGCGTCCCGCATGCTCTACGCCTTCTCGCGAGACGGGGCGGTGCCCGGGCACCGGCTCTGGCACCGCATCAACCCCAAGACCCGCACCCCCACCAACTCGGTGTGGCTGGCCGTCGTCCTCTCGGGCCTGGTCGGCATGCTCACGCTCCTGCAGACCAAGACCGCGATACCGGTGGCCTTCTTCGCCCTCACGGGCATCGCGGTGATCGGCCTCTACCTGAGCTACGTGATCCCGGTGTACCTGCGGCTGCGCTCGAGCAACTTCGTGCCCGGCCCGTGGAACCTCGGCCGCTGGAGCCGCCCGGTCGGCTGGATCTCGGTGGTCTGGGTGGCCTTCGTCGCCGTGCTGTTCTGCGCCCCCGTCTTCTATCCGTGGCGCACCCTCGTGAACTTCAACTTCACGCTCCCGATCATGGCGGTGGCGTTCCTGGCCATCGGGATCTTCTGGGCCGTCTCGGGCAAGCGCTGGTTCAAGGGACCCAAGGTGCAGGGCACCCCCGAAGAGCTGGCGGCCATCGAGCACGAGCTGTCGCAGCTGGCCTGACCCTCGTTCGGCCTTCTGGCGTACCGGGCTCTCGCCAGCGAGGGCCAGGTACGCCGGAACGGGCGTGCTGTCAGCCGGGTGCCGGGCCCAGTGCCTTCGCGACGCGATGGCCGCTGCGCACGGCGCTCTCCATGTAGCCCGCGAGCGTCTCGGTGTGCTCGCCGGCGAAGCGGATGCGGCCGGTGCCCGCCCGGAGCACCGGCCAGCACGGCAGCATCTGGCCGGGCCGGAACACCGCGTACCCGCCGCCGGTGAAGGGCTCGTTGGCCCATGCCGTCGTGGCCGCGTGCAGCGTCCGCTGCGCCGCGCCCTCGGGGTAGATCTGGTCGAGCTGCCGGGCGGCGTCGGCGATGCGCTCGTCGTCGGCCAGGCGAGCGGCGGCGCCGGCCGCGTCGCCGGTGACGTAGGCCGAGAGGAGGCCACGCTCGGAGCCGTACGAGTCCGTCGGTGACCACGCGAGGCCGATCGGCAGGTCGGCCACGGTGTAGCCCGAACCCTCCCCGGTCTCCCAGAAGCGCGTGCGGTACTCGATCGTCACCTTGGCCGCCGAGCCGAGGTCGAGCCCGTGCACCGTGTCGGCGACTGTGGCCGGCAGCGCCGGGCTGAACGTCACCGTCCGCAGCGGCGTCAGCGGGCAGGCCAGCACGAGCCAGGCGCCGTCATGGGTGCGACCGCCGGCGTCGACCCTGACCCCGTCGGCGTCGTGCTCGATGCGTGTGACCGGGGCGTCGAGGACGACCCGATCACCCAGCTCCTCGGCCATGGCATGCGGCAGGCGATCGTTGCCGCCGGCGATGCGCATGGCCGAGATCGCGGCCGCGGCGTGGTCGGCGGGCGCGGCCGCCTGCTGCGCGGCGAACAGCAGCGAGACGTGGCGCGGCTCCGCGTTGAAGAAGCCCCGCTGCCGCGTGTCGAGGAGGAAGCGGGCCATGGGGTCGAGGTGCAGGTCATCCAAGAGGTCGGCGAGCGACCGGCGGTCGAGCGGTTCGGCGGCAGCGACCCGCTCGGGATGGTCGGGGTCGACGGCCGTCGCCAGCTCGTCGAGCGCGGCCTCGAAGCGCTCGCAGCCGACGGCGACGCCAGGCGCCGCCAGGAACTCGGCGGTGGGGTGGCGCCGGCCGCGCCAGTAGGTCACGCCATGGTGGATCTTGTCGACCTGGCGGTCTTCGGTCGTCAAGCCGAACCGTCCGACGAGCGCCAGCAGGGCGTGGTGGCTGCGGTCGATCGACTCGCCGCCGGCCTCGGCGTGGAGACCGGCCGAGAACGGCGTCCGGACGGTCCGGACCCGGCCCCCGACCGCGGGCCGGGCCTCGAGGACGACGACGTCCCACCCGGCCGCGGTCAGGTCGAGGCCCGCGGTGAGCCCGGCCAGCCCGGCGCCGACCACGACCACCCTCCGGCGCGCCCCGGGATCCGGCCGATCGTCGGCCCGCACCCTGGTCGCACGGCCTGCGACCGGTGACACGGGATCACGAGCGCCCCCGTCCCGACCGGCATTCGCATCCTCGGCGAGCGCCACGGTGCGGACGCTACCGCCGTGGTCCACCCCCGACCCGGCGGGATGCGACGCGGCCGGAACCGGGTCGTGCTGGCGCCGCTTGGGTGCCGGTCCCGCCACTGGATCGGGCGGTGGCCGCTGGGCCGCGGCTCAGACCCGGGCGACGCTGAACGTGATGGGCGCGCCGTCGAGGGTCGCGGCGACCGATTGCCGCTCGGTCGACCACTCGGTGTGCTGGGCCAGGACGCTCGTGTTCAGCTGCTGCTCGTGGGGTTCGACCATGGCCCGCTGCTCGGCCGGCAGCTGCAGGGTGAGCCGGATGCGGTCGGTGACGTCGAGCCCGGCGTCCTTGCGGGCCTGCTGCACGAGCCGCACGAGGTCACGGCTCGCGCCCTCGGCGTAGAGCTCGGGCGTGACGTTGGTGTCGAGGGCGACCACGAGCCCGAGGTCGAGGCTGCGACCCTCCGGGTCGATCATCCGCACCGACGCGGCGGCGACGTCCTCGTCGGTCTGGAGGTTGAGCTCGTACTCGTCGTCGCCCAGAAGGTGGCCGGCCACGCTGATCGAGCCGTCCTCCCGCTTCCAGTCGCCGGCCTTGGCCGCCTTGATCACGGCCTGCACGTCCTTGCCGAGCCGCGGCCCGAGCACGCGGGCGTTGGGGCGCAGCACGGTGGTGCCGTACGCGCCCGCCTCGGGGTCGGCCACGACCTGCTTCACGTTGAGCTCGTCGGCGACCAGGCCGAAGAACGGCTCGAGGTCGGCGGCCTCCGCGCCGGCGACGGTCAGGCGCGGCAGCGGCAGCCGGCTGCGCAGCCGGTGCTCCTCGCGCAGTCCGAGCGCGGTCGAGGTGACGGCCCGTACCTCGTCCATGGCCCGGACCAGCTGTGGGTCGGCCGGCAGCGCCTCGGGGTCGGGCCAGTCCGTCAGGTGGACCGAACGCTCGCCGGTCAGCCCCGTGTGGATCTCCTCGGCCAGCATCGGCAGCAGCGGCGCGATGACCTTCGAGAGCGTCACCAGCACCGTGTAGAGCGTGTCGTAGGCGTCGATCTTCGCCCTGGTCCGCGCGTCGAGGGCGCCCTTTCCGCCGCCGTCGAGGACGGCGCCCGGGGCCCAGAAGCGCTCGCGGCTGCGGCGGATGTACCAGTTGTTGAGCGCGTCGAGGTACGCGGTGATCTGGTTGCAGGCGCCGGCGAGGTCGTAGGCGTCCATCCGCTCGGTGACCGCCTCGACCAGCTCACGGGTCTTGGCCAGCAGGTACCGGTCGAGCACGTCGGTGGCGTCCACCCGCCACGTGGCCTGGTGGCCGTCGGCGTTCGCGTAGAGCGTGAAGAAGTGAAAGGCGTTCCAGATCGGGTTGAGGACGAGCCGGACCACGTCGGCGATGCCTGAGCCGTCCGTCGCGATCTTGAGGTCGCCGCCGCGGAGGATCGGCGAGGCCATGAGGTACCAGCGCAGGGCATCGGACCCGATGGTCTCCATCACCTCCTCGGGATCGGGATAGTTGCGCAGGCGCTTCGAGAGCTTCCGTCCGTCGGCGTCGAGCACGTTGCCGTGGCAGATGACGTTCATGAACGCGGGCCGGTCGAACAAGGCCACCGACAGCACGTGCAGCGTGTAGAACCAGCCGCGCGTCTGCGGGATGTACTCGACGATGAAGTCGGCCGGGCTGTGCTCGTCGAACCACTGCTCGTTCTCGAACGGATAGTGCACCTGGGCGTAGGGCATCGAGCCCGATTCGAACCAGCAGTCGAGCACCTCGGGCACCCGGCGCATGGTCGAGCGGCCGGTGGGGTCGTCGGGGTTCGGCCGCGTGAGGTCGTCGATGTAGGGGCGGTGCAGGTCCTTCGGCCGCACGCCGAAGTCGCGCTCGATCTCGTCGAGGCTGCCGTAGGCGTCGGTGCGGGGGTAGGCCGGGTCGTCGCTCGTCCACACCGGGATGGGCGCGCCCCAGAACCGGTTCCGGCTGATCGACCAGTCGCGCGCCCCCGCCAGCCACTTGCCGAACGCGCCGTCCTTCACGTGGCCCGGCACCCAGTTGATCTGGTCGTTGGCCGCCAGCAGCCGCTCGGTCAGGTCGGTGACGCGGACGTACCACGACGCCATGGCCCGGTAGATGATCGGCGTGTCGGTGCGCCAGCAGTGCGGATAGTTGTGGTCGTAGGTCTCGTGCTTGAGGATCCGCCCCTGGTCCTTGAGGTGGCGGATGATGTCGGGGTTGGCCTCGAACACGTTGACGCCAGCCCAGTCCGGCACGTCCTCGGTGAAGCGCCCGGCCTCGTCGACGGGCACCACCAGCGCGATGCCGTTGGCCTCGCAGACGCGCTGATCGTCCTCACCGAACCCAGGGGCCATGTGCACGACGCCGGTGCCTTCGGTGGTGTCGATGAAGTCGCCGGCCAGGACCCGGAAGCTGTCGGGGTTGTCGGCGAAGAAGTCGAACAGCGGCCGGTAGGTGCGGCCGACGAGCTCGGAGCCGCGGAGGGTGCCCACCCGGTGGGCCTCGCCCAGCTCGCGCTCGTAGGCGGGCAGCGTGGCCTCGCCGAGGACGTAGTACGTCCCGTCCAGCTCGACGATCGCGTAGTCGAGGTCGGGACCGACGGCCACGGCCAAGTTCGACGGGAGCGTCCAGGGCGTGGTGGTCCAGGCCAGGATCCGCAGCGGGCCCGGGTCGCCGGGCGCGGGGTCGAGGTCGAAGGCGACGGTGATGGCCGGGTCCTGGCGGGGGCGAGTGGCGTCGTCGAGGCGGATCTCGAAGTTCGACAGCGGTGTCTCGGCGCCCCAGCTGTAGGGCATCACCCGGTAGGCCTGGTAGATCAGCCCCTTGTCCCAGAGCTGCTTGAAGGCCCAGAGAACGCTCTCCATGTAGGTGGCGTCCATCGTCTTGTAGTCGTGCTCGAAGTCGACCCAGCGGGCCTGGCGGGTGACGTAGCGCTCCCACTCGGCGGTGTACCGCAGCACCGACGCCCGGCAGTGCTCGTTGAAGCGCTCGATGCCGTACTCGTTGATGGCCTTGTGACCCTGGACCCCCAGCTCCTTCTCGGCGCCCATCTCGGCCGGGAGCCCGTGGCAGTCCCAGCCGAACCGCCGAGCCACCCGATGCCCACGCATCGTCTGGTAGCGGGGGACGACGTCCTTGACGTAGCCGGTGAGCAGGTGGCCGTAGTGAGGCAGGCCGTTGGCGAACGGAGGGCCGTCGTAGAAGACGTACTCGTCGTCGCTGGGCCGCTCGTCGACCGAGGCATCGAAGGTGCGATCGGCCATCCAGCGCTCGAGGGCGCGCCGCTCGAGCGCGGGGTAGTCGGCTCGGCTCGGCACCCTCGGGTACGGCCCGCCGCCGGCGGTGCTCGGTTCGCTGCGGTCGCTCATCGGGTCGCCAGCCTACCGAGGCTTTCTCCGCGGCCTTTCCAGCGTTTTGCCGGCCGGCGCGGGTCGCAGGCGGCGCGACGCGCGACCATGCGGCTGGTGCGCCATGCCCGCTTCGACGTCGCGTCGCTCTCGGTGGAGGGTGTCGACCTGCCGCTCAAGGCCGCCTACCTGCTGGTGGCCGAGTCCGACGACAGCGCCACCCCCCAGTGGGAGTGCCTCGCGTACGGCGTCGGCGATGCGCCCATCGCCCGGGGGACCTACCACCTCGTGGTGTGCACGCCCGAGGATCGGCGCCTGGACGGGGACGCCGTGCTGGTCCGGTCGGTCGAGGGCGCGCACGTCTTCCGCGGCGCGGGTCCTCTCGCGGGCGTCGGCCCGACCGAGCTGCGCTGAGCGCCGACCGAGGCCGGACCCAGCAGCCACGACGGGCCGCTGACGTCCGACGTCGGGTCAGGGGCGGCCGCGGGCGAGCACGTAGCAGGCGATGGCGGCAGCAGCAGCCACGTTGAGCGAGTCGACGCCCGGGTGCAGCGGGATGCGCACCCGCCGATCGGCGGCGGCGAGGGTTCCCGCGCGGAGGCCTGGTGCCTCGGCACCGAGGACCAGGGCCACCCGGTCGTCGGGGGCCGGTGCCAGCACGTCGATGGGCTCGGCCGCCGGATCGGGTGTCAGCGCCACGATCTCGAACCCCGCGTCGCGCAGCACGTCGAACCCTTCGGGCGCGCGGGGAACGCGGGCGTACGGCAGCGCGAACACCTCACCCATGGCCACCCGCGATGCTCGGCGGTACAGGGGGTCGCTGCACGACGGGTCGAGGAGCAGCCCGTCGATGCCGAGGGCGACCGCGCTGCGGGCGATCACGCCGAGGTTCGTCGGGTTGGTCACGCCCTCGAGCACGACGAGCCGGTGGGCCCCGGCGACGACGTCGTGGGCCGGCGGGACCGGCCGCCGATCGCACGACGCCATCACCCCCCGGTGCACCCCCATGCCGGTGATGCGCCGCACCACGTCGGGGCCGGCGGCGAAGACCGGAGCGTCGCCGGGGTCGACCGGCAGCGGTTGGGTGCGCGTGGCATCGACGAGCAGCGAGCGCAGCCGGTAGCCGGCGCGCACTGCCCGTTCCACCACGAGATCGCCCTCGGCGATGAAGATGCCTGCCAGCTCGCCCCCGGGAGACTCGCGCCGCCGGCGGAGGTCGTGGTCGCGCAGCCCCATGAACTCGGCGACCCGCGGGTCGTCGGGGTCAGCGATCAGTACGCGGTCCACGGCCGCCGAGTCTGCCCGCCCGGCGACCGCGGCCCGAGTCCCCGAGCGCGCCGCCGAGCTAACCCGGTTCGCGGCGGTCCGAACACCAGGCCCGCCCGCCCGCACGGCATACTCGGCGGATGCATCGATCGGGGGGCTGGACGCGTTGACCGTCGCCAAGCCGCCCACACCCGATCCCCTCGCCGACGTCGGGCGGCCTGCCGAGGCGGCCGAGCCGGCCATCCGCACCGTGGGGCTGACCAAGACCTATGCCGGCACCGACTTCAAGGCCGTCGACCAGCTCGATCTTGAAGTGCGTACGGGTGAGATCTTCGGCCTGCTCGGCCCGAACGGCGCCGGCAAGACGACCACGGCGGGGATGTTGACCGGTCGGGTCATCCCCAGCGCCGGCTCGGCCTGGATCGCGGGGATCGACGTGGTCGCCCATCCTGCGCTGGCCAAGCAGCTCATCGGCGTGGTCTCCCAGCAGAACACGCTCGACCGCCAGCTCACGCCGGCCGAGAACCTCTACTTCCACGGGCTCCTGTTCGGCATCCCGAGTCGCGAGTCGCACCGCCTCGCGAGCGAGCTGCTCGAACGGTTCCACCTGTCGAAGTTCGCCGACGCCTCGGTCTATGGGCTCTCAGGCGGCATGGCCCAGCGGCTCATGGTCGCTCGGGCGATCATGCACCGGCCGGCCGTGCTGTTCCTCGACGAGCCGACCGCCGGCCTCGACCCGCAGAGCCGGCTGGCGCTGTGGGAGATCCTCGGCGAGCTCCACGCCGATGGCCAGACGATCCTGCTCACGACCCACTACATGGAGGAGGCCGATCAGCTCTGCGGCCGGGTGGCCATCATGGATCACGGCCGGATCCTGGCCCTCGACACCCCCGATGCCCTGAAGCGGTCGGTCGGCGCCGACACCGTGGTGACCGTGCGGGGCGAGGGCGACACCGAGGCCCTGCGCCTGGTGCTCATGCAGGAGATCGAGGGCGTCACCCGGTCACGCCCGGTCGACGCCGGCGCCGTCGAGCTGCACGTCTCGGGCTCTGATCGCCTGGTGCCGCGGATCGTGACTGTGGCCGAGCGCAACGCGTTCGACATCGTCGACCTGTCCGTGGCCGAGCCGAGCCTCGAGACCGTCTTCATCAACCTGACCGGAAAGGACCTGCGGGACTGATGGCCGCCCCCACCGCCAGCTCGCCGACCGGCCACGCCCCGATCTCGGCCCGTCCGACGCGCTCGACGTTCGACGCCAGCAGGATCGCGCTGTCCGCGCTCCTGCGCCGCGACCTTGCGGTGCTGCGCAAGAACCTCGCCGAGTTCGCGACCCGCACGCTCGTCCAGCCGTTCCTGCTGGTGTTCGTGTTCCTGTACGTGTTCCCGACGATCGGTCAGGGGGTGGGCGGCGGCGCCGGGAGCAGCGCGGCGGCCCGGGCCGGCGAGTCCGCCTTCGCCACCGTGCTGATCCCGGGTGTGGTCGCCGTCTCGATCATGTTCCAGGGCATCCAGGCCGTGGCCATGGTGCTGTCGTCGGAGTTCGGCTTCACCCGTGAGATCGAGGACCGGGTCCAGGCCCCGTGCCCGATCTGGCTGGTTGCGGTCGCGAAGGTCATCTCGGGGTCGGTCCAGGGCGTGCTGGCCGCGCTGATCGTGTTCCCGATCGCGTCGGTGGTCCACGCCAAGGGAGTCCAATCCCACCTGGCCGTGCACTGGTGGATCGCCATCACGCTGATCCCGCTGACCTGCGTGGCCATGGCCTCGCTGGGCCTGTACCTGGGAACCAAGTTCGAGCCCCGCAACATCGGCCTCATGTTCGGCTTCGTGGTGCTGCCGATCACCTTCCTCGGCGGCACCTACTACCAGTGGACCCGTCTGGCGCCGGTCCGTGTCGGTGGCTTCCACTGGCTGCAGACGCTGGTGCTCGTCAACCCCCTCATCTACGTCGCCGAGGGTCTGCGGGCCGGGTTCACCCAGGCCTCACACATGCACCTGTACATCATCTATCCCGTCGTGCTCGCCTTCTGCGCCCTGTTCCTGGCCCTCGGGATCCGAGGCTTCCGGCGGCGCGTGCTGACCTAGTCGGCCCCGCCGGTCCGGGCCGCTGAGGCCCGAAACCCTTGACCTCGTCTGACGTCGGGCTTACTGTCCTCCCAACTTGACGCCGTTCCTCAGGGGGCGGGTTGCCTTAGCGCGCCGTGCGGCCCTAGGATCGCACGAGCCGTGCTCGTCTCGTCCGCTTCCGACTTCAGTCCCGTCGGTGAAGCGCGCCTCCGCACGGCTTCCACGCGTGATCACTGCAGCTGCTGAGGAGTCGTCGTTGTCCTCTCGCCCCACCATCCGGGACCGCTATTCATTCGCGAATCTGGACGAGGTCCTGCCTCTTCCCG
>JAODBM010000107.1 GCA_025463985.1 Acidimicrobiales bacterium
CGAGCACGGCCCAGGGCCAGCGGCGACGGCGCCGACGTCTCGCGGGCGGCTCGGGCGCGTCGAGCACGGCGGTGGCCGCAGGGGCCACGAGCGTCGAGCCGGCAGCCGGAACGACGACCGCCGGCGCGGTCGCAGCCCGGGGCGAGTCCATGCCGGACACGAAGATGTCGTCGGCGTCGGGATCGGGCTGCGCCTCGCCGTCGAAGAGGACCGGGCCCCGCAGCGCGAGCGTGGCATCGAGGTCGGCGCCGCCGTGCGTCTCGCGGGGTGCGCCCGCTGGGCCCATCTCGCGGGTCGCGTCGCCGTCGTCTTCGCGCGGCGCGTGGCCCTCGAAGTCCGCCGAGCCGGCCACGAGGCCGTGCAGGTCGACCGCAGCGGTCGGTTCGCCATCGTCGTCGTCAGCCTGGGCGTCGCCGTCGAAGGGTGCGGGGCTGGCGACCGCGGCGTCGTCAAGGTCGAGCGCAGCGGTCGGTTCGCCGTCGCCCCAGGTCGGGGCGGCCTCGGCCAACGCGCCGGTCAGGTCGATCAGCGCCGCGTCGTCGAGCTCGTCGACGCCGGCCGGGGGCTCGGCCTGGTTGACCCAGTGCGGCGGCTCGAGGTCGAGGTCCTCGGCGGTCAGGTCGGCGGCCGGGCCGAGCGGCGTCGCGGGTGAGGCGTCGGGGTCGGGACCGTGCAGCGTGGGGTCGTCGTCCGCCGGGACCGCACCTTCGACGGGCAGCGCGCCGGCCAGCGGCAGGGCAACCGGACGAGGGAGCGCGCGGGCCGCGGCCAGCAGGCCACCGGCCAGCGTGCGGGCGTCGATGCGCTCGGCCGGATCGGCCCGGCCCGCCCGCTCGAGCACCCGCTGCAGCGGTCCGAGCTCGTCGGGCACCGGCAGCGGGCGGTCAAGGCGGGCCATCAGCGTGCCCAGCGTGGTGTCGGCCACGAACGGCACGGCCCCGGTGACCGCCTCGATCAGCACGAGCGCCAACGAGTACACGTCGGCCTTCCCGGTGAGCGTCTCGCCCTTGGCCTGCTCGGGCGACGCGTAGCGGGCGGTGCCGAGCACGGCGCCCTGCGGCTCGGTCCAGGCCGCCTCCGCGAGGGCGCGGGCGAGCCCGAAGTCGGCGATGCGCAGCCGGCCGTCTTCGCCGAACAGCAGGTTGGCCGGCTTGATGTCGCGGTGGACGAAACCGCGGCGGTGCGCGTAGTCGAGCGCGCGGGCCGCCTCGACACCCACCAGCAGGGCCTGCGACGGCGACAGCAGCTCGCCGGCGTCGAGCAGCGCGCGCAGGCTGCCGCCCGCCAGATACTCGGTGACGATGAACGCGGTGCCGTCGTCGCCCCAGTCGTAGACAGCCATGACGTGGGGATGGCCAAGGGCGGCGGCGGCGCGGGCCTCGGCGCGGAAGCGCCGGAGGAACTCGGCGTCGTCCGCCAGCGCGTCGTGGAGCATCTTGACCGCGACCCGACGACGCAGGCGGGCGTCGTCGGCAAGGAACACCTGGGCCGAGGCCCCGATCCCGATCGGGGCGACGATCCGGTAGCGACCCCCGAGGACGCGACCGATCTCGGCGGTCATGCGGGACATGCTCGTCGAGGGTAGTGCCCGACCCCCCGCGATTCGGGCACCGTGGTCGCCGTCGTGCCCGCTGAACTGGTGGTTTTCCCGGGGTCGACGGCCCGGCCGGGTCGTGGCTTCGGGGGTGGGCGACCTACGCTGGACCGGCCATGACCGACGTCGTCGACCCACCCGTCACCGAGCCCGCGGCCCCTAGCCCGCGTCCCGAGCGCGCCGAGTGGCCGGCCTGGCTGCGCTGGTCGGTGATCGTGATGGCGCTGGTGACGGCGTCCAGCTTCTTCGTGTTCGCCACGGCGCGGGGCCAGCACGGCAACACCGGCCCGGCCGACGACCCCGCGGTGGTCCAGCGCCAGCCGGGCCCCGGCGCGCGAGTGCTCCAGCAGGAGCAGGTCGGCGCGCGGCTCAAGCCCGGCTACGACGGGCGCGTGATCATCAACGGCGTCGAGGTTCCCGAGGACCAGATGGCGGGTGCGGTCGATCCCCGTTCGTCCATCGCCGCTGCCTACGGCATCCGGCCCAACACCAAGCAGGACGTGCTGTTCCTCCCGGGCAAGGGCAAGGTCATGGAGAAGCTGCCGACCGGCGAGGTCATGCTCTCGGTGCGGTTCTGGAGGATCAGCGAGGGGCCCACCAAGTCCCGCTCGATCTCCTGGCGCATCTCGGTCACCTGACCGCGCTCGCTCAGGCGGACAGCTCGCCCGTGGTGAGCAGGCGCTCGAAACCGGCCTCGTCGAGCACCGGGATGCCGAGCTCTTCGGCTTTGGTGACCTTGGACGCACCGGGCGACTCGCCGACGACGACCGCGGTGGTCTTCTTCGAGACCGAGGCAGGGGCCTTGCCCCCGCGGGCCTTGATGGCCGCCTCGACCTCCTCGCGGGAGTAGCCCTCGAGGGTGCCGGTGACGACGACCGACTTCCCGAGCAGCGTCTGGGGTTCGCCCGACGCCTCGGGGCCGGCGAAGTTGAGGCCGGCGGCGCGCAGCTTCTCGATCAGCGAGCGGTGCGCGTCGTCGTCGTCGAACCAGGCCCGGGCGGCCGCGGCGATGACCGGGCCGACGCCCTCGACCGAGGCCATCTCGTCGACCGACGCCGCCAGGATGCGGTCGAGGTGCCCGAAGGCGCGGGCCAGCGCCTCGGCGCCCGCCGGGCCGAGGTGGCGGATGTTGAGGCCGACGAGCAGGTTGGCGAGCGGGCGGTCCTTCGAGGCCTCGATGCCGGCCTGGAGGTTGGCGATGGCGGTGTCGCCGAAGCCTTCGAGCCCGCGGACCCGCTCCCAGTCGATGCTGTAGATGTCGGCCACGTCGGCGATGAGCCCGAGGTCGAGGAACAGGCGGACGCGCTGCTCGCCGAAGCCCTCGATGTCCATAGAGCCGCGGCCGCCGAAGTGCTCGATGTGGCCGGCCTGCTGGAACGGGCACTCGGGATGGACGCAGCGCGTGTCGCTCTCGCCCTCCGGTCGCACCAGCACGCTCTCGACCGAGCAGGGGCAGGTCGTGGGAAACACCCACTCGGGGCGGGCGTCGTGCTCGGGCGTGAGCACCGGCCCGACCACCTCGGGGATCACGTCGCCGGCGCGGCGCACCACGACCGTGTCGCCGACCCGCACGTCCTTGGCCTTCACCTGATCCTGGTTGTGAAGGGTGGCCTGGCTCACGTTGGCGCCACCGACGAACACCGGCTCGAGCTGGGCGTACGGCGTGACCCGACCCGTGCGCCCGACCGACACCTTGATGTCGAGCAGCGTGGTCGTGCGCTCCTCGGGGGGGAACTTGTACGCGATGGCCCAGCGGGGGGCGCGTGAGGTGGTGCCGAGCAGCTCGCGGCGGGCCAGCTCGTCCACCTTGGTGACCACGCCGTCGATCTCGTAGTCGAGGTCGTGGCGGTGCTGCTGCCAGCGCTCGCAGAACGCGTGCACCTCCTCGATGGTGTCGAGCAGACGCACCTCGGGGTTCACCGGGAACCCGAGGCCGCCGAGGAAGGCGAGCGTCTCGCTGTGCGTCGTGAACGCGGGGCCACCCTCGACCTCGCCCAGCTGGTAGCACCACATCGACAGCTCACGCGACGCGGTGACCGCGGGGTCCTTCTGGCGGAGCGAGCCGGCGGCGGCGTTGCGGGGGTTGACCGCCACCGGGTTGGGCTTGCGGCCCGCTTCGATGCGGGCCAGGTTCTCGGCCCGCTGGCGGGCCTGGAGGGCGTCGAACGCGCTGGTCGACATGTAGACCTCGCCGCGCACCTCGAGGACCTGGGGTGCGCCCGCGGGCAGCTGCTTGGGCACGACGCCGACGGTGCGGACGTTGGCCGTGACGTCCTCGCCGGTCTGCCCGTCGCCGCGGGTGGCGGCCTGCACGAGCTGGCCGCCCTCGTAGCGCAACGAGATGGCGACGCCGTCGATCTTGAGCTCGCAGGCGTAGCCGGCCGGGGTGCGCTCGGCGTCCGGCGCGGGCTCGACCTCCGGCACCGGATCGACCTCGACGTCGACCACACGGGTGGCGCCGGAGTTGCCGTCGCCGCGGGCGAGCCGGCGCTCGATCCGCTCGCCCCATGCCACCAGCTCGTCGGCCGAGAACGCGTTGTCCAGCGACATCATCGGCGCCCGGTGGCGCACGGGGGCGAAGAGCGTGGAGCGGGGGCCACCGACCTGTTGCGTCGGCGAGTCGGGCACGAGCAGCTCGGGGAACTGCTCCTCGTAGCCCCGCAGCTCGCGCACCAGCGCGTCGTACTCCGCGTCGCTGATGATCGGCGCGTCCTCGGCGTGGTAACGCCGGTTGTGCTCGGCGATCTCGTCGCGCAGGGCCCCGATCCGCAGGGCCACGTCGTCGCTCGGCCCGGTCCCGGCGTCGGCGGGTGCTGGGGCGCGCTTCGGGTCGGCCATCGGCCGGAGCCTACCGGGGGCCGGTCGCCGCTTTGGACGGCCTGCGAGCCGTCGGCTGGGCCGCGCGGCGGACCCTGGCCGGACCGCCGGAACCCTCAAGATGGGTGCCCGGCGGCCGACCATGCAGGAGACGCTGATCGACAGCCCGAGGGCACGAAACCGCATGACCTTGAATGGCACGCTCGAAGACTTCTCCCCGGCTGGGATCCTCAAGGTCCTCTCCTCGGAGGCCCGCACCGGCGCGGTGCGCTTCGGGGGCGACTGCACCGTGTACCTCCACCGCGGCCAGCTCTATTTCGGGCGCGACGGTTCGACCGACGAGCTGCTCGCGACGGCGCTGGTCCGGCCGGGCCGCCTGACCGCCGACGACTGGGCGCGCGCCATCGACAAGGCCGGTGACCGGCCGATGGTCGGCGAGCTGCTCGTGCGCGAGGGGGCCATCCAGGCCGACCTGCTGGCGTCGGTCGTGCTCTCGGTCGTGTACGACCCGCTGATCGCCCTGTTCCGCCACGGCACCGGCGACTTCGAGTTCGAGCCCGACACCGTGCACTGGCTCGGGCCGTTCCGTGCCTTCCCCGTCGACGCCATCGTGACCGAGGTGCGCAAGCGGGTGCGCGAGGCGGACGAGTGGAGCACCACCATGCCGACGCTCGACGTGTGGGTCGAGGCCCGCAGGACGCTGCCCGGCAACGCGTCGCAGGTGACCCTGCAGCGCGAGGACTGGGAGCTCGTCACCGCGCTCAGCGGGCCCCGGACGATCGCGGAGCTGTCGACCGAGCTGGGCCGAGGCCGCTACTCCACCGCCCGCGTGGTGTACCGGCTCAGCCAGGCCGGCTTGGTCGAGGTCATCTCCGAGACGGCCGAGGCCGATGTCGTGCCGATCCGGCCCGGGGGCATGCCCCACGCCCACCGGGACATCGCGCCGGTCGAGCACGACCCGATCCTGTCGCTTGGCCTCCCCCACCGCAGCACCCCGTCGCCGACGGCCGGCGATGCGATCGACGAGCGCATCGAGGACGCCATCGCGACGGCCCTCGCCACGACGTCGTTGCCGGACCCGCCGGCCAACCGGCCGCGCGCCCGCATGGCCGACCTCGACACGCGCGACCAGCCCGATCACGGCGCTGCCGGTGTCCCCGGAGGCGCCAACCCCTTCGGGCCCCCGCCCGCGGCCGAGCCCCCGAAGAACGCGAACGCGGCATGGCTCGAGGACCTCTACGCGCAGTTCATCGACGAGCCCGAAGCGCCCAACAGCACCGGCAACGGCAACGGCGGTGGCCGCAAGCGGCGCAAGAACGAGCCGAACCCGGTGGACATCGCGTTCAAGGCCGAGGAGCAGGACGGCGAGGCCAAGGTCTCGACGCTCCGGCGCCTGATGAGCGCGCTCAAGAAGCTCTGACGCGTTCGGCGTCTGCACGGCCGGGACCCCCTGTGGCAACCGGCCGGGGCGACCGAGGCGTTCGGCGCTACGCGCCGACGCTCAGGCGGATGCCGGTGACCTGATCGTGCAGCCGCTCGGCGATGCGCCGGCTCAGGGTGAACGCATGCTCTGCGAGCACCTCGTCGTGCAGCGCCAGGCCGCAGACGGGCGTGATCATGGCTTGGCGCCGGAGCAGCACGGGGTCGCAGCCGGCCTGCACCAGCTCGCACCACTGGTCCGACAGGCGCCGCCAGAGGCGGGAGGGCTGCTCGCCGAGTGGCCCCTCGGTCGGCACCGCACCCCAGGCGACCGTGCCGCCGCGCTCGAGGAACGCGGCCAGCGCGGCAGCGGACGGCTCGATGCCGGCACCCACCGGCAGCGACAGGATCTGCGGGCCGGCTTGGAGCACGACGCGCCAGTCGGCGCGGCCGCAGCAGTGGATGCCGGTGACGGCGTGGGGTTCGATCGCGGCGAGCACCCCGGACACGAGGTCGATGGTGGCGTCCGCGCTCAGCGGCACGTCGGCCCGCAAGCCGCCGACCAGGCCGGGCTCGTCGAGGAACACGACCGGAGCGGCCGCGGGCGCGTGGCGGGCCGCGCAGGCCACCAGGCCGGCGGCGCGTTGGGCGACGACCGCCGCCGCCACGGCGAAGGCTCGATCGGCGGGCGCGCCGGCCTCGAGCAACGCCAGGCCGAGCGTGACCGGTCCGGTGAGCTGCAGCTTGATGGGCTCGGTGCGCGTGGCGACCGCCCGGAGGAACGCCCGCAGCGTGGTGTACGGCCGCCCGGAGAGCTCGAGGTCGTCGAGCGCTGCCGCGGGGTCGAGGGCTCGCGGGTCGGGCACGGACAAGGTGCCGTCGTCGGCGATGACCACGCCCGCCACGCCCCAGCCGACCTGAGCGAGCATGCCCTCGAGCGGCTCGTGGGCCGGGATGCTGGGCGCCGCCGGCAGCTCGGGCAGGTGGCGCAAGACGAATCGCACGGCCTCGTCGCTCGTGGTGTGCGGGAGGCTGCCGATGGACGTGACCACGCCCAGCGGGAAGGACGCGTCCCTCACGACGCCTGCTCCATCTGCGCCACCAGATCGGTGGACTGGTCCAAAACCCGGCCCCTCGCGCTCATAACCCGCAACGCCCCCACCACTGGAATAGCCAGCGGCGCACCGTGTGAGCAAATCTCGACGACCGTGCCCGACCTTGGCCACTGGCCCGCCCGCGTCGTTTGGCTGGTCCTGCCCTTCACCGCGGGGCCGGCGCTGGCCGCCGCGCTCGACCCGCGGAGTGCTCCAATCCGTCTCACCGCCAGCACGTTGCTGTGGGTCGGCTGGGCCGTCACGCTCGGTGCGACGCTGGTGCCGCGGTCGGTCAGCCTCACCGTCGTGCGCACGCTGGCGCCGGCCGCGCTGGTTGCCGCGATCTGGGCCACGCTCGCTCGCGACCACGTCTCGACGGCGGGCGTGGTGGCGATCGCCACCACCGCGCTGGCGCTGGGCGCAATCTTCCTCCCGACCACGGGCGAGGCGTTCGTCGACGGGTCGTCCTACGGCCCCGAGCGCCGCATGACGCTGCGGACGCCGAGCGGCCTGCTGCTCGGCCCGGTGCCGCTGACGTGGACCGTGGTGGTGGGCGGGATCGTCGCGGGGCCGCTGCTCCTCGCCGGCCGCCAGTGGGCCGCCGGTGCGGTCGCGGTGGTGGTCGGCGTCCCGGCGGCGGCGCTCGGCGTGCGGTCGCTGCACCAGCTGGCCCGCCGGTGGGTCGTGTTCGTCCCGGCCGGCCTCGTGCTGCACGATCCGCTCGCGCTGCCCGAGCCGCACCTGTTCCTGCGCAGCAGCATCCGCTGGCTCGGTCCGGCCGCGGCTGGCACCGACGCCATCGATCTGACCGGCGGGGCCGCCGGCCTCGCGCTCGAGCTCGAGCTGTTCGAGCCGCTCGACCTGCTGCGCCGGACTGGCCGCGGCGCGACGGCCACCGAACCCGCGACGCATCTCTTGTTCACCCCGGTGCGTCCGGCAGCGCTGCTCGACGAGGCCCGGTCGCGCCGCATCACGGTGCGCTGACCGGCCCCGCGCCCTCGCTCGACCGTGACGGGCGGGGCGCGCTTCTGCCCGCGTCGCACGGGTTCGGTTCGGGTTCGGCACGGTCGCCGAGCCGGCCTGCGATCAGGCCTGGGCCGAGCCGCCGCCGACGACCTCGTCGCCGTCGTAGAAGACCACGCTCTGCCCCGGTGCGACCCGGCGCGCCGGGTCGGACCAGCGCACCACGACCACGGTGCGGTCGGCCGGGTCGACCGCGACCGTCGCCGCATGAGGCACTCCGTGGGCGGACGTCTGCACGAGCAGGTCGCCCGCCATCGGGCCGTCGGCCCAGGCCAGCGCCCCGACCCGCACCTCGGCCGCCAGCAGGTCACCGGCCGAGCCCACCGTGACCGTGGCGGCCGGCACATCGACGTCGATCGCGAAGCGCGGCGCGCCGCCCCCGGCCAGGCCGAGGCCCTTGCGCTGGCCGATCGTGACGAGCTCGACGGCCGGGACGCGGCCGACCTCCGCGCCGCTCTGGTCGACGACGCGACCGGGACGCAGCGGGATGCGGGCCCCGAGGAACGCGGCCCGCCCCTGCGCCGACGTGATGAAGCAGACGTCCTGGCTGTCGGGCTTGCCGGCCGTGCGCAGACCGAGGGCGCGCGCCCGCGCCCGCACCTCGTCCTTGGTCAGGTCGCCCACCGGCAACAGCAGTCGCGCCAGCTGCGCCTGGCCGAGCATGTGCACCACGTAGCTCTGGTCCTTCGCTCGGTCCACGCCGCGGGCGATCCGGCGCCGCCCACCCGTGTCGGTGACGATGCGGGCGTGGTGGCCGGTGGCGACGGCGTCGAACCCCAGCACCTCGGCCCGGGCGAAGAGCCGGTCGAACTTCACATGGCGGTTGCACTCGACGCACGGGTTGGGCGTCCGGCCCGCCGCATGCTGCTCGACGTACGGCTCGACGACGTGCGCCGTGAAGTCGTCGCCGAAGTTGAACGTGTGGTGGTCGATGCCCAGGTGGTCGGCCACCCGCCGGGCGTCGTCCACGTCGCTCACCGAGCAGCATCCGGTGTCGCTCTCGCCCCCCCAGAGCTTGAGCGTGACGCCGGTGACGTCGTGGCCCGCCTCGAGGAGCAGCGCGGCCGCGACCGACGAGTCCACGCCGCCCGACATGGCCACGAACACCCGCAACCGCTCGCTCGCGGCGCTCGCGCCGAGCCCGCGGTCGTTGCCGTCGCGCTCGCGGCGCCCGCTCAACGGGGCACCCCCGCAGCGCGGAGGCGGGCGACGGCGGCGGGGACGACCTGGAGCGCGAGGTCGACGTCGGCGGCCGTGGTGTTCCAGCCGAGGGAGAGGCGCAGCGAGCCGCCGGCGAGCGCGCGGTCGCAGCCGAGCGCGGCCAGCACGTGCGACGGATCGAGCGCGCCGCTCGCGCACGATGCCGCGGCCGACGCGGCGACGCCGGCCTGGTCGAGGAGGAACAGGAGCGCCTCGCTCTCCACGCCGGGAACGCACAGGTGCAGCGACCCGGCGACCTTGCGCGACCGGTCGCCGCCGGCCACCGCAGTCTCGACCGCGTCCGGCACGGCGGCGAGGAGTCCGTCGGCCAGCCGATCGCGCAGCGCCGACACCCGCTCGACGGTGGCCTTGCGGTGGTCATGCGTGGCCCGCGCCGCGGCGGCCATGGCGACCGCGCCGACGACGTTCGGCGTGCCGCTGCGCCGGTCGCGCTCTTGCCCTCCACCTCGCAGGATGGGTGCGACCGCGGCGCCAGGCCGCACCACGAGTGCCCCCGACCCCTTGAGGCCGCCGAACTTGTGGGCGCTGACCGACACGAGATCGGCCGCCGCGGCCGCGTCGGCCACGTCGATCCACGGGAACGCCTGCACGGCGTCGGTATGCACGACCGCGCCCGGAGCGTGGATCCGCACGATCTCGACGACCTCGTCCAACCGCTGGAGGACGCCGATCTCGTTGTTCGCCAGCATCACCGAGACCACGGTGACGCCGGGATCGAGGGCGTCACGCAGCGCGTCGAGGTCGATGGTGCCGCGATGATCGACGCGCACGACCCGACCGCCGCTGCGCTCCACCGGCTCGAGCACCGCGTGATGCTCGATCGCCGAGCACACGGCCACGCCGCCGCGTGCCGCCAGCACCCCGGCGATGGCCTGGTTGTCCGCCTCGGTGCCCCCGGACGTGAACACCACCTCGCCCGGGCGGGCGCCGAGGACCTCGGCCAGGTCGTCGCGGGCGTCGTCGAGCGCGCGCCGGGCCTGGCGACCCCATGCGTGGGCCGCGGTCGGGTTGCCGTGCAGGTCGGTGAGGAACGGGAGCGCGGCCGCCGCCGCCTCGGGACGGACCGGCGTGCTCGCCGCGTGGTCGAGGTAGGCAGGCACCCGGCCAGGCTACGGCTGCGCCAGCGCGCCGTGGCCCGTGGATCCACCGCGACGTGGTTCGGCCCGCAACCGTCCGCCCACTCCAGCGTTCGGGCGGGTCAGGCGGTGCTGCGACACTGGTGCGATGGACGGGTACGACGCCGCGACCTACGGCGACCGGTTCGCGGACGTGTACGACGACTGGTACGGGCAGCTCACCGACACCGAGGCGTGCGTGGCGGCCGTGGCCCGTTTGGCGGACGGAGCACCGCTGCTCGAGCTGGGCGTCGGCACCGGTCGGCTGGCCCTGCCGCTGGCCGCCACCGGCCTCCCGGTGGTCGGCGTCGACGCCTCGACCGCGATGCTCAAACGCCTCGCGGCCAAGCCCGGCGGCGAGCGGGTCGAGGGCGTGCTCGGCGACATGGTCGACCCGCCGCTCGCGGAGCGCCGCTTCGGCGTCGTGCTCGTGGCGTACAACACCCTGTTCAACCTCGTGGACCCGGCAGACCAGCAGCGGTGTCTGGTGAACGCGGCCCGCCGGCTCGCGCCCGGCGGCCGCCTCGTGCTCGAGGCGTTCGTCCCCGCGCCCGGCGCCCCTGGCGACGCGGCCGGCCGCGGGCCGGTCGACCGGGTCGAGCCACGAACCGTGAGCGCTGACCGCGTGGTGCTCAGCGTGAGCCGCAGCGATCCGGCGACCCAAGAGGTGCTCGGGCAGTACGTCGACATCACCGAGCAGGGCATCCGGCTGCGGCCGTGGCACATCCGCTGGTCGACCCCGGAGCAGCTCGACACCATGGCCGCAGCGGCCGGGCTGGTGCTGGCCGACCGGTGGGCGAGCTGGTCGGGTGAGCCGTTCGGCCCGGACGCCGCCGCCCACGTCTCGATCTACGAGCGGGCCGGAACGCCGCCACCAACCCGCTGACAAAAGGGGGGCTTTGCCCTGTCTGGGCGCGTTCGCCGGTCCTACGATGCGACCCGTGAGCGCCGCCCCCGTCCCCGCCGATCCGATGGGCGCGTGCGCGCCGGACCAGCCGACGCCCAGGGCGAGCCGGTCCGGGCGCGCTGATCGTCCGGATGGCCGAGCGGCTCGCGCGGCGGCTCGTCCATGAGCCAGCTGCGGCTGAACCCGCTCACCAGCCGCTGGGTCACCGTGTCGATCGAGCGTTCGGCGCGCCCCGACGACTTCGCCCGCGACCGCATGACGATCGAGCGCGGCCCGACCCGGCCGTGCCCGTTCTGCCCCGGCCACGAAGAGGAGACCCCGCCCGCGCTCGAGACCTACGGGCCGGCCGGCGCGTGGTCGGTGCGGGTGGTCCCCAACCGGTTCCCCGCCTTCTCCGGTTCGGAGCCGATGCGGGTCGAGCACCTCGGCCCCCTCTTCACGCAGGCCCCGGCCAGCGGCATCCACGAGGTGCTCGTGTTCTCCCCTGATCACGAGAGCAGCTGGGCGGACCTCAGCGACATCCAAGCCGGGCTGGTCATGGCCGCCCTGCGCGATCGCATGGAGGACCACGCCTCCACGACCGGCGTGCGGTACACGCAGGCGATCGTCAACCACGGCCGCGAGGCCGGGGCCTCGCTGCAGCACCCGCACGGCCAGCTGATGGGCATGCCCTTCGTGCCGGGCGAGCTCGTGGAGGAGATCGCGGGGTTCCGCCGCTTCTCGGGCCAGTGCCTGCTGTGCGCCACCGTCGAGGCCGAGCGCGACGCCGGCCACCGCGTGCTGATCGACCGTGAGGGCGTGATGGTCGTGCTGCCGTTCTGGAGCGGCGCGCCGTTCGAGCTGCTGGTGCTGCCCACGCGGCACCAGGGCCACCTGGCCAACTCCGCGCCGAGCGACCTCGTGGCCGTGGGCCGCGCCCTGCGCGACAGCCTGGTCATGCTCCGCGACCTGCTCGGCGAGGTGTCCTACAACCTCGTGGTGCACACGCTGCCCCACCGCTCGACCGACCCGTACCACTGGCACGTGCACGTCACGCCGCGGGTCCAGAGCATCGGCGGGTTCGAGCAGGGCACGGGCGTGCCGATCAACATCGTGGCGCCCGAGCGCGCCACGACGCTGCTGCTCGGCCGCTGATCCGGGTGGGCGGCGTCCGCCGCTGGATCGGCCAGTTCCGCGAACGGCAGGGCCCAGGCCCCTCCTACCATGGGCGCCGGCTCAGGGCGGCGAACGCGTTCACGGCGATGCTCGTCGGGCGTCCCGCCGCGGCGCTCGAGCTGACCGAGCAGCCAGTGCGGGTCGGCACCGAGTTCGGCCAGCGCCAGTTCGTGCAGATGGCGCGGGCAGCACGGGGACGGGCGCTGGTCGTGCTGGGCGACCACTCGCCTTCGAGCTGCGAGCCGCCACCGGACTAGCCGAGCTGCTCGTCGCCCTCCACGACTCGGGCGCCGCTGTCGACCCGGCCGCCGCGCGTGAGGCCGTCGAGCTGCTCACCCGCGCCGTCGCGCAGCGAGTCGACGAGGGAACCTGCCCCGACCTCGACCGGGCGCGCACTGCGCTGGCCCGCGCCTCGGCGTGAGCGACCGGCCGGCGCCGCCCAGGAGCGAGAGCGCCCGCACATAGGCTCGGCGTATGGGCCGGATCAGCGTCTCCACCGTGATCGACGCACCGCCGGCGCGGGTGTGGGACGTGGTGCGCCGGATCGAGAACCACGTCGACTGGATGGCCGATGCCGAGGCCATCCGCTTCACGTCGCGGACCACGGCAGGCGTGGGCACGACGTTCGAGTGCGTCACGCGGGTCGGGCCCGTCCGGTTCACCGACGTGATGGAGATCACGGAGTGGCGCGAGCGGCGGGCGATAGGCGTCCGCCACGTGGGGCTCGTGACCGGCAGCGGGCGGTTCACGCTGCGGCGCGCCCGCGGCGGACGCACCCGCTTCGCCTGGGACGAGCGCCTGACGTTCCCGTGGTGGATGGGTGGGCCGGTCGGCGGCCTCGTGGGCGGTCAGGTCATGCGCCGCATCTGGCGCGGCAACCTGCGCACGCTCAAGGGCCTCGTCGAGCGCTGACCCTCGCGGGTCGGTCCCGTGCGGCTCAGCCGCCGACGCCGTGCGAGGACGAGACGAT
This sequence comes from Acidimicrobiales bacterium, assembly GCA_025463985.1. GTDB lineage: Bacteria > Actinomycetota > Acidimicrobiia > Acidimicrobiales > Iamiaceae > JAODBM01. The sequence continues at coordinate 13,316 of JAODBM010000107.1, forward strand.
GAGGCTGGCCACGAGGCAGACCGCGCCGAGGGCGCCGCAGATGAGCCATGGCGCGACGGCCGGCAGGTCCCGGCGCTTCAGGGGCAGGTCGAACAAGGCGTAGCCGGCGACGAACCCACCGATGAAGCCGCCGATGTGGCCGCCCACCGAGATGTGGGACGCGAGCACCGCCGTGAAGATGAAGTTGATGACGAGGATGCCGAAGATCGGCGTGTCCTGCACTCGCACGCCACGGGACCGGTAGACGGCCACGATCGCCCCCAGCAGCCCGTAGATGGCGCCGGAGGCCCCGGCGGTGAGGCTGTTCGGCGAGAGGATGAGCGCGCCCAGCGAGCCGGCCAGGAGCGACACGACGTAGATCGCCAGCATCTTGGCCCAGCCGAACGCCCGCTCGATCTCGTGGCCCAGCCACCACAGGGCGTACATGTTGAACCCGAGGTGGATGAAGCCGATGTGCAGGAACCCGGCGCTGAAGACCCGCCACCAGTCGCCGGTGGCCACGAACGGAGCGGCCAGCCCCCCGTCGTAGAGGAGCCGGGTGGAGCCGTTGGCGAGCGCGTCGCCGACGCTCTGGTTCGGGAACCGCAGCACCAGGCCCAGGACGAAGACGGCCACGTTGACCGCGACCAAGAGCCGCGTGACGACCGCGCGGGTCGAGCCGCCGACGGCCGCTGGCCCTCGGTAGACCTGCTGGGCGCCGCCCCGCGCGCACTCCGGACAGTGGAAGCCCACGGACGCCTGGTTCATGCAGCGGGGGCAGATCGGGCGATCGCAGCGCTGGCAGATGACGCCCGCCGGCTGGTCGGGATGCTTGTAGCAGGTCGGGAGCTCGGTGGCCACGGCGGTCACGGTAGCGGCGAGCAACAACCTCGCCGGTCCCGGGACGCCCGCGCATGGCCGCTGACCAGGGAGCTCAGCTACCGGAGATCGTCGCCCAGCTCGTCGACGAGGCTGAACCAGTAGAAGCCGTACGGCGGCAGCGTGACGAAGTACGGCAGCTCGCCGATGGACGGGAACGGCACCCGGCCGAACAGCTCGACCGGGATCCGCCCGGCCAGCCCGGGCAGGTGCAGCTCGACGGGCTGGGCGACCTTCGCGAGGTTGTTGACGCACAGCACGATGTCCTCGCGGCCGTCCTCGCGGCGCTGGCGGCGCAGGTAGGCCAGCACGGCCGGGTTGGCCACCTCGAGGGGTTCGTAGGACCCGGTGCCGAACACCGGGTGCTGCTTGCGGGCGTGGACCATGCGTTGCACCCAGTGCAGGAACGACCCGGGGTTGCGCATCTGGGCCTCGACGTTGACGGCCTGGAAGCCGTACACCGGGTCCATCAGCGACGGCAGGTACAGGCGGGCGAAGTCGGCCGTGCTGAAGCCGCCGTTGCGGTCGGGGGTCCACTGCATCGGTGTGCGCACGCCGTCGCGGTCGCCGAGGTAGATGTTGTCGCCCATGCCGAGCTCGTCGCCGTAGTACATGACCGGGCTGCCGGGCAGCGAGAAGAGCATGCCGTGGAACAGCTCGGCCACCCGCCGGTCGTTGTCGAGCAGCGGCGCCAGCCGGCGAGCGATGCCGACGTTGCGCTTCATGCGCGGGTCCTTGGCGTACTCCGCGTACATGTAGTCGCGCTCCTCGTCGCTGACCATCTCGAGCGTGAGCTCGTCGTGGTTGCGCAGGAAGATGCCCCACTGGCTCCCGGCCGGGACCTCGGGCGTCTGGGCCATGATCTCGGTGATCGGCTTGGCCTGCTCGCGGCGGACGCCCATGAACATGCGGGGCATCAGTGGGAAGTGGAAGGCCATGTGGCACTCGTCGCCATCGCCGAAGTAGTCGACGACGTCGGCCGGCCACTGGTTGGCCTCGGCGAGCAGGACCCGCCCTGGGTACTCGGCGTCGACCACCGAGCGGACCCGCTTGAGGTAGTC